>NZ_CP108101.1:5516210-5822666 GCF_036195325.1 Streptomyces sp. NBC_00234 | reverse complement strand
GATGCCCCTCTCCCTCAACCGTTGGTTGTATGCCTCAACCGTGGCCGCGTCGCCTCCCACGTAGTGGGCAGGGACATCCTGCGCGAAGTGTCGTGCCGCCTGCGCGATCCTCAGTGCAGAAATCGCTGCGTTGAACGCCTCTCGCCGAGTACGCCGCCATCCCAGATGAGCGTTCATCCATGGTGCCAACGCTGCGCCCATGAAAGCGCCTACAAGCCCTAGCACCGGCGCCAGCCACGTGGCCATCGCTCACTCTCCTCTTGGTCCGCGCCGGAAGACGCAGCCAGTCCGATCGCAGTTCCCGTCAAGCTCGCGGCCTGCCAGGCCCCCGGAAGACGTCATCGATCGCGGGCATGAGGTGGGTGTAAGTCCGTAGCGTGAATGCGGGGTCGTGGTGCCCCAGGTACTCGCTGAGCGCCTTGATGCTCTCCCCCGCGTCCAGGAGCACCGACGCGTAGAAGTGCCTGAGCGCGTGCGTGCCGTTGTCGCGAACCTTGGGGAGGTCCGCGAGTCTTCTCGCGAAGCGCTCGGGTGTGGTACCAACACTGGCCATTGGTGGTTGCCAGGCTCCTAGGGGGACGCCCTCGCTGGAAGGCGCCGTGAGGATCTGCAGCCTGCGGCCGTCCCTCGGTGTCCAGGAACTGTGGCGGTAGGCACTCGATGGACGCCAGCCCGAAAGGGTCGGTCTCTCCAGCTTGTCGCTTGTCTTGTCGCTTGTCGTGAGGTGACGAGGGCAACCGGCTCGATGGGGCGAAACGCCGCCTGACCTGCGCGCCAACGAACGACAAGACAAGCGACAAAGCCGCAAGAACGCTCAGTGCTGTGCGTAGTGGGGCCGACCTCCTACGACGGTCGGGACTCCTCGGTCGTCTCTGGACTATCAGCTTGTCGTCAGCGGTTGATGGACGCCCCGAGGGCGGCCTTCACCGCCACGGTGCCGAGAGTGGCGTGGCCGAAGGTGAAGGAGCCGGTGCCGGTCTTCATGGAGGGGATGACCCACATGGAACCCTCTCCGGCGTTCTCCCCGGGCGCGCTGACGGCCAGCTCGGCGCGACCGTCCTTGTTGCCGTCGATGAAGGCGGCGGCCCCGCCGAACAAGTCGCCCGCCTCCGCGGTGCCGGTGATACCTGCGGTGGTCTGGTTGAAGCCCGTGGAACCGGTGCCGGTCGGCCCGGCCGCCGTGCCGGGCAGGATCACGATGCCGCCGGCCCCCTTGGTGGTTTCGAGGGCCTCGTTCGGGACGCCGACGGCGACCTCGCCGAAGCCGTCACCGTTGGTGTCGGCGATGGAGAGGGACGAACCGAACCCGTCGAGGTACTCGGCTGCACCGGGCACGCCCGTCGAGTCCTGGTTCATCATCTTCGACTTGCCGACCTGGGGGCCCGTGGCGCCGCCGGGCACGTACGTGATCATGCCGCCGAAGGAGAACGGGAAGTCCTCGTCGCCGTCCAGGCCGTCGTCGCGGCCCACGACGATGTCGGCGTATGCGTCACCGTTGACGTTGCCGATGGCGACGGTCTCGCCACCTTCGAAGCGCCGTACGTCGCTGTGCCTCATATCGACGAACGGCCCGGGGCCCGTGGGGCCGCCGGTAGCGATGGTGGCGACCCGGTAGTCCTCGCCACCGGAGACACCGACGATCTCGTCGAAGCCGTCGCCGTTGAGGTCGCCCGCCGCCATGTCGAACCACCCGTGGTGGTAGTCCGCAGACACCGCAGTGATGCCGGCTGCCGAGCCCTGGCGGGTGAACGGACCCTTCAGGAACTGGACGACGGAGGCGCGCGTCGTGCCGATGTCCTGGCTGCCGTCCCCGTTGAAGTCGCCGACGACCAGCTGGCTGCCCACGTAGTTATTGGTCTCGCCCGTCAGGAGCGTGGCGCCGCCCGAAAGCCCGCCCGCACCGCCCCAGACGACGGTCAGGGAGCCTGCCCCGGAGACGGTACCGACGGACTCTCTCCACGTACCGACCACCAGGTCGGCGTAGCCGTCCTGGTCGAGGTCGGCCGAGACGATGTTGGTGCCGAACGCGTCCGAGGCCTCGGCCGCGTCGGGTATGCCGGCCGAGTTCTGGGTGAGAACCTGCTTGGTGGCGGTCTTCAGGCCGGTGGCGGACCCGTAGACGACGCCGACGTATCCGGCGCCCGCGAGGCCGTCGACGGTGGCCCCGGGCGCGGTGAAGGCCAGGTCGGCGTAGCCGTCGCCGTTGAAGTCGCTCTTCTTCCCCGGCAGGGCGGTCGTCGCCTGTGCAGGGCCGGACGGCGCCGTGGCCTGGGCGGTGGGCAGGGCGACGAGTGTGGACGCCATGGTGAGGGCGAGGACCACACCGGTGCCGAGTGCACGGGATGCCACGCGGGCTCCTTAGCGGGAGAGTGCGCGGACAGTTCCGGTCACGTTTACCCGGCAGCCGTCGCACATTCGAATGCAGTTGATCTGCACACGTACAGACAGCCGGATCCGGCCAAGGGTTGTACCCGTCGGACACATGTGATCAAGAGGCGACGGTTCAGCCCCGCCGCACGTGCCCCGGAGATCCCTCGGCCGAGCCGTCCGTGCCCGCCACCTGCCCCGGCAAGGGCCGCTCACCAACCACCAACGTTCACCAAGCCGAAGCGTTCAGCCGCAGGTCAGAGACGAGAGGGGGTGCAACCTCGCAGGTCGCTCCGTCGGGAGGTCAGTTCTTCGGCTTCTGAGAGTTCCGCAGGTCAGCGCCCACCGGCGCTGGATCGCTGTATCGACCCGCCGGACAAGGAACTGGGTGAAGCAGGTCGGGGTCGTCGATAAATCCCTCGACATGGGTCGCAGTGATCGAGGACGCTTCGCGCGATGACCAGAATCGATGACACGCCGCCCGCGTGGGACGAGCGCACCCAGCTCACCACGTTTCTCGACTACGCACGTGGCACCGCTCGCGCCAAGTGCGAAGGCGTCTCTGCGGAGAACGCCCGCAAGGCGCTCCTGCCGGGCTCACCGCTGATGACCATGAGCGGAGTGATCAACCACCTCCGCTGGGTCGAGTACTACTGGTTCCAGGTGATCTTCCTCGGCGAGGAAGACCGGGCCCCCATGACCGACGAGGACCCCGACCGCGAGATGCGAATCGCCGTCGACTTCCCCCTCACGCAGCTGCTCGACGAATACGCCGAACAGAGCGCCCGATACCGCGAACTGGTCGCCGGGAACGACCTGGACAAGCAGGCCCAGGGAACCATCCGTAACGGCCTCCACGTTGACCTGCGCTGGATCCTGCACCACCTCACCGAGGAGACGGCCCGCCACAACGGCCACCTGGACATCCTGCGCGAGATGCTCGACGGCACAACCGGCTACTAGATCCGGGAGAGATCATGGGCGGAGCCAGAGTCTGATCGAGGCGAGCGTGACGGTGCCATGGAAGATGTAGGCGCGCTTGTCGAATCTCGTGGCCACGGCCCGGGAGTTCTTCAGCGCGTTGATCGTTCGCTCAACTTCGTTCCTGCGCTTGTAGCTCGTCTTGTCGAAGCCGACGGGGCGGCCGCCCTTGCTGCCGCGGGCTTGGCGGTTGGCCCGCTGGTTCTTCGGCTCGAGGATGGTGTGCTTGATCTGGCGTCGTCGCAGGTAGCGGCGGTTGCGGCGGGACGAGTACGCCTTGTCGACGCCGAGATGGTCAGGCCGAGTCCGGTGTCGCCCACCGTCCAGGCGGGCGACACGGACACGCTCCATGACCGGGATGAACCGCGGGGCGTCGCCCCACTGGCCCGGGGTGATGAACAGGGCCAGCGGGCGGCGTCCGCCCTCACCGGCGAGGTGGATTTTGCAGGTCAGACCGCCCCGGGGGCATCCGAGTCCCTCATCGGGGCGGTGCTGCCGAGGTGTGCGCCTTTCCCCGGCAACCGCGGAGGCTTTCTGCGTGCTCCGGCAGCGTGTTGATGGGCCCGGGGAAGTCGTTGCGGACGCTGCGGACGCTAAACATTTTGTTTAGCGTCCAAAGTCTTTGTGCAGGTCAGAGCTGATGCGCTGCCCTGTGCGGACGCTACGGACGCTGTCTCCCCTCAACTCTCTAGTAAGAGGGGAACGGCACCTTAAGCGGAACGCCTCCTGCCCCCGGCTGAAAAGCCTCGCTGCGCCACCCAGCAGGAGGCGGGGCCGGACGTCCGCAAGCACCAATGTCATCTGCTGCTCTGTCGTACCTGCGGACGGCCTTTCAGTCGGGGCGGGTCGGGCTCATCTCGGATAGCCGGGCTCAACGCCGTCGAACAGCAAGAGGAGCACCAGGGCCGCGTGCTCCTCTTGCTGTTCGATGGGTGCGGCGTCGGGTGGTCTCTTCTGGTGGTGACAGGCTCGGCGTCGAGCGGCGCCATCACAGAGAGTTTCAGAGTTTCCAGCGGCCTATCTCGCTCCCAGAGCTGTCGACGGTCATGCAATTCTGCGGCACGGAATATCGAGATCACTTGAGTTGTTGCCCCCCGCACGGCCACCGCCGGGGGGCCATGACGACGAGGGAGCGTTGGATGCGGGCGGTCGGGTTCCGGGGCAATGGAGGAGTCGAGGTACTGGAGGAGCTGGATCTGCCCGAGCCGGTGCCGGCTCCACGCCAGGTCGCTGTGCGGGTCGCCTTCGCGGGCGTCAATTTCGCCGAGATCCAGCACCGCCGGGGTGAGTTCGGCGCCCCGGACGGGCCGGGCGGAGTGGACATACCCGGCCTGGAGGTGGCCGGGACGGTCGTCGCGCTCGGTGCGGGGGTGAGCGGGCTGGCGCTCGGCGAGCCGGTTGCGGCCTACCTGCCGGCCTTCGGCGTGCTCAAGGACGCCGGACGGCTGCGGGAGGGGGAAGACGTGCTGATTCACTCCGCGGCGGGAGGAGTGGGCTTTGCGGCTGCGCAACTGGCCCGGGAGCTGGGGGCCGGCCGGGTGTACGGCACGACCGGTTCGGCGGAGAAGATTCCGTACGCCGCCGAGCTGGGCTACGACGCCGTTTTCCTGCGCGAAGGCTTCGCGGAGCAGTTGGCCGAGGTGACCGGCGGCCGGGGCGTGGACCTGGTCCTCGACCCTGTCGGCGGGCCGATCCGGGAGCAGAGCCTGACCATGCTGGCGCCGTTCGGCCGCCTGGTGGCCTACGGAGACCTCGGTCGGCACGAGCAGTGGACCGCCTCCGTATGGGACTTGTGGAAGGGCAACCGAGCCATCGCCGGGTTCAACATCGGCGACCTCGCCCGTCGGGCTCCCGAGCAGATCGGCGAGTACCTCGCCGAGGCGCTCCGGCTGCTCGCGGCGGGTCGGATCCGGGCCGGGGTGACGGAGACCCTGCCCCTGGCCGAGGCAGCAAAGGCACATCAGCTGCTGGAGACGGGTACAGGCCGAGGGAAATTCCTTCTCTCGCTCGGCTGACCCCACACCGCCCTGCAACCAGAACCGGTCAGTCGAGCTCTGGCCGCTCGGTACAGCCCTTTGGTGACGGGGCCGGCAGGTGGGGAACTACGTGATCACAGACCTGGGGGATTACGTGACCGTCCACACGAGCCCCAACGGGGACTGAAGCGCCCTGTGTATAGGCGGAATTCCACAGGTTGAGGGGACAGGGCCTCAGTTCTTCGGCCTCTGAGACAGCGGGCTCCTGCTCCTGTCCAGGCGGCATTCGCCCGGCGCGTCCGCTCAGGCGGGTCGTCCGTCGCCGGCTTCTCTGTGCATACCCGTGCACAGCGCCCAGACGACGAAGATGTTCACGGCGACCAACGTCAGGGCCCAGAAGGGGTAGTACGGCACCCACAGGAAGTTGGCGATCGCGCTGAGCCCCGCCACGGCCACACCGAGGAAGCGTGCCCACAGGGCTCCGGTGAGCACGGCGCAGCCGGCAAGGATGACGACGATGCCCAGGATCAGGTGCACCCAGCCCCAGCCCGTCAGGCTGAACTCGAACACGTAGTGGCGCGTCGCGACGAACAGGTCGTCCTTGGCGAGGGCCGCGATTCCTTCGAAGAGCGCCATCGCACCACCGAAGATCATCAGTGCTGCGGCGAAGACGGTGGTACCCGATACGCGCGCGTGCCACGGGCTCGGGTCGGTACCGGCCGTTGGGGGCGGGATGGTGTCACTGGGCATCGCGGACTCCCTGGGTGGCAGGGCCATACGTCAGCCGAGCTGTCGGATCGGCAAGATCCCTTCCAGCGTGGCACGACGGCACCCCACCGGCATCCCGAGCTGCGGCGGCGAACATGCCAATGCCCGACTCGGGGAGCCAGGAGGGGCAGGAGGCCCGTGGTCCTCGAAGCCCGCGGGCGCTACGACGCGGTCTGGGCGCGGGGCGGCCTCTGGCAGCGCGGGCAGTAGTAGCTGGAGCGGTTCATCCAGGCGCGGCGGCGGATCGGCGTGCCGCAGCGGTGGCACGGCTCCCCCTCGCGTCCGTACGCGTCCAGTGACCGGTCGAAGTAGCCGGACTCCCCGTTCACATTGACGTACAGGCTGTCGAAGCTGGTGCCGCCCTGCGCGAGGGCTTCGTTCATGACGTCCCGGACGTGCCCGAGCAGGGTGGCCGTCGTGGGGCGGGTGAGGGTCGCGGTCGGCCGCTCGTAGTGCAGCCGCGACCGCCACAGGGCCTCGTCCGCGTAGATGTTGCCGACACCGCTGATCAGGGTCTGGTCGAGCAGCGCGCGCTTGACCGTCGTGCGGCGCAGCCGCAGCGCGGTGTGGAACGCCGCGTCGTCGAAGGCCGGGTCGAGCGGGTCGCGGGCGATGTGCGCGATGCTGTCGGGCAGCCCCTCCGGAGTGTTCTCGTGGAGCGAGAGCCCGCCGAAGGTCCGCTGGTCGACGAAGCGCAGCTCGGTGCCGAGAGCGTCGTCGAAGGCGATCCTGATCCGCAGATGTTTCTCGTCGGGGGCGTCCTGCGGCTGTACGAGCAGTTGGCCGCTCATCCCCAGGTGGCCCAGGAGCGAGAAGGTCATGTCGTCGAGCGGCACCCACAGGTACTTGCCCCGCCGCATGGCCGTGCCGAAGCGGATTCCGCGCAGCCGGGCCGCGAAGTCCGGCCCGCCCCCGAGGTGCCGGCGTACCGCACGCGGATGCAGCACCTCCACCGCGCCGACGGTGCGACCGGTGACCCAGCGCTCCAGACCCCGCCGTACGACTTCGACCTCGGGCAGCTCGGGCACGGTGACGCTCCTCGGGAGAACTGGGCGGTGCTGGACAGGGAAAACCCCCCGGTGCACCAGGGCACCGAGGGGCTTCCTCATGGTTCAGGCCGGAGCGACGTCCGTGTTCGGCGGCGACGGTTCGGCAGGAGTGTCGGCGACCCCTGCCTCGGCGGCGGCCTTCGCCGCTGCCTGTCGCGCTTCCGCGTCGGCGCTGATCTCGCGCCAGGCGGACTCCGCCGCCTGTTGCTCCGCTTCCTTCTTGCTACGGCCGGTGCCGGTGCCGTACGAGACACCACCGACGCGAGCAGCAGCAGTAAAGGTCTTCTCGTGATCCGGACCGGTCTCCGTGACGAGGTACTCGGGAACCCCGAGGCTCTCGCTCGCGGTGAGCTCCTGGAGGCTGGTTTTCCAGTCCAGGCCGGCGCCGAGGCTTGAGGACCTGTCGATCAGCGGGTCGAAGAGCCGGTGAACCAGCTCAGAGGCCGCACTGAGGCCCTGGTCGAGATAGACGGCACCGATCACTGCTTCCAGTGTGTCGGCGAGGATGGAAGCCTTGTCCCGGCCACCCGTGCCCTCTTCACCGCGGCCGAGCCGGATGAAGGAGCCGAGTTCGAGGCCGCGGCCCACTTCCGCAAGTGCACGCGAGTTGACCACCGCGGCCCGCAACTTGGCCAGCTGGCCTTCGGGCAGGTCGGGGTGGGTTCGGTACAGCGTGTCCGTGACCACCAGGCCGAGCACCGAATCCCCGAGGAATTCGAGCCGCTCGTTGGTGGGCAGACCGCCGTTCTCGTATGCGTACGAACGGTGGGTCAGCGCACGCACCAGAAGGGCGGACTCGAGGTGATACCCGAGCCGCCCTTCCAGAAGCGTGTGGGACGAGGCTGTGTTGACGTTGTCTGCCTGCTTCTTGGCGCTGGACAACTCAGACATCGGGCCTCTCACCAGCCGCTCAGACCTCGAGGACCTGGCGCTTGTTGTAGGTGCCGCAGCTCGGGCACGCAATGTGCTGGAGCTTCGGCTCCTGGCAACGCTCGCACGAAACCAGGGTGGGGACCGCAGCCTTCCACTGCGACCGGCGGTGGCGCGTGTTGCTGCGCGACATCTTCCGCTTCGGAACAGCCACGGCTACTTCTCCTGCTTCTCGTCGACGCCTGCTTCGGCGCCGCCCATGTTGTCCTTCTCGCCGTCCTGAACGGTCTCGGCGAGTCCTTGCAGTGCCGCCCAACGAATGTCGACGGCATCGTGGTGGTGGCCGGGATTCTCGTCCAGCCTGATTCCGCATTCGGAACACAGACCGGCACAGGTCTCCTTGCACACCGGCTGCAGCGGCAGTGCGAGCACCACCGCGTCACGCAGCACAGACTCGAGGTCGAACAAGCCGTCCTCGAGGAAGAACCTGTCCTCGTCGTCCTCGGCGTCGTCGACCGGCTCCGCAGTCCTGCTGCGGCCCCGGTCATCGGCGTCAGGGTACGAGAACATCTCCTGGAAGTCCGCCGAGACCTCTCGGCTCAGCGGCTCCAGACACCTTACGCACTCCGCTTCGGCCGTTGCACGGGCGGTGCCTGTGACAAGCACCCCTTCCATGACCGACTCCAGGCGGAGATCCAGCGCCACGGGCGCGCCTTCCGGCACACCGATGACTCCGTCGATACCCAGGTCCTTGGGTGCCTCCACCGAGCGGGTCAGCCGCTTGAGGGCACCAGGACGCCGACCCAGCTCGCGCGTATCGAACACGAGAGGGTTGCGGTGGTCGAGGTGGCCGTTCAGGGCTTTTCCTGCTTTCGAGTCATGTGTGCATCGCGCTGCGCCGGGGAAGGCTGTCCCGGATTCGAGTGAGAAGCGGGCAGCCGGAATCGCGGACATAGGCGCGACCGAATGGCCAGGATACTGGACGCACCGCCCAGCACCCAATCGGGTCCCGCGCGCTCCGGAGCGTTCCGGTCAGCGCCCCTGCTCGTAGCGGCGCAGCTGCTCCAGATCGATCATGCTGGTGTCGAAGAGACTGGTCTCGTCGAGCGCGCTCTCACCCTGCTGCACCGGGGGCTGGGCCGGCTGCTGCGGCCAGCCGTAGTCCTGCTGGGGCTGGCCCTGGTTCGGGTCGTAGCCCTGCTGCGCGTAGGCCGCGTACGGGTCGGGCTGCTGCTGGTATCCGTAGGCGTCCTGCTGGAGCGGCTGGTCCTGGTACGCGTACGTCTGCGCGTACTGCGGCTCCTGCTGGACCGGGAAGTCCGGCTGTGCCTGGACCGGGAAGTGGGGCTGCTGGGGCGTCTGGTCCGGAGTGGCCAGGTCGGCCAGACCGGCCCAGTGGTCCTCGTCGCTGGTGTGCCCCTGGCTGCCCGCCGCGTCCTGGGCGGCCATGTGCGCCCCCAGATCGTCGGTGGCGACCCGGCCGTGCAGCTTCTGGCGACCCCGGCCGACCGCTTCCAGGGTCTTGGCGAGTACGGCCTCGAAGGCACCGAGCTTGGTGTCGACGTAGTCGTCGGCCCGCCGCTGGAGGGTCTCCGGGTCCGCGCTGCGCTCCGGCGCCTCGGCGAAGTCCGGGTCCTCGTACCCCTGGCTGTCGTAGCCCTGGCCACGGCCGAGGAGCTTCTCGCGGCCCCTGTCGACGGAGCCGATGGTCTTGGTGAGGACGACCTCGAAGTTGGCGAGCTTGCTGTCGACGTACTCGTCGGCCTCCGCCCTGACCTCCTCGGCCTCCTTGCGGGCCTCCGTCAGGATGCGGTCGGCCTCGTCCTGGGACCGGCGGGCGATCTCCGTGTCCGAGACCAGCGAGCCGCGCTGGGCATGGGCGGACTCGATGATCCGCTCGGCCTCCTGGCGGGCCTGCTCGACCAGCTGCTCGCGTCCGCCGATCAGCTCCTGGGCGTGGGCGAGGGAGCCGGGCAGGGCCTCCCGTACCTCTTCGAGCATAGCGAGCAGCTCGGCGCGGTTGACCACGCACGACGCCGACATGGGCATGGACCGGGCGTTCCCCACCGATTCGACGATTTCGTCGAGCTTCTTCTGCACGTCCACCGTGTGCTCGCCACTCTCTGCTGCTGTTGGAGACGGACGGGACGACTGTAAGGCCAGTCGGCTCCCGTCCGACACCTGGTGACGGACGGTCAGCGCTTCACTTCTGACCCAGACGCTCCGTGAGCGCCTCGTGGACCCTGGGCGGCAGCAGATGGGAGACGTCGCCGCCCCAGGTCGCCACTTCCTTGACCAGGGAGGACGACAGGAAGCTGTACGTGGGGTTGGTCGGCACGAAGAGCGTCTCGACGCCGGAGAGGCCGTTGTTCATCTGGGCCATCTGCAGCTCGTAGTCGAAGTCGCTGACGGCCCGCAGGCCCTTCACGATCGCCGGGATGTCGCGCTGCTTGCAGAAGTCGACCAGGAGGCCGTGGAAGGACTCGACCTCGACGTTGCCGAAGTCCGCGGTGACCTCGCGGATCAGCTCGATCCGCTCCTCCACCGTGAACAGTCCCTGCTTGGACTGGTTGATCATCACCGCGACGTGTACGACGTCGTACAGCTTCGAGGCACGGCCAATGATGTCGAGATGTCCGTTGGTGATGGGGTCGAATGACCCCGGACAGACGGCGCGGCGCAACTTGATTCCCTCGCTCTCCGGTCCGGTCATCGTGCGTCTTCGCACGTAGAGGCGGCGCGACCGTACCAAAGCGTGCCCTCGCCGTAGCGACGGGCCCGCAGTGGCTCGAATCCCTTGGGCCAGTTGAATTCTCCGCCTCTGGTGCTGCGCTCCACGGTGGCGAGCGCATCGTCGGTGAGCCAGCCCTGCGTACGGAGTGTGAGGAGTATCTCGCGGAGATCGTCGTCCGTGACGGCGTACGGCGGGTCCAGGAACACCACGTCGTAGGGGTCGGCGGGCGCCGGTCCTGTCACGATCTGTTCGGCTTTGCCTGCCCGGACCTCCGCGCCGGGGAGACCGAGCGTGCGGACGTTGTCGCGCACGACGCGGACGGCCCGGGCATCGGCCTCGACGAGCAGGGCGTGCACCCCGCCGCGGGAGAGCGCTTCGAGGCCGACGGCACCGGAACCCGCGTACAGATCCGCGATGCGGATGCCCTCCAGGGTGCCGAGGAGCGCTTCCCAGGTGGAGAACATGCCCTCGCGCGCCCGGTCGGACGTGGGGCGGGTGCCGGTCCCGGGCGGGACTGCCAGGCGGCGTCCGCCGGCCGAGCCGGCGATCACGCGGGTCATGAGTGTCTGTCCCTAGGGTCGCGGGTGGCACACAGGTCGGTACGCGTGCCGTGCACCCACGATATGGCGTCCCGGCGGATCGGGCCCCGGTCACCCCTTGTCGAGATACTCCTCCCGCTCCTTGTCCAGGAGCGCGTCCAGAGCCGTACGCAGCTCCGGCAGGTGCTCCAGGTCCGGGTCGGCGGCGACGACGACGGCGGCCTCCTCGCGGGCGGCGGCGATGACCTCCTCGTCGTCGATGACGCTGAGCACCCGCAGGGAGGAGCGGACGCCGGACTGGGCCTGGCCGAGCACATCGCCCTCGCGGCGCTGCTCCAGGTCGATCCGGGAGAGTTCGAAGCCGTCGAGGGTGGCGGCGACCGCGGAGAGCCGGGCCCGCGCGGGACTCGCCTCGTGGGCCTCGCTGACCAGCAGGCAGAGACCGGGCGCGGAGCCACGGCCGACACGGCCGCGCAGCTGGTGGAGCTGGGATACGCCGAAGCGGTCCGCGTCCATGATCACCATCGCGGTGGCGTTGGGGACGTTCACCCCGACCTCGATGACGGTCGTGGCGACCAGGACGTCGACCTGCCCCGCGGCGAAGCGGCGCATCACGTCGTCCTTGTCGTCGGGGTGCATCCTGCCGTGCAGCACCTCGATCCGCAGCCCGGCGAGCGCCCCCTTGCGCAGTTGCTCGGTGATCTCCAGCACGGCGAGCGGGGGCCGCTTCTCCCCCTCGTCCTCGGGGGCCGCGCCCTTGGCGTCCTCCCCCTTCTTCCCCTTCTTGCCCTTCTTCTCCGCCGCCTCGTCGGCGTCGTCCCCGATGCGGGGACAGACGACGTACGCCTGGTGGCCGTTCTCGACCTCCTCGCGGACCCGTTCCCAGGCGCGGCTGAGGAAGTGCGGCTTGTCCTTGGCGGGGACGACATGACTGGCGATCGGCGAACGGCCCGCGGGGAGCTGGTCCAGTACGGAGGTCTCCAGGTCACCGAAGACCGTCATCGCGACCGTACGGGGAATGGGGGTGGCGGTCATGACGAGCAGATGGGGCGGCTGCTTGCCCTTCGAGCGCAGGGCGTCGCGCTGCTCCACGCCGAAGCGGTGCTGCTCGTCCACGACGACCAGGCCCAGGTCGTGGAACTGCACCTTGTCCTCGATCAGCGCGTGCGTGCCGATCACGATGCCGGCCTCGCCCGTGACCAGGTCGAGCAGGGCCTGGCGGCGGGCCGGGACGCCCATGGACCCGGTGAGCAGCACGACCTTGGTGCCCAGATCCGAGCCCCCGAGCATGCCGCCTTCGGCGAGCTCGCCCATCATCTCGGTGATGGAGCGGTGGTGCTGCTGGGCGAGCACCTCGGTGGGCGCGAGCATGGCGGCCTGCCCGCCCGCGTCGACGACGCCGAGCATGGCGCGCAGGGCGACCATCGTCTTGCCCGAGCCGACCTCGCCCTGGAGGAGGCGGTGCATCGGGTGTTCGGTCGCCAGGTCGCCGAAGATCTCCGCGGAGACCTTCTCCTGGCCTTCGGTGAGGGTGAACGGCAGCTTCGCGTCGAACGCGTCGAGCAGGCCGTCCTGCACGGATCTGCGGGCCACCGCCGGGAGTTGGGTGTCGGCATAGCGGCGGCGGGCCAGCGCCACCTGGAGGACGAACGCCTCGTCCCACTTCAGCCGGTCCCTGGCGTCCGCGATGTCGGCCCTGGTCTGCGGGCGGTGGATCTTGACGAGGGCCTCGGGCAGGGCCGTGAAGCCACGCCCCTCCCGCAGGGTGGGCGGCAGCGGGTCGACGGCGTCCTGCGCGCTGGGCAGCACCGTGTCGACGGCCTTGGCGATCCGCCAGGAGTCGAGCTGCTTGCAGGCCGGATAGATCGGCAGCAGCTTCCCGGCGAAGGCGTCGACCGCCTCCGTGGCCTCGGCCGGGTCGGCGTCGAGCAGTTGGTACGTGGGGTGTGCGAGCTGCATCTTCCGGTTGAACACGGAGACCTTGCCCGCGAACATCGCCCGCCGGCCGGGCAGCAGGTCCTTGTGCGGCTTGTGGACGCCGTGGCCGAAGAAGACCAGCTGGAGCCGGCCGCTGCCGTCGGTGAGGGTCACTTCGAGGCGCTTGCCCCGGCCGTTGTTGAACACCATGATCCGCGCGTCGGCGACCTGTGCGACGACGGTCACGTGCTCGTCCAGAGGGAGGTCGGACAGCGCCGTGAGCTGGCCGCGCTCCTCGTACCGCCGCGGGTAGTGGTGGAGCAGATCACCGACCGTGTGCAGGTCGAGGTGTTCGGCCATCACCTTCGCGGTGGCTCCGCCGAGCAGCTTCTTCAGGGGTTCATCGAACGAAGACACGCGATCCATTGCACACCACGCCACTGACAAATGTCCGGCGGGCGCCCCAGGGCGGGCCGACGGACCCCTACTCGACGCCGATCAGGAGTGGTGCCACCTGACGGCCGCCCCGGTAGACCACCGTGTCCACGGCGAGATACCCCTCTCGTACGTGCTCCGCCAGCGCGTCGGCCAGCGCGTCCGGCACGTCCTCGCCCAGCACCAGCGTGACGAGTTCGCCGCCCGCCGCGAGCATCCGGTCCAGGACGGTGCGGGCCGTCGCGGGCACGTCGGCGCCGATGACGGCGACGTCCCCGTCGATCAGGCCGAGGATGTCACCGGCCTGGCAGATGCCCGCCATGGTCCACGACTGCCGTTCGGCGACGGCGAGTTCGGCGTACCGGGTGGCGCCGGCGGCGGCGGTCATGGCCACCACGTCCTCGTCGAAGCCGCGGTCCGGTTCGTGGACGGCGAGCGCCGCGAGGCCCTGGACGGCAGCGCGGGTGGGGATCAGGGCGACCCGGACGCCCTCGGCGCGGGCCTGTTCTGCGGCGGCACCGGCGGTGTGGCGCAGCATCGCGTCGTTGGGCAGGAGGACCACTTCGCGGGCGTGCGCCCGGCGGATCGCGTCGACCAGTTCGCCGCTGGCGGGCGGCTCTCCGGGCCGCGCGAGCACGGTGGTCGCCCCCGCCTCCGTGCACAGCCCGGCGAGCCCGTCGCCGGGGACCACCACGACGACTCCGCGCTGGGCGGGCTCGGCGTGGGCGTGGACCCGGTCGGCGCCGAAGTGGGTGATGCGGATGCGGTACGGCCGTCCGGCCTCGACCCCGGCCTCCACGGCGGCGCCGGCGTCGTCGACATGGACGTGGACGTTCCACAGTCCGTCGCCGCCCACCACGACCAGGGAGTCGCCGAGTCCGTCCAGCCGGGTCCGCAGCCGGTCGACGGCCTCGTCGCGGGCCTCCAGCAGGTAGATCACCTCGAAGGCCGGACCGTCCTCGTCGGCCGCGCAGTCGTCCACCGGCCTGGGCAGCACCTCGGGCACCGCCCACGACGTCCGCTCCGGCGCCTGCCCGGAGACGGCCTCCAGCAGTGCGCCGAGTACGGCGACCAGGCCCCGTCCGCCCGCGTCCACGACCCCCGCCTGTCCGAGGACGGCGAGCTGTCCGGGGGTGGCGGCGAGTGCGATGCGCGCGCCCTGGTACGCCGCGTCCACCACTGCCGTGAGGCCCTCGGCCCCGTCCGTGCGTTCCGCCGCCTCGGCCGCCGCGGTGGCAACGGTCAGCACCGTCCCTTCGACGGGATGGGCGACGGCCTGCCTGGCTGCCGCGGCGGCCCTGGTGAGTGCCGCGCGCAGGTGTTCCGCGTCACCGCTCTCGGCCAGTACCCCGGCCATGCCGCGCAGCAGCTGCGCCAGGATGGTGCCGGAGTTCCCGCGGGCGCCGATCAGAGCACCGTGCGCCATGGCCCGTACGGCATCGGCCCGGCCGGCCACGGAGGAACCGGTCTCATGGGCGGCGAAGACCGCTTCCACGGCCGCTGCGGCGGATTCCACGGTCAGATAGAGATTGGTGCCGGTGTCCCCGTCGGCGACGGGATAGACGTTGATCGCGTCGATCTCCTCGCGCTCCCGGCCCAGTGCCTCCAGTGCCAGTGAGCACCAGGTGCGCACCGCGACGGCGTCCAGATCGTCGGGGAGCTGCGGCACCTGATGGTCCTCCTTGAAGCGGCCGTCGGCAGCGGGTTGCTCCGCAGAGTAGCCCCCGGGCGGAGGCTCCGGCGGGGACAGGGGCGGGGCGGGCGACCGGGCAAGCCATGGTAGTTTCGTATCTCCGACGCAGCCGTTGTATGCTGCTTCGGTTGCCCGGCGAGAGTCGGGCCCATTCCTCCGGTACCGCCACTTCAGTCAAATGAATCCGGCGCGCCGGAATTCACTGTAAGTGCATCTGAAGTCTTTGGAGTGACCCGTGGCTGCCAACTGCGACGTTTGCGGCAAGGGGCCGAGCTTCGGCAACAGCATTTCGCACTCGCACCGCCGTACGTCTCGTCGCTGGAATCCCAACATCCAGCGCGTGCGTGCCGTGGTCGGGCGGACGCCGAAGCGGCTCAACGTCTGCACCTCGTGCATCAAGGCCGGCAAGGTCGCGCGCTGACGTTTCGTCGTAGCGCAGCCTTACCGGTTGCCCAAAAGGCCGGTCCACCTCGGTGGACCGGCCTTTTGCTGTGCCCTGTGGGGCCCGGTCAGCCCTGCGTACGCGTCAGCCAGCCGTGATCGACCGGGCCGATCCCGCCGCCCAGCGGGAAGCCCGCCGCGATCGCCCCGGTGACGTACTCCTTCGCGGCCCGGACGGCCGTAGGTACGTCCCTGCCCACCGCCAGACCGGACGCGATGGCGGAGGCGAGGGTGCAGCCCGTGCCGTGCGTGTGCCGGTTGTCGTGCCGGGGAGCACGCAGCCAGTGCTCCTCGTCGCCGTCCGTGAGCAGATCCACGGCCTCGCCCGGCAGATGCCCGCCCTTGATCACCACCCAGCGCGGCCCGTGGACAAGAATCCCGGCGGCGGCCCGCCGCATCCCGGACTCGTCGGTGACGGTGATACCGGTGAGCTGCGCCACCTCGTCCAGGTTCGGGGTGGCCACGGTGGCGACCGGCAGCAGTTTCGTCCGTACGGATTCCAGCGCCTCGGCGGCGAGCAGCGAATCACCGTGCTTGGAGACCCCGACCGGGTCGACGACCACGGGGGCGTCCGTGTCCGCGAGGAGTGCGGCGACCGTCTCGACGAGGGCGGCCGAGGAGAGCATTCCGGTCTTGACGGCCTGGACCCCGATGTCGTCGACGACACTGCGGTACTGGGCGCGGACGGCCTCCACCGGAAGCTCCCAGGCGCCCTGGACCCCCAGCGAGTTCTGCGCGGTCACGGCCGTGAGCACGCTCATGCCGTGCACTCCGAGGGCCAGCATCGTCTTGAGGTCGGCCTGGATGCCCGCACCGCCGCCGGAGTCGGACCCGGCGACGGTGAGGACACGAGGCGGTACAGCGGTGCGTATGGGCATACGCGGCAATCTACTGGGCGTCCTCGATGTCCCCGAAGTGGTCCCAGCCGCCCTTGCTGGTCCAGGGCGCACCGTCGACGGTCACCTGGGGCAGCGCCGAGGGGTTGAGGACCTCGCCGATCACCTTCCAGCGGGCCGGAAGCTTCACGTCCGGCGGGAACGTGGCCACGATCGCGTGGTCCTCTCCCCCGGTCAGCACCCACTGCAGCGGGTCGACACCGACGGCCTGGCCGATGTCGGACATCTGCGAGGGGATGTCGATGAGCCCGGAGCGCAGGTCGATCCGGACCTTGCTGGACTCGGCGATGTGCCCGAGGTCCGCCACGAGTCCGTCGCTGACGTCCGTCATGGCGGTGGCTCCGAGCCCGGCCGCCGCGGGGCCCGCGTGGTACGGCGGTTCCGGGCGCCGGTGGGCCTCGACGAAGGCGCGCGGTGAGCGGAAGCCCCGGGAGAGCACGGCGAAGCCCGCGGCGGACCAGCCGAGCCAGCCGGTGACGGCGACGACGTCGCCGGGCCGGGCGCCGGCCCGGGTGACGGGCTCGTGATTGCGCAGATCACCGAGCGCGGTGATCGCGATGGTGATCGCGTCGCCGCGGACGACGTCGCCGCCGACCACGGCCGCGCCCGCGACCTGGCACTCGTCACGGATGCCGTCCATCAGCTCGCCCGCCCAGGTGACCGGGAGTTCGGCGGGCACGACCAGGCCGAGCAGCAGCGCGGTGGGCACGGCGCCCATGGCTGCGATGTCGGCGAGGTTCTGCGCGGCTGCCTTGCGGCCGACGTCGTACGCCGTCGACCAGTCACGGCGGAAGTGCCGCCCCTCCAACATGATGTCGCTACTGGCCACGACCCTGCGGTCGGGAGCGGCCACGACCGCGGCGTCGTCGCCGGGTCCGAGCCGTACCGCCGGAGTGGTGGTGAGCCGGGAAGTGAGCTCTCTGATGAGCCCGAACTCCCCCAACTCGCCCACGGTTCCCTTCACCGAGTCTCACCTCTCATTTATCGCACCGGACACCTGTCCGGGCTGCTTCAGCGGACCGAGGCCCGGGCCGTGGGCCGTCGGCCGCCGGAGGCAGCCTGCCCCGGGACGTACTGGCATGTCTGTCCCCCTTCTGCACCGGTGGGCTTGCGGTCGCGTGCCGTCACTGCTGTCGGTACCGTCAAGAGATACGTCAACTTCTGTCTTCCGTACGCCACGCTGTGGGCGTCATCCGGCCCCCAGGTCTCCCCGTGGCCCGCGGCGACGCGATAACGTGGCGTCCCTTTCCCCCACATGATCCTCGTGGCCGCCCTGGAGGTTCCGTGGTACAGGCGTACATCCTTATTCAGACAGAGGTGGGCAAGGCGTCGACAGTCGCCGAGACCATCGCGAAAATCCCGGGAGTCATTCAGGCAGAGGACGTCACAGGCCCCTACGACGTGATCGTGCGCGCACAGGCCGACACCGTCGACGCACTCGGCCGCATGGTGGTGGCCAAGGTCCAGCAGGTGGACGGCATCACACGAACACTGACCTGCCCGGTCGTCCACCTCTGACCCCCGTCTAGGCTGGGCCGGTGACGTACTCCGGCCGCCGGCTCCCCCGTTCGCTGTTCCTCGCTCCGTCCGCTGCCCTGATCGTCCTGGCCGCGGCGGGCTGCTCCTCCAGCGACGCCCGGGCGACGATCACGGTTCCCACACCGTCCTCGGAGGCCGCCGCGTACTGCGAAGCGCTGCACGAGGAGCTGCCGGAGACCATCGCCGGTCTGGACCGGAACGATCCCGAGCCGGCTTCCGACCTGACGGCCGGATGGGGAGACGGGGCGATCGTACTGCGCTGCGGCGTCCCCCGACCCGCGAAGATGGAGGACGCCCAGTCCGAGGGGATCGAAGCGGACGGCGTCAACTGGCTGCTGGAGCAGCGGGAGGACGCCGGTCCGCGGTTCACCACCACGTACCGCAAGGCTTATGTGGAGGTGACGCTCCCGGTCGAGTACGCCCACGACGTCACCCCGCTGGCAGAGTTCGCGGAGCCCGTCAGGAAGACCGTCCCGGACAGCCTCTAGTGCCTGACCGGGACGGACCCTTCTCGACGGGCTCGCGTCGTCAGCGCAGGCCCGTGGACCGGTTCAGCGCCGCCTGGATCAGCCGGTCCACCAGTTCCTGGTAGTCCACGCCGGTCTCCTGCCACATCCGCGGGTACATGGAGATCGGCGTGAAGCCCGGCATCGTGTTGATCTCGTTGATGACGAAGTCGCCCTCGTCGGTGAGGAAGAAGTCGGCGCGCACGAGGCCCTCGCAGGAGGCGGCCTCGAAGGCGTCGACGGCGAGCCGCCGGACTTCCGCGGTCTGCTCCTCGGTGAGCGGAGCGGGCACCAGCCCGGCCGCCGAATCGATGTACTTGGCCTCGAAGTCGTAGAAGTCGTGCGAGGTGACCGGGGGGATCTCCGCGGGCACGCTGGCGCGCGGACCGTCCTCGAACTCCAGCACACCGCACTCGATCTCGCGGCCCCGCAGCAGCGACTCCACAAGGAACTTGGGGTCGTGGCGGCGGGCCTCCTCGATCGCCTCGTCGAGACCGGCGAGGTCGTCGACCTTGGTGATGCCCATCGAGGAACCGCCGCGGGCGGGCTTGATGAAGAGCGGGAAGCCGTGCTCGCCGGCGAACTCCACGATGCGCTTGCGGGCGGTGGGACGGTCGTTGTCCCACTCACGGGGGCGCACCACCTCGTACGGGCCGACGGGCAGTCCGAAGGAGGTGAACACCCGCTTCATGTACTCCTTGTCCTGACCGACGGCCGAGGCCAGGACACCGGCGCCCACGTACGGCACTCCGGAGAGCTCCAGGAGGCCCTGGAGCGTGCCGTCCTCGCCGTAGGGGCCGTGCAGCACCGGGAAGACGACGTCGACCTCGCCGAGGGCTTTGGGGACCGCGCCCGGTTCGGCGTAGACGACTTCGCGGCTTCCGGGGTCGACGGAGAGCACCACACCACCCTGGTCGGACTCCGCGAGCTGGTCCACGTTCGGCACCTTGCGGTCCGCGATGGCCATGCGTGCGGGGTCGTCGGCGGTGAGCGCCCAGCGGCCGTCCGTCGTGATGCCGATCGGCAGGACGTCGTACTTGGTCCGGTCGATGGCCTTCATGACGGCGCCGGCCGTGACGACCGAGATGCCGTGCTCGGAGCTTCGGCCGCCGAACACGACGGCCACCCGCGGCTTGCGGCCCTGCACAGGGCTCTCGGGGCTCTCAGGGCTCTGGGGGAGGTTCTCGCTGCTCATATCGCGATGAGCGTACCTTGCAGGCCCGGTGGGGAGGAGTGCAGGCACAGCGTGCGGGAGGCGCGTCGGGAGCGGATCAGTGCCGCTCGGGCTTGGCGCTGCGCGACATCAGCTCCTTGAGCGCGACCACCGGCGGCTTGCCCTCGTGGACGATGCCGACGACGGTCTCCGTGATGGGCATGTCGACTCCGTGCCGGCGTGCCAGATCGAGCACCGACTCGCAGGACTTGACGCCCTCGGCGGTCTGCCGGGTGGCGGCGATCGCCTCCTGGAGCGTCATCCCGCGGCCGAGGTTGGTGCCGAAGGTGTGGTTGCGCGAGAGCGGGGACGAGCAGGTCGCCACCAGGTCGCCGAGGCCCGCGAGTCCGGAGAAGGTGAGCGGGTCCGCGCCCATGGCCAGGCCCAGGCGGGTGGTCTCGGCGAGGCCGCGGGTGATGAGGGAGCCCTTGGCGTTGTCACCGAGACCCATGCCGTCGGCGATGCCGACCGCCAGGCCGATGACGTTCTTCACGGCGCCGCCGAGTTCGCAGCCGACCACGTCGGTGTTGGTGTACGGGCGGAAGTACGGGGTGTGGCAGGCGGCCTGGAGGCGCTGGGCCACCGCTTCGTCCTGGCAGGCGACGACGGCGGCGGCGGGGCGGCGCTCGGCGATCTCCTTGGCGAGGTTGGGTCCGGTGACGACGGCGATGCGGTCCGCGGTGACCTTCGTGACGTCGGCGATGACCTCGCTCATCCGCTTGGCGGTGCCGAGTTCGACGCCCTTCATCAGCGAGACGAGGACGGTGCCGTCGTCCAGGTGCGGGGCCCAGTGCGCGAGGTTGGCGCGCAGGGTCTGCGAGGGCACGGCGAGAACCGCGAACTCGGCGCCGCGCAGGGCTTCCGCGGGGTCGGTGGTGGCGCGGACCGAGGCGGGGAGTTCGATGCCCGGCAGATAGTCCGGGTTGGTACGGGTCGTGTTGATGGCCTCGGCGACCTCCGCGCGACGGCCCCAGAGGGTCACGTCGCAGCCTGCGTCGGCGAGGATCATGCCGAAGGCCGTACCCCATGAGCCGGTTCCGAAGACGGCTGCCTTTGCGGGGTGCGTCACGTGGGTCCCTTTCCCTCTGCCTTGCGCCGTTGCTCAGCGCGGGCCTTGCGGTGATCGTAGAGCTCGGCGGGTGCCTTCTCGCCCCGTACGACCTCCAGCTGTGCGGTGACCGCGGCCATGATGACCTCGGTCGCCTCGCGCAGCACCTCCGGCGTCGCCTCCAGCTCGTAGAACCGGTCGAGGTCCACCGGCGGACCGGCCTGCACCTGGAGGGTCTTGCGGGGGAAGAACCTGAACTTGTTCTCCTTGGCGTACGGCGGCATCGCGAGGTTGGCGCCCCACTGGGCGACGGGGATGACCGGCGCCCTGGTCAGCAGCGCGACGCGGGCGGCGCCGGTCTTGCCGGCCATCGGCCACATCTCGGGGTCGCGGGTGAGCGTGCCCTCGGGGTAGAACGCCACGCATTCGCCCCGCTCGATCGCGTCGACGGCGGCGCGGAAAGCGTCCAGCGCATTGGTCGTCTCGCGGTACACGGGGATCTGGCCGGTGCCTCGCAGCATCATTCCGACAAAGGGGGTCCTGAACAGTCCCGCCTTCGCGAGCAGCCGCGGCACCCGGCCGGTGTTGTACTGGAAGTGCGCATAGGAAAGCGGGTCCAGGTACGAGTTGTGGTTGACCGCGGTGATGAATCCACCCTCGGCCGGAATGTGTTCCATTCCCCGCCAGTCGCGCTTGAACAGGACCACCAATGGCGGCTTTGCGATGACCGCCGCCAGGCGGTACCAGAAGCCGATTCTGCGGCGGGACACTCGGACACCTTCCTCTAAGACCTGACCTACTGCCTGGCTACTGACGGTCAAGTCTCGCCCCAGGCCCCTGCTCTGTCGAGAACACCGTACGCCCCGCCTTCCGGGCCGGACCTCCGGGTTGTCGCACCGGCAGGCGAGAATAAGTCGCCATGCGTACGAAGGGGGAGATGGCCACGAACACCGATCTGACCGGGTCCTGGTCCCTGGTCGTCCCGCTGAAGCCGCTCGCGCGGGCCAAGAGCAGGCTGGGGCCGACTGCGGGCGGCCTGCCGAGACCCCGGCTGGCCCTGGCGTTCGCCCAGGACACCGTGGCCGCGGCACTGGCCTGCCCGGGGGTGCGGGATGTGGTGGTCGTCACGGACGATCCGGTGGCCGGGGCGGCGCTTTCGGCACTGGGAGCCCGCATCGTGGCGGACACACCGGCGGCCGGGCTCAACGCGGCCCTGTCCCACGGTGCGCGTGCGGTGCGGGCGCTGCGGGCCGGCGCGGCGGTGGCCGCACTCAACGCGGATCTTCCCGCACTCCGACCCGAGGAATTGGCTCGGGTGCTCGATTTTTCGGCCGCATTTCCCCGTGCATTCGTGACGGATGCGGCGAGAATCGGTACGACATTTCTGTCGGCGGCGCCCGGAGTCGAATTGTGTCCGGCATTCGGTGGCCCTTCGAGGGCCAGACATCTGGCTTCGGGAGCAGCGGAAATTACGCTGTCCGGGCTGGATTCCGTCCGCCGGGACGTGGACACCGGTGACGATCTGCGGGTGGCACTGGCCCTCGGGGTCGGCCCGCACACCGCCGGACTGCGCGCTTCGGCCGCGCCCGCGCGGGACCGATAGGCTGCCCTCCATGCAGGCGACCGCGTATACGTACGACTCCGAGACCCGCACCGGCAGCGTGCTCCTCGACGACGGCACTCCGGTGGACTTCGACGCCCCGGCCTTCGACGCGGGCGGCCTGCGGCTGCTGCGTCCGGGGCAGCGGGTACGGATCGAGATGGGCGGCGAGGGCGCTTCGCCGCGGATCACCCTGGTGACGCTGCAGACCCTCTGACCCCTTCCGGACGCCGGAAAGCCCGCGGGCCGGGCTCCCCCAGGGGAGCCCGGCCCGGCGCGTGTGAGGAACGAGCGCTGCCCGGTCTCACTTCTTGCGTGCAGTGGCCTTCTTGGCCGTGGTCTTGCGCGCCGTGGTCTTCTTCGCGGGCGCCTTCTTCGCCGTGGTCTTCTTGGCGGGCGCGGTCTTGCTGGCAACGGCCTTCTTCGCCGTGGTCGCCTTCTTCGCGGGGGCGGCCTGCTTGGCGGTGGTCTTCTTGGCGGTCGCCGTGGCCTTCTTCGCCGTCGCGGTGGCCTTCTTGGCGGTCGCGGTGGTCTTCTTCGCCGCGGCCACGGTCTTCTTGGCGGTGGCCTTCTTCGCCACGGCCTTCTTGGCGGTGGCCTTCTTGGCCGCGGCCTTGGTGGTCGTACGGGTGGAAGCGCCACCCGAGAGGCTGCCCTTGGGCGCCTTCTTCACGGCCACATCGTGCTTGGGGAGCTTCTTCGAGCCGCTCACCAGGTCCTTGAAGCCCTGTCCCGCACGGAAACGGGGCACGGACGTCTTCTTGACCCGCACGCGCTCACCCGTCTGCGGGTTGCGTGCGTAGCGGGCGGGGCGGTCGACCTTCTCGAACGAGCCGAAGCCGGTGACCGAGACACGGTCCCCTGCGACAACTGCGCGGACGATCGCGTCGAGTACCGCATCGACAGCGTCTGCGGCCTGCTGACGGCCGCCGACCTTGTCGGCAATCGCTTCTACGAGCTGCGCCTTGTTCACGTCTTCCCCTTCGGAGACATTGCCAGAACGTAAGTGTTCAAGCTTTTTCGCACGTTAGGCAGATATATACCGCAAATCAAACACGAAACGGGCTAATCACCCTAGTGCCGCAACGAAGTCGACCGCTGCGCAGTTCCGCAGAGTCAGTCACCTTCGGGGAATCGGCCCTCATGGAGGTCCTTCATCAACCGGTCCAGACGCCTTGCTGCATCTGGGAGATCGTGCTTCGCCGCAGCCGTGACGACCAGCAGCTTCCGGGTCAGCGCCATCCGTACGCCCTCCGGGACTTGCAGTTCACGCACCGTTGCGTGCGCTTCCTTCAATCGGTCGGCGACTTGGCCATAGAGCTCGAGTTGGCTGTCGCGTTCCATGCACCGATTGTGCCATCTGGGGCGAGTTGTCGCCCGAGGGGGGCTCAACAAGCGACTGCGCCCCCTGCCCGAAGGCAGGGGGCGCAGTCATGGAAAAGCGCTGCTCAGACGTCAATTGTACGCGGCTTGTGGGTCGGCCTTGCCGCCTCATAAGTCGCAATGTCCGCTTCGTTCTGAAGGGTGAGGCTGATGTCGTCGAGGCCGTTCAGGAGACGCCAGCGGGCGTTCTCGTCGAGCTCGAAGTCGGCCGTGATTCCCTCCGCGAGGACCTGTCGCTTCTCCAAGTCCACGGTGATTTCGGCCGTTGGGTCGGCCTCCGTCAGCTCCCACAGGCTGTCCACGACCTGCTGGTCGAGCACGACGGTCAACAGACCGTTCTTCAGCGAGTTGCCGCGGAAGATGTCGGCGAACCGGGAGGAGATGACCGTCTTGAAGCCGAAGTTCTGGAGCGCCCAGACGGCGTGTTCGCGCGAGGAACCGGTGCCGAAGTCGGGACCCGCCACCAGGACGGAGGCGCCTGCCCGCTCGGGGCGGTTGAGGACGAAGTTCTCGTCCTTGCGCCATGCCTCGAAGAGTCCGTCCTCGAAGCCGTCCCTGGTGACCTTCTTCAGCCAGTGGGCGGGGATGATCTGGTCGGTGTCGACGTTGCTGCGGCGCAACGGGACGGCCCGGCCGGTGTGTGCGGTGAATGCTTCCATGGCTATCGGACTCCGGCGGGCGTGAGGACATCGGACAGGTCGGCGGGCGAGGCCAGATGGCCCAGCACCGCGGTGGCTGCGGCGACCTGCGGGGAGACCAGGTGCGTACGGCCGCCCTTGCCCTGCCGGCCCTCGAAGTTGCGGTTCGAGGTGGACGCCGAGCGCTCGCCCGGGGCCAGCTGGTCGGGGTTCATGCCGAGACACATCGAGCAGCCCGCGTGCCGCCATTCGGCGCCGGCGGTGGTGAAGACCTTGTCCAGGCCCTCCTCGACGGCCTGCAGGGCGACGCGCACCGAGCCCGGGACGACCAGCATCCGTACGCCGTCGGCGACTTTGCGGCCGTCCAGGATCGCCGCGGCGTTGCGCAGGTCCTCGATACGGCCGTTGGTGCAGGAACCTACGAAGACGGTGTCGACGTTGATGTCGCGCAGCGGCTGCCCGGCGGTCAACCCCATGTATTCCAGGGCCTTTTCGGCGGCGTGGCGCTCCGAGGCGTCCTCGTACGAAGCAGGGTCGGGGACGTTGGCCGACAGGGGCGCGCCCTGGCCGGGGTTGGTGCCCCAGGTGACGAACGGGGCCAGTTCGGCGGCCTCGATGACGACCTCGGCGTCGAAGACGGCGTCGTCGTCGGTGCGCAGGGTCTTCCAGTACGCGACGGCCGCGTCCCAGTCCTCGCCCACGGGGGCGTGGTCACGGCCCTGGAGGTAGTCGAACGTCGTACGGTCCGGGGCGATCATGCCCGCGCGGGCACCGGCCTCGATCGACATGTTGCAGATGGTCATCCGGGCCTCCATCGAGAGCTTCTCGATGGCGGAGCCGCGGTATTCGAGGATGTAGCCCTGGCCGCCGCCGGTGCCGATCCGGGCGATGATCGCCAGGATCAGGTCCTTGGCCGTGACACTGTCGGGCAGCTCGCCCTCGACGGTGATCGCCATGGTCTTCGGGCGGGCCAGCGGCAGCGTCTGGGTGGCCAGGACGTGCTCGACCTGGCTGGTGCCGATGCCGAACGCCAGCGCGCCGAACGCGCCGTGCGTGGAGGTGTGGGAGTCGCCGCAGACCACGGTCGTGCCGGGCTGCGTCAGACCGAGCTGGGGGCCGACCACGTGCACGACGCCCTGCTCGACGTCGCCCAGCGGGTGCAGCCGGACGCCGAACTCCGCGCAGTTCTTGCGCAGGGTCTCCAGCTGCGCGCGGGAGACCGGGTCGGCGATCGGCTTGTCGATGTCGAGGGTCGGGGTGTTGTGGTCCTCGGTGGCGATGGTGAGGTCGAGACGCCGCACCGGGCGGCCGGCCTGCCGGAGGCCGTCGAACGCCTGCGGGCTGGTCACCTCGTGCAGCAGGTGCAGATCGATGAAGAGAAGGTCGGGCTCGCCCTCCGCGCGCCGGACGACGTGGTCGTCCCAGACCTTCTCCGCGAGTGTCCTACCCATCGCTTTCCCTCCGGCCGGCGTCTTCGCCGGCCCAACTAGAGATTCGGTGCGCCATCGTCCGGACCCCCATGCGGGGCGACGGCTACGGGCCGTTGTGTGGCCGCCCGTACAGGTTCGCAACTTCCGCCGGAAATTGAACTTGCGTTTCACAGAGTGAGACGCGAGTATCGTCGTATGGACAACTCTAGCGGCGTCGGCGTTCTCGACAAGGCAGCTCTGGTATTGAGCGCCCTGGAGTCCGGTCCGGCCACCCTCGCCGGGCTGGTCGCGGCGACCGGGCTCGCACGACCCACGGCTCATCGACTGGCCGTGGCACTGGAACACCACCGCATGGTGGCGAGGGACATGCAGGGCCGTTTCATTCTCGGCCCCCGGCTGTCGGAACTCGCGGCGGCTGCCGGCGAGGACCGTCTCCTGGCGACGGCCGGACCGGTGCTCACGCATCTGCGCGACATCACCGGCGAGAGCGCGCAGCTCTACCGCCGGCAGGGCGACATGCGGATCTGCGTGGCGGCGGCGGAACGGCTGTCCGGACTCCGGGACACCGTGCCGGTCGGCTCCACGCTCACGATGAAGGCCGGCTCGTCCGCGCAGATCCTGATGGCCTGGGAGGAGCCGGAGCGCCTGCACCGGGGCCTCCAGGGCGCCCGGTTCACCGCGACGGCGCTCTCCGGCGTACGCCGCAGGGGCTGGGCCCAGTCGATCGGCGAGCGGGAACCGGGCGTCGCCTCGGTCTCGGCGCCGGTGCGGGGGCCCTCGAACCGCGTGGTCGCCGCCGTGTCGGTCTCCGGGCCGATCGAGCGACTGACGCGTCACCCGGGCCGGATGCACGCCCAGGCGGTCATCGACTCGGCCGCACGGCTGAGCGAGGCCCTGCGCCGTACCGGCTGACACGAGCCCCGCTCGACCCTCTCCCCCGAAGGCCGCCCCAGCGCCGTGGCGGCCCCCTTCACCCCCTCCGGGCCACGTCCCCCGGGTCAGTCACCGGACGAGCGGTGCGCGAGACGGTCCGCCGCACGGCGGCCTCGCCCCTCGATCGGCAGCACGCCGGTCGCCGCAGCCAGTCCGTACGCCGGCATATCGGCGTAGATCGACTCGTACGACCCCTCGGGCACGATGTAGGTCTCGTGCCACAGCCCCACATGCTGCCGGGACTTCTTCTCCTTGCGGTTCACCATCGCCCACGCCTTGCGGTGGAACATGTCGGGAGCGGCGGCGTACGCGTACAACTTCTCCTTCGACTCCCAGTACTGGACGACGTAGTACGTCCGCGGCGAGCCGGAGAGCAGCGTGTAGCCCAGCAGACCCCGGCTCTTGTCCTTGCTCAACTCCCGCAGCATGCGCGGCATCGCGGCGAGGACCGGCAGCCAGTGGTGCACGCCCCGGAAGTGGTTGATCCGCATCCCGATCAGCAGAACGACGACATCGCCCTCCGCCCCTGCGGTCGTGCGGCCGGGAATCGGCTTCGCGAACATGCTGCGCCCCCTAGATCTTGGAGAGTTGCACTATCCAATGGTTGGATAGTGGCACCACCCAAGGGGCGGCGCAAGGGAAGGCGCAGACGTGCGACTGTCGGAACTCAGCGAACAGAGCGGCGTCTCGACCGCCACGATCAAGTACTACCTGCGGGAGCGGCTCCTGCAGCCCGGTGCGCGCGTCAGCGCGACCCAGGCCGAGTACGACGAGAGCCATCTGCGCCGGCTGCGCCTGGTGCGGGCCCTGCTCCAGGTCGGCGGGCTCCCGGTGGCAACCGCCCGCGAGGTACTGGGACATGTCGACGACGAGTCCCTGGGCCGGACGATCCGGCTGGGCGCCGCCCTGTGGGCACTGCCGCACGGACCCGCGCCGGACGAGGAGGCCCCCGAGACGGCGACCGCACGCGCCGAGGTCGACCGGCTGCTGGGCGAACTGGGCTGGACGACGGCGCGGGAACTGGGCGAACTCTCCCCCGTGTACCGCTCCCTGGTCGCCAGCGTGGCCACCCTCATCCGCCTCGGCTACCCGTGCGACATCGCGTACCTGACCCGGCAGGGGCGGTTCATGGAGCACGTCGCCGCCCACGACCTGGACGTGATGGAGACCTACGCGTCCGAGGCGGAGCAGGTGGAGACCGCGGTCGCCTCCGCCGTACTCAACGAGCCGCTGCTGATGTCGCTGCGACGTCTGGCGCAGAGCGAGGAATCGGCCCGGCGGTACGGACTCTGAGGCCCGCGGCCCATGCGGAAAGGCCCTCCACCGAGGTGAAGGGCCTTTCCGTTTCCAGCTGTTGTACCCCCGACCGGATTCGAACCGGCGCTACTGCCGTGAGAGGGCAGCGTGCTAGGCCGCTACACAACGGGGGCTTGTTACTTCGGACTTGCGCTGGGCTACCAGGACTCGAACCTAGAATGACGGTACCAGAAACCGTAGTGTTGCCAATTACACCATAGCCCATGGTGTTACAAGTACCCCCGACCGGATTCGAACCGGCGCTACTGCCGTGAGAGGGCAGCGTGCTAGGCCGCTACACAACGGGGGCCCTAGCGATCCTGCATCAAGAACGTGGGTGCGACCCAAATGTTCTCGCGGGAAGGATCTGTACCCCCGACCGGATTCGAACCGGCGCTACTGCCGTGAGAGGGCAGCGTGCTAGGCCGCTACACAACGGGGGCTTGTTACTTCAGTCTTGCGCTGGGCTACCAGGACTCGAACCTAGAATGACGGTACCAGAAACCGTAGTGTTGCCAATTACACCATAGCCCACTGAAACGCAACCCCCTGGGGGGTTTTATTTCTGTCTGCGCTTCCCGGCGGATCTTTCGTCCCGCTCGGGCGGCGCAGGAAGAACACTACCCGAAGGTGTCCGGCGCTCCAAAACGGGTATTGCCCGCCAGCAGGCCGGGCAGCTGACCGAGCCCGGTGATCCGCACAAGATCGGGCCTGCCACCCCGGTCGTTCCGGTCGAGCCAGATCCCCATCAGCCCGGCGGCCACCGCCCCACCTGCGTCGATGTCGGGTTCATTGCCCACGTACGCCACCTCGTGCGGGGCCAGCGCGAGCGCCTCGCAGGCGGCGTGGAAGGCCGCCGCCTCGGGTTTGGAGATGCCCAGCTCCGCCGCGCAGAGCACCGACTCGAACCGGTCCCGCACGCCGAGGACGGTCAGTTTGCGGTGCTGGTGCTCCAGCGAGGAGTTCGACAGGACGGCGTGGCGGTACGTCGCCGCCAGCGCGTCCAGCGCGGGCACCGTGTCCGGGAACAGCGACCAGGCCGCTTCGTAGTGGCGGATGTGCCGGCCGAACCACTCGTCGGCCTCGGCGTCGCTCAGCGGGCGGCCGAGGAAGTCCCTCGCCCGATCGCGGCGCTGGCCCTGCCAGTCGGTCAGGCCCTCGGCGAAACGCTCCCAGTGCCGCTGGGTGAGCTCTTCCCAGACGTCCTGGGCCTCCTGGGCCGAGCGGTAGCCCTCGGGCAGCCCCTCCGCCTCGATGTGGCTGCTCAGGCCGTCGGCAGCCGCGCTCCCGTAGTCGAACAGGGTGTCGTCAACGTCCCACAGGACGGCTCTGATCGCCATGGGCCGACTCTAACCGGCCCGCCACGCACAGGGGCCCGGACAAGCCGCTCCGTGCGGCTCGTCCGGGCCCCTGCCCGTTGCGTCGGTACTACGCGGCGAGCTTCGCCAGCGCCGCGTCCACGCGGGCGATGGTCTTCTCGCGTCCCAGGATCTCCAGGGACTCGAAGAGCGGCAGCCCGACCGTGCGGCCGGTGACCGCGACGCGGACCGGCGCCTGGGCCTTGCCGAGCTTCAGGCCGTGCTCCTCGCCCGCCGCGAGAACGGCTGCCTTGAGGGCCTCGGCGTTCCAGTCGGCGGCGATCAGCTTGGCGCGGGCGGTGACGAGCAGGTCGCTCGAACCCTCCTTCATCGCCTTGGCCCAGGACGCCTCGTCCTCGGCCGGCTCGTCGAGGAAGAGGAAGTCGACGTTGGCCGTGATCTCCGAGAGGACGGTGACGCGGGTCTGGGCGTACGGAGCGATCGTCGCGAACTGCTCCGCGTCGAAGGCCTCGGGGCTCCAGGGCGCGAACGGGGCCTTCAGCCAGGGACCGCACGCCTCGGTGAACGCGTCCACGTCGAGCCTGCGAATGTGCTCGGCGTTGATGTGCTCGCACTTCTTCAGGTCGAAGCGGGCCGGGTTGGCGTTGACGTCCTTGATGTCGAACGCGGCGACCATCTCGTCGATGTCGAAGATGTCGCGGTCCTCGGCGATCGACCAGCCGAGGAGCGAGAGGTAGTTCAGCAGACCCTCGGGGAGGAAGCCGCGCTCGCGGTAGAGGTTGAGCGAGGCCTGCGGGTCGCGCTTGGAGAGCTTCTTGTTGCCCTCGCCCATGACGTAGGGGAGGTGGCCGAAGAGCGGGATCTCCTTGGCGATGCCCAGCTCGATGAGCGCCCTGTAGAGGGCGATCTGCCGCGGGGTGGAGGAGAGCAGGTCCTCGCCGCGCAGGACGTGGGTGATCTCCATCAGGGCGTCGTCGACCGGGTTGACCAGCGTGTAGAGCGGGGCACCGTTGGCCCGGACGATCCCGTAGTCCGGCACGTTCTCCGGCTGGACGGTGATCTCGCCGCGGACCAGGTCGGTGAAGGTGATCGCCTCGTCGGGCATCCGGAAGCGGACGATCGACGCGCGGCCCTCGGCCTCGTACGCGGCGGTCTGCTCGGCGCTCAGGTCACGGCAGTGGCCGTCGTAACCCGACGGCTTGCCGGCGGCGCGTGCGGCGTCCCTGCGGGCGTCGAGCTCCTCGGTCGTGCAGTAGCAGTGGTACGCGTGACCGGCGGCGAGGAGCTTCTCGGCGACGTCCTTGTAGATGTCCATGCGCTGCGACTGGCGGTACGGGGCGTGCGGGCCGCCGACCTCGGGGCCCTCGTCCCAGTCGAAGCCGAGCCAGCGCATCGCCTCGAGGAGCTGGTCGTACGACTCCTCGGAGTCGCGGGCCGCGTCGGTGTCCTCGATACGGAAGACCAGGGTGCCCTTGTTGTGCCGGGCGAACGCCCAGTTGAACAGGGCGGTACGGACCAGGCCCACATGCGGGTTGCCGGTCGGGGAGGGACAGAAACGTACGCGGACAGGTCCGTTAACCACGCTTGATCACCTTGTTGGTGAGAGTGCCGATGCCTTCGATGGTGACGGCGACCTCGTCGCCGACGTGCAGGGGGCCGACCCCTGCGGGGGTTCCGGTGAGGATCACGTCGCCCGGGAGCAGCGTCATGGCTTCCGTGATGTGGACGACCAGGTCCTCGATGGAGCGGATCATGTCGCTCGTCCGGCCGAGCTGGCGCTGCTCGCCGTTGACCGTCGCCTGAATGGTGAGGTCGGTGGGGTCGAGGTCGGTCTCCACCCAGGGGCCGAGCGGGCAGGAGGTGTCGAACCCCTTGGCCCGGGCCCACTGCTTCTCGCGCTGCTGGGCGTCGCGGGCGGTCACGTCGTTGGCGCAGGTGTAGCCGAAGATGACGTCCTTGACGCGCTCACGCGGGACTTCGCGGCACATGCGGCCGATGACCACGGCCAGCTCGGCCTCGTGGTGCAGCTCGTTCGAGAAGGAGGGGTACTCGATGGCGTCTCCCGAGCCGATCACCGAAGTGGTGGGCTTGAAGAAGGCGACCGGGACCTCCGGGACCTCGTTGCCCAGCTCGGCGGCGTGTTCCGCGTAGTTGCGGCCGATGGCCACGACCTTGTTGGGGAGCACGGGGGGCAGGAGCCGGACCTTGCTCAGCGGGACCTTGGTGCCGGAGAGCTCGAAGTCGGTGTACGGAATGCCCCTGATGATGTCGAGGACGAGGTCACCGGATTCAACGGTTCCCTCACCCTCCACGGCGCCGAAGGCGACATTGCCGTCGATGGAGAACCTGGCGATGCGCACGGGAAGCTGTCGCCCCTCACTTGCTGGCTGGAAGACTGACGCTCCAGGCTATCGCCTCGCCCGGCGAGGTGAGGGGGACGGCGGCGCCGGGGAGGCGTCGTCCTCAGGCGCCGGCCGCGACGGGGGCTTCCATCAGGATGGTGCGGCGGGGGTTGGCCGTCTGGGTCGGCAGGTCGACCGAGTGCTCCGGCCGCTCCGGCGTCTGCAGCGCCTGAGCGTCCTCGAGGTGCGCCAGCGTGGTGCGCTGAGGGTTGGCAATGTTGCGGAACATCATCGTGGTCTTCATCTGCCGTCTGGGCCCTGTCGGTCTGGGCGCCGCCCGAAGGGGCACCGGTTGTCGGATTCGCCATCCCTGTAAAGCGTCAGGCTAAACATCCAATTCCCGCGGGACGCCCGGAAGAGACGGCGATCATCATGTGAGTTTGCTCACGAAGTTGCCGACAAAAGCCGCATCGCGGGCAGCCGATCACGTGACATGAAACGGACATTGCATAGCTGAATGCTCCATTCCGCTCCTGATCATGGCGACTGGGACACCCCCTGCCCCTAAGCGACTCATCACTAATGGTCCGGTTTGACCATGAACACTCTCCACACCTTGTTACACATTCATCACAACGTGTCACCCAGGTCACAGGCCGGTACATGGCCCTTGTTGGAGATCCGGCACTGTGCTGGAATTCCACGCACCGCCGCGGGTTTCAGGCCGGCGCGCAGGGCGCAACGCAGCGCCGAGTGGCGGCGGGAGGGGGAAGAACGCCGGTCACTCACGACCACCATGGGGCGCGTCCAGCGCCCCACGACGCCGACACCGTCCCGGCCCGCGCACGCGGAAGGGGACGCCTGGTCCAGAGGTTGCGACGCTAGTGCAGGGACGTTTCAAGAGGGATGGCATGGGGTCTCCCCAGGCCCGCCAGGGCCGAGGGGAAGCTCCGGCGGATCAGGAGCCGCGCGGCGGGAACGACCGCGGTTCCTCGCCCCAGCACGCCCAGAACCCCGGGCAGGCCGCGGTCGGCGACAGTGGTGACCGCGCAAAGCGCTCAGGCACGCCTACGAGCGGCGGCGCGGAGCCGGTCACGGCGTTCCAGTCGCGTGGACCGATCAACACCGGCTCCCGAATAGCCCTTCGGAACTGGCGCATCAGCACGCGTCTGGTCTCGCTCCTCGCCCTTCCCGTGGTGGCGGCGACGACCCTGGGTGGACTCCGTATCAACGAGTCCATGAACGACATGCAGCAGCTGGAGCACATGCAGCTGCTGACCAAGATGACCAAGCAGGCGACCGCGCTCGCTGTGGCGCTCCAGGAGGAGCGCGACCGGTCCGCGGGCCCGCTGTCCAACGGTGTGAAGCCGACGGACTTCAAGGTCACCGAGCCCCGGAAGAAGAGCGACCGGGCCAAGGACGCCTTCTTCGAGGCGACCAACGCGATCGGCAACACCGACAACGACGAGGCCCTCGAGGGCATCCACGCGAGCGTCGCCCAGATCTCGACGCAGCTCGGCCAGATCCGGGGCATCCGCGAGGACGCGTACGCCAAGGGCACTCCGAGTCTCAACACGATCGACCGCTACAGCCAGCTGATCACCTCGCTGCTGAGCCTCTCGCAGGACATGGCGCAGGCGACCAACAACCCGGAGATGATCAAGCGGACCCGGGCCCTGGCGGCCTTCTCCTCCTCCAAGGAGTACGCCTCGGTCCAGCGAGCGATCATCGCGGCGGCGCTGCCCGGCGGCAACAGCACCGAGACGAACCTCGACAAGAACGACCAGCAGTTCGGCCGCAACGCCCTCCGCAAGGAGGCGCAGACGCTCGCCTCGTTCAAGTCGACCTACGAGAACACCGGCAACAGCGCCGACGAGCTCACGGCCTCGCTGACCAGCGGTCACCCCGAGATCAACGCCGCGGACATGTACGCGAAGCAGGTTCTCGAGAGTCCGACGGGCATGGAGGGCAAGAAGACCCGCTCGTACATGGACTGGTACGACCAGAGCTCGACCAAGATCCAGGCGATGAAGACCATCGAGGAGACCCTCCTCAGCGACATGGAGGGCAAGGCCCGCGAGCTGCGCGACGAGTCGCAGCGCGAGGCCATCCTCAACGGTGCGGTCATCCTCCTCGTCCTCGGTGTCTCGCTCGTCGGCGCCTTCGTCGTCGCCCGGTCCATGATCCGGTCGCTGCGGCGGCTCCAGGACACCGCGACCCGGGTCGCCCAGGACCGGCTGCCCGAGCTCGTCAAGCAGCTCTCCGAGACGGACCCGCAGGACGTCGACACCTCCGTCGAGTCCGTCGGTGTGCACTCCCGGGACGAGATCGGCCAGGTGGCCGCGGCCTTCGACGACGTGCACCGCGAGGCAGTCCGCCTCGCCGCCGAACAGGCGCTGCTGCGAGGCAACGTCAACGCGATGTTCACCAACCTGTCGCGGCGTTCGCAGGGCCTCATCCAGCGCCAGCTCTCGCTCATCTCCGAGCTGGAGTCGCGCGAGGCCGACCCGGACCAGCTGTCCTCGCTCTTCAAGCTCGACCACCTCGCGACCCGTATGCGCCGTAACGGCGAAAACCTCCTCGTCCTCGCGGGCGAGGAGCCGGGCCGCCGGTGGACCCGCCCCGTGCCGCTGGTCGACGTGCTCCGTGCCGCCGCCTCCGAGGTGGAGCAGTACGAGCGCATCGAACTGGCCGCCGTGCCCGCCACCGAGGTCGCGGGCCGCGTGGTCAACGACCTCGTGCACCTGCTCGCCGAGCTGCTGGAGAACGCCACGTCGTTCTCCTCTCCGCAGACGAAGGTCAAGGTCACCGGTCACGCGCTGCCGGACGGCCGGGTGCTCGTCGAGATCCACGACACGGGTATCGGCCTCTCGCCCGAGGACCTCGCGGCGATCAACGAGCGGCTCGCATCCCCGCCGACCGTGGACGTCTCCGTCTCCCGGCGCATGGGTCTGTTCGTGGTCGGCCGGCTGTCCCTGCGACACGGCATCCGCATCCAGCTGCGCCCCTCCGACTCCGGTGGTACGACCGCGCTGGTCATGCTTCCCGTCGACGTCGCCCACGGTGGCAAGCAGCCCCCGTCCAAGCAGGGCCCCGGCCAGCAGTCCGGCGCTCCCGGCGGGCTTCTCGCCGGTGGTGCCCCGGGCGGCGCCCCGCGTCCCGGCCTCGGAGGTTCCCCCGCGGGTTCCTCGGCCGCGCTCGGAGCCGGCGCGCAGCGCGGGCAGGTCGGTGCGGGCTCCGGTCCGCGTGCCGCACTGCCCTCGCGCGACGGCGGCCCGCGTCAGCCCCAGCCCGCAGCCGGCTCCCAGAGCAACGGCCTGCAGAACAACGGTCCGCAGAACGCGGGCCGGCCGGGCGGCCCGGCGCCGTCCGGTGGCGGTCTCACCGGAGCCTTCGGCGGCGGTGCCCGGATGGGTGCCCGCGGTGCCCAGGGCGATGCTCCCGGCCGTACGGACTCGGGTCAGCCCAATCTCTTCGGTCACTCGGGACAGAGCCGGCCGGGCCAGCAGCAGGGCGGCCAGTTCGGTCAGCAGGGCCAGCAGAGCGGCCCGCCCGTCCGGCAGCCGCAGCAGCAGGGCAGGCACGCCCAGAACGACCAGGGCGGCTTCCAGCAGCCCGGTGGCCCCGGCCGCCAGCTGCCGGCGCCCGGCGGTCCGCGTGCCGAGCTGCCCGGGGGCAACCCCCAGCCGCAGCGCCCGCAGAGCACGAGCTGGGGTGTCGAGGAGCAGGGTGCGCAGCGCCGTTCTCCGCTGGACGCCCCGCGCGGTCACGAGGAGCCCGACACCACCGGCCAGTTCGCCCGGCCGGCCGGACCGGTCCCGAACCAGCCGTACAGCCCGTCGGACCAGCACCAGGGCCCCGGCGCCACCGCCGAGTTCGCCCGCCCGGACTTCTCGGCGCCGCAGGCGTCCCAGGACCCGGCCGGCACCGCTCAGTTCGCGCGCCCCGACTTCGGTGTCCCGCTCCAGCAGAACCAGGGAACGCCGGCGCCGCGCCAGCGCGGCCGGGACGACGCCGACTTCGGTGCTCCGCTTCCGGGTGCCTCACCCGCGGGTGAGATGCCGCGCCGTCCCGCGCTGCCGCAGCAGGCTCAGCCCGAGGCGCTTCCGCCGGCCGGCCCCGGGGACGGTCGTACCCCGCTGTACGACACCCTGGAGACGAACTGGTTCCACGGCCCGCAGCAGGGTGGCCAGCAGCCGCCGGCTCCCGAGCCGCAGGCTCCGGTGGCTCCGGCCGCCTCCCCCGCCCCGCCCATGCCGAGGCGTGGTGGCACCGACACCGGCGCCACCAGCACCTGGCGCCCCTCGCCCAACGACGAACTCGTGCGGCAGGCGGAGCGGGTCAAGAAGCCCGCCGCGGGCGGCATCACCACCTCCGGGCTTCCCCGCCGGGTTCCCCGCGCCAATTTGGTACCGGGCACCGCCCAGCAGCAGAATCACCAGTCCGGACCTCAGGTTTCGCGTGCGCCCGATGACGTACGCGGACGTCTGACCAATCTCCGCCGGGGCATCCAGCAGGGTCGGCAGGCCAACAACGGCCAGTCGACCGGCGGTTTCCATCTCGGCCCCACTCACCAGCAGGAGCGTTAGTTGAGCCCCATGAGTCAGGCCGCACAGAATCTGAACTGGCTGATCACCAACTTCGTGGACAACACCCCCGGTGTGTCCCACACCGTCGTGGTCTCCGCGGACGGCCTGCTGCTGGCGATGTCCGAAGGCTTCCCGCGCGACCGCGCCGACCAGCTGGCGGCCGTCGCCTCCGGTCTGACGTCGCTGACCGCGGGTGCCTCCCGGATCTTCGAGGGCGGCGCCGTGAGCCAGACGGTCGTGGAGATGGAACGAGGCTTCCTTTTCCTGATGTCCGTCTCCGACGGATCCTCGCTGGCCGTTCTCGCCCACCCGGACGCCGACATCGGTCTGGTCGGTTACGAGATGGCCCTCCTCGTCGACCGTGCGGGCACCGTCCTCACGCCCGACCTCCGCGCCGAGCTCCAGGGCAGTCTGCTCCACTAGGCGGCCATGCAGCGGACACCAGGCACAATCCCCCCAGGTACTACCCACAACCCTCACCCGTCCGGCCGCCTCAGACCCCCCACCGGCCCCTTCAGACGGCAAGCCGACACACCGCTGTCACGCCCGGAGGATTCATGACCCCGCCACCCGCCTCACCTGATCCGTACGGCGCACTGCACCACGCGTCGTACGACGGTGAAGGCGACCAGCCGCTGGTCCGTCCGTATGCCATGACCGGCGGCCGGACCCGGCCGCGCTACCAGCTCGCGATAGAGGCCCTGGTCAGCACCACGGCCGACCCGGCACACCTGGGGACCCTGCTCCCCGAGCACCAGCGGATCTGCCACCTGTGCCGTGAGGTCAAGTCGGTGGCAGAGGTCTCGGCACTGCTGTCCATGCCCCTCGGCGTGGCCCGCATCCTTGTGGCGGACCTGGCGGAAGCCGGCATGGTGGCCATCCACCAGCCGGGCAACGGAGAGGCCGGCGGCGCGCCGGATGTGACACTGCTCGAAAGGGTGCTCAGTGGACTTCGCAAGCTCTAACGGCGGGACGGGCCGTGCCACCACCTCGGCGAAGATCGTGGTGGCGGGCGGCTTCGGCGTGGGTAAGACCACGTTCGTCGGTGCCGTTTCGGAGATCAATCCGCTGCGCACCGAAGCCGTGATGACGTCCGCGTCCGCGGGCATCGACGACCTCACACACACCGGGGACAAGACCACCACCACGGTGGCCATGGACTTCGGCCGCATCACCCTGGACCAGGACCTGATCCTGTACCTCTTCGGCACCCCCGGACAGGACCGCTTCTGGTTCATGTGGGACGACCTCGTACGCGGCGCCATCGGCGCCGTCGTCCTCGTCGACACCCGCCGCCTCGCCGACTGCTTCCCCGCAGTCGACTACTTCGAAAACAGCGGCCTCCCCTTCGTCATCGCCCTCAACGGCTTCGACGGACACCAGCCCTACACACCCGAGGAAGTGCGCGAGGCCCTCCAGATCGGCCCCGACGCCCCGATCATCACGACGGACGCCCGCCACCGCGCGGACGCCAAGAGTGGTCTGATCACGCTGGTGGAGCACGCCTTGATGGCACGGCTCAAGTAGGCACAAGTCGGTATTGGCATACGGAAGTTGTTGTAGTCCCACGGGGGCGGACTGTGTCCTTTGACACGATCCGCCCCCGTGTTCATAACGTTTCGACAGAGAATTGACTCCGCGTCGATACCCGATGCGTTCGACCGGTACCACTCTGCTCACCTGAGCCCCGCCTTTTGGCGGGGCTCGCTCTTTATGCCCGTTTTATCTGCGGTGTAGACCACTCGGAATCTCTCATTCCGACTGTTTGGAACGCGACCACTACCCGTGCTGGAATTCGACGAACTACCGAGTAGTACGGCCCTGAACGAATACTTTCGGCACAACGTTGGTGCCGACGCCGAGAGGTTGTTGGTCGAGTGAGGCGAAGCAACGAGGGCTCCGCGGCGCAGCCGGAACGGGGCAACTTCACCCCGCCGCCGCGCGCTGGGGCGTCGTCCGCGGACATGTCCGCGCCGGAACCGGCCGGTGGCTCCACCAACCGGCTGTCCCCGCGCAACTGGCGGGTGCCCACCCGGCTGAACGCGATCCTCCTGATCCCTGTGCTGGTCGGCCTGATCATGGGCGGCTTCCAGGTGAAGGGGTCGATCGACACCTGGAACGAGGCCCAGGACGCCGAGAAGACCGCGCTGGTCGTGCGCGCTGCCGCCGAGTACGGGCAGGCGCTGCTCAACGAGCGCGACCTCACCGCTCAGCCGCTCCTGTCGAACAAGCGCACCGCCGACGTCGTCGAGCAGGCCCGGGCCACCACGGACGAGGCCGCGACGAAGTTCGACGAGGCCGTGAAGAGCATGCCGGACAAACCCGGGCTCGACCGCCGCCTCAAGCTCTTCAAGGGTGAGGAGCCCCTCCTCCCCGAGCTGCGCAAGGCGGCCTACGCCGAGGCGATGGACCCGGTGAAGACCGAGGAGGGCTACACCAAGGTCCAGCACTCGCTGATGGAGTTCTCCAACGAGCTCGGCCTCGGCACCGGCAACATCACCACCTACGGCCGCACGGTCTACGCGATCGAGCTCGCCAAGGCTGCAGAATCGCTTCAGCGCTCGATCGGTATGCACCTGCTGGTCCGCCCGAGCCAGGAGCGCGCCAAGTTCGAGGCGCAGGTCAAGGCCTTCGGCTCGTACAACTACCTGGAGCAGATCGCCCTCGGCGAGTTCGTCTCCGCGGGTACGGAAGCCGACACCGCCCGGCTCAAGGAAGTCATGGCCGGCAAGGCCGCCGAGGGTGCGCAGCAGCTCAAGGCAGCCGCTGAGCAGGCCCAGGCGGCGGGCAGGCCGTTCGTGGCTCCGCCGAGCATCAAGGGTTCGGTCTTCGACGGCATGGCCCAGCAGATCGGCCAGGGCGACTCGCCCGCCGAGCTGAAGGCGAAGGGGATCACCCCCCAGACCTGGATGGCGGCGTCCACCGCCAAGTTCGACGGCTACACCACGGTCGAGGACGAACTCGTCGACAAGGCCGTGACCGAGGCCGCGGCCATCTCGTCCGACGCCAAGACCGATGCCATCGTCACCGCGGCCGTCGTGATCATCGCGCTGCTCGCGGCCTTCATCCTGGCCGGCCTCATGGCCCGCCAGATGAGCCGCTCGATGCGCCAGCTGCGTACCGCCGCCTTCGGCATCGCCGAGCAGCGGCTGCCGATGCTGGTCGACCAGCTGTCGCGGACCGACCCGGGCCGGGTCGACACCCGGGTCCAGCCCATCCCGATCAACACCCAGGACGAGATCGGCGAGGTCGCCCGCGCCTTCGACCAGGTGCACCGCGAGGCCGTCCGGCTCGCCGCCGAGCAGGCCATGCTCCGGGGCAACGTCAACGCGATCTTCACCAACCTGTCGCGCCGCAACCAGTCGCTCATCGAGGGTCAGCTGACCCTCATCACCGACCTGGAGAACAACGAGGCCGACCCGGACCAGCTGGAGAGCCTCTTCCGCCTGGACCACCTGGCCACCCGTATGCGCCGCAACGGCGAGAACCTCCTCGTCCTCGCGGGCGAGGAGCCCGGCCGCCGCTGGAACCAGCCCGTGCCGCTGGTGGACGTCCTGCGCGCCGCCTCCTCCGAGGTGGAGTCGTACGAGCGCATCGAGCTCACCGGCGTGCCGGAGAGCGAGATCCACGGTCAGGCCGTGACCGACCTCGTCCACCTGCTGGCCGAGCTGCTGGAGAACGCCACCACGTTCTCCTCCCCGCAGACCAAGGTCCGGGTCACCGCGACCCGGCTGCCCGACGGCCGCGTGATGGTCGAGATCCACGACAAGGGCATCGGCCTCACCGCCGAGGACTTCGCGGACATCAACCACAAGCTGGCCAACCCGCCGACCGTCGACGCCGCGGTGTCGCAGCGCATGGGCCTCTTCGTGGTCGGCCGTCTCGCCGACCGGCACGGCATCCGCGTCCAGCTGCGCCCCTCGGGCGAGCAGGCCGGCACCACCTCGCTGGTCATGCTCCCCGACGCGATCACCCACGGTGGCGGCGGCGAGGCGTCCTCCGCGCAGGACGACTTCACCGTCTCCTCGATCATTCCGCAGCAGCAGCAGGCGTTCGACCCGATGCCGCAGCAGACCACGATGCGTACGGCGGCGGAGCTCGGCTTCGACGACTCGCGGTACGACATACCGGACGCGGACGCGCCGCAGCTGGACCCGGTCGGCCGTTCCCTCCTGCGTGAGGAGCGACGGGCCGCGCTGGAGGCCCAGGCGGGCGGCGAGCGTCCGCTGTTCCGGGACGAGGCGCAGCAGTACGAGCAGGCTCCGTACGGGCAGGAGCAGTACGCCCAGGAGCCGCAGCCCGCGCAGCAGGGGTACGAGCAGGCTCCGTACGAGGCTCCCTACGAGCCGTACGGCACCGAGGCCGGCTACCCCCAGCAGTCCCAGCAGGGCGGCTATCCGGAAGCGGCATACGCCGCTCCGGAAGCCCAGCAGGGCCAGTACGCGGAACAGTTCGACTCCGCTCCTGCCCAGTCCCACCAGGGCGACTGGGCCAATCAGGGCGGCTACCAGGGGGCCTACGAGTCCGCGCCGCAGGCTGAAGCGGAGTCGGCACCGAGTGCTCCCGCAGCGACCGAGGAGCGCGTAGGCTTCGACCGTTCGGGCCCCGTCCCGAACGCCGCGCACGAGATGACCGAGGCCGGTCTTCCGCGCCGCGGTGGTGTGCAGCACTGGCAGCCCACCGGCCGCGGGAACGAGGCGTCGGCCCCGGCACAGCAGCAGGACACGCAGCAGCCGCCGTCCGCCCCGGCGAACGGCGACGGCCCCGACGACTGGCGCTCCACGAACGACGAGCGCTGGGAGCGGGCGGAGAAGCTCCGCGAGCCGAAGGCGGGCGGGATCACCCCGTCCGGTCTCCCCCGCCGCGTACCCAAGGCCAATCTGGTCGAGGGGACGGCGGAGCAGACGCAGCAGGGCGGCCCCCAGGTCTCCCGTGCCCCCGAGGACGTCCGTGGCAGGTTGAGCAACCTGCGACGCGGCATCCAGCGGGGACGCGATGCGGGGTCGGACGCAAGTAACACCTACAACCAGGAGCGTTAGTGTGAGCCCGATGAGCCAGGCGGCGCAGAATCTGAACTGGTTGATCACCAACTTCGTGGACAACACCCCCGGGGTGTCGCACACGGTGGTGGTCTCCGCTGACGGCCTGCTGCTGGCGATGTCCGAAGGATTCCCGCGCGACCGCGCCGACCAGCTGGCGGCCGTCGCCTCCGGTCTGACGTCGCTGACCGCGGGTGCCTCCCGGATCTTCGAGGGCGGCGCCGTGAATCAGACCGTTGTGGAGATGGAGCGAGGATTCCTCTTCATCATGTCCATCTCTGACGGTTCCTCACTTGCGGTCCTTTCGCATCCGGACGCCGATATCGGTCTGGTTGGGTACGAAATGGCACTTCTGGTGGATCGTGCGGGCAGTGTTCTCACCCCGGATCTCCGCGCGGAGCTTCAGGGAAGTCTTCTTAACTAGTAGACAGACAGTGCGTTTCTCGCCACCGCGCCATAGGGTGCGGTGGCGCGGCCCCACTGGGATCGGCGACCGGCAGACGGAGGAGGAAACGTGGCAGCACCCACAGGCGGACACCCATATGAGGGTGGCCAGCGGGTTCCGGGTGAGCAGGACGACAACCGTTTCAACTTCCCTTCCGCTCCCAGCAGACAGGGCTCGCAACAGCCTTATCAGCCCTATCAGCAGCCGCAGAGCGCGCAGGGTTCCGACTGGAACCAGCAGGGCTCGGACTGGCCTCAGCAGGGCTCCGGGTGGCCGCAGCAGCAGCCGCAGCAGTACGAATCACCCCAGGCGCCCCGTATTCAGCCGGTGCAGCCCCGGCGGGCCCAGGCGCCCGCACCCGCGGCGCACAACCCGCTGGTCCGTCCGTACGCCATGACCGGTGGCCGTACCCGGCCCCGTTACCAGCTCGCCATCGAGGCGCTGGTGAGCACCACGGCCGATCCGTCGAGGCTGCAAGGGCAGTTGCCCGAGCACCAGCGGATCTGCCGGCTCTGCCTGGAGATCAAGTCGGTGGCCGAGATCTCGGCCCTTCTCTCGATCCCCCTCGGCGTTGCCCGGATCCTCGTCGCCGACCTGGCGGAGGCCGGGCTCGTCGCTATCCATCAGCCCGGCGGCGACGAGGCCGCCGGCGGCCAACCAGATGTGACACTGCTCGAAAGGGTGCTCAGTGGACTTCGCAAGCTCTAGCGGCGGAGCGGCCCGCTCCACTACCTCGGCGAAGATCGTGGTGGCAGGGGGCTTCGGCGTGGGTAAGACCACGTTTGTCGGTGCCGTTTCGGAGATCAATCCGCTGCGCACCGAAGCCGTGATGACGTCCGCGTCCGCGGGCATCGACGACCTCACACACACCGGGGACAAGACCACCACCACGGTGGCCATGGACTTCGGCCGCATCACCCTGGACCAGGACCTGATCCTGTACCTCTTCGGCACCCCCGGACAGGACCGCTTCTGGTTCATGTGGGACGACCTCGTACGCGGCGCCATCGGCGCCGTCGTCCTCGTCGACACCCGCCGCCTCGCCGACTGCTTCCCCGCAGTCGACTACTTCGAAAACAGCGGCCTCCCCTTCGTCATCGCCCTCAACGGCTTCGACGGACACCAGCCCTACACACCCGACGAGGTGCGCGAGGCCCTCCAGATCGGCCCGGACACCCCGATTCTGACGACGGACGCCCGCCACCGCGCGGACGCCAAGAGCGCGCTCATCACGCTGGTCGAGCACGCCCTCATGGCCCGCCTGCGCTGACGGTCCCGGCACGACGAAAGGCCCCGCACTCCGGAAGGAGTGCGGGGCCTTTCGCGCGGGCGGTGTGCCGGGCCGGTCTCAGCCCTGCCAGCTGTGCGGGGCGCGGAAGCCGGGCGTGCGCTCCAGACGGCGCCATCCGGCGGTGTTGCGGCCCCGGTGGGCGGGTGCGGCGGGCTGGGACGCTGCGCGGGCGAGCAGGACGGCGGTGATGGCCGCCAGCTCCTCGGGGTCGGCGAGACCCTTCTCGACGCGCAGCACGGACTCGGAAGGAGTGGCGCTCATGGGGTGTGTCTCCGTCTTCTCGGCAGGATGGCGCGGGCTTCGGCGCGGGTGACCGCGTCGGCTGCGCTACTGCGGGGGGTTGCCGTGCTTACGGGACGGCAGGTCGGCGTGCTTGTTGCGGAGCATCGCGAGAGAGGCGATCAGGACCTGGCGCGTCTCCGCGGGGTCGATGACGTCGTCGACGAGGCCACGCTCCGCCGCGTAGTACGGGTGCATGAGTTCGGCCTTGTACTCCTTGACCATGCGGGCCCGCATGGCTTCGGGGTCCTCGGCCTCCGCGATCTGGCGGCGGAAGATGACGTTGGCGGCACCTTCGGCGCCCATCACCGCGATCTCGTTGGTGGGCCAGGCGTAGGTGAGGTCGGCTCCGATGGACTGGCTGTCCATGACGATGTACGCGCCTCCGTATGCCTTGCGCAGGATCAGCGAGATCCGGGGCACGGTGGCGTTGCAGTACGCGTAGAGCAGCTTCGCGCCGTGCCGGATGATCCCACCGTGCTCCTGGTCGACGCCGGGCAGGAAGCCGGGGACGTCCAACAGAGTGACGATCGGGATGTTGAACGCGTCGCACATCTGGACGAAACGCGCGGCCTTCTCGGACGCCTCGATGTCCAGGACACCGGCCAGCGACTGCGGCTGGTTGGCGACGATGCCGACGACCTGGCCGTCGAGCCGGGCCAGGGCGCAGATGATGTTGCGGGCCCAGCGCTCGTGGATCTCCAGGTAGTCGCCGTCGTCGACGAGCTCCTCGATCACCTTGTGCATGTCGTACGGACGGTTGCCGTCGGCCGGGACCAGGTCGAGCAGGGTCTCGCCGCGCCGGTCGGCGGGGTCGTCGCTCGCCACGGTGGGCGGGTTCTCGCGGTTGTTGGAGGGCAGCATCCCGATCAGGTAGCGGACCTCGGCGATGCAGGTCTCCTCGTCGTCGTACGCGAAGTGCGCGACGCCCGAGGTCCCGGCGTGCACGTCCGCGCCGCCGAGTCCGTTCTGGGTGATCTCCTCACCGGTGACCGCCTTGACGACGTCCGGACCGGTGATGAACATCTGCGAGGTCTCGCGGACCATGAACACGAAGTCGGTCAGCGCCGGGCTGTAGGCCGCGCCGCCCGCGCACGGGCCGAGCATCACGCTGATCTGCGGGATGACACCGGACGCCCGGGTGTTGCGCTGGAAGATCCCGCCGTAGCCGGCGAGAGCGGAGACGCCCTCCTGGATACGGGCGCCCGCGCCGTCGTTCAGGGACACCAGCGGGGCACCCGCCGAGATGGCCATGTCCATGATCTTGTGGATCTTCGTGGCGTGGGCCTCGCCCAGCGCCCCGCCGAAGATCCGGAAGTCGTGCGCGTAGACGAAGACCGTGCGGCCCTCGACCGTGCCCCAGCCGGTGATCACACCGTCCGTGTAGGGCTTCTTCGCCTCCAGGCCGAACCCGGTCGCCCGGTGCCGGCGCAGCTGCTCGACCTCCTTGAACGAACCCTCGTCCAGGAGCAGCGCGATGCGCTCGTGGGCCGTCAGCTTGCCCTTGGCGTGCTGCGCCTCGGTCGCCCGGTCACTCGGTCCCCGCCGGGCCTGCTCACGCAGGGCCAGCAGTTCGGCCACCCGGCCACGCGTGTCGCTCGGCTCGCTCGGGGTCTCGTCCACAACGGTCATGTACCGACCCTACGAAGCCGACCGCACAAATCGTGCCGTCGACTCCGTACAGTCTCCTGCCCCGTTTCCTGGTGGGCCTCGACAGAACCCGAACGCCGGGCAGGCGATCCACCAGCTCGCAGCCCCGCCGCTTTGTCGGGGGCCGACAAAGCGGCGGAGTGTGTCGGCGGGCACACGGACGCGGGAGGCCCTAGCGGACCTCGCACCTCAGGGTGCCGCCCGCGGTGCCCGGGGAGACCCGCAGGACCAGGCTCCGGCCGGTGGCCCTGACCTCGATGCCGGGGTCGGCTGCGACGACCTCCTGGACCGGGCGGTTCCAGGTCACGTCCACGGGGGCGCCGGTCCGGTCGGGCCCGCTCACGCAGAGCGTAGTGGAGCGGCGCTCCGTCCTGACCAGCACGCTTGCCGGGGCCGAGACCGTCAGCGGGCCCGCCGTGCCGGCCTGCCAGAAGTTCGCGGCCGTCACGCCCAGTGAGGGGATCGCCACCGCCTGGACCGCGGAGGTGTTGGCGAGCGTCTTCAGCCAGTCGCCGTCTGCCGCGCGGGCGGCGACGGTACGGCGGGAGGCGCCGGGCATCAGCAGGTACGCGTACCGGGCGTCCACGGGATCGGTGCCGTGGTCCAGCCAGAGCGTCTGATAGCGGCGGGTGCGGCGTTCGGTGGTGCTGGTGGTGTTGATGTCGCTCCAGGAACCGGTGCGGTCCTCGCGCAGGGTGCGCAGGTCCGCTCCGCCCGGGAAGACCCAGCCGCCGTGGCCCTCCAGATGCGCCCAGCGCGGAGCCGTACGGTCGTCGGCGGTGAACGCGTTCGTTCCGGCCTCGCCGAGCATGCGGTTGTCGACGACCGTCTCGGCGGGGACGCCGTCGGTGCTGGTGATGCCGGCGCCGAGGCAGATCACCGTATCGGCGACACAGAACCACGACTTGCGGGCCTGGAGGGTGGACCCGAGGCCCTTGAGGTGCTGGCCCACGGCGGCGAACTCGCCGTCCGTGGCGCCGCCGACCCACTTCACCGCGGGCTTGGGCGCTCCCCATTCGCCGCCCGCCCGGTCGGCGAGCCGCTTGGTGGACACGGTGGTTCCGGGCAGACGGTAGAAGTCGACGGTCGGCCAGAACCAGTCCGTGTACTGGTCCCCTCCCGCCGCGCCCGGCCACCAGTAGAGCATTCCGGCACCGGTGTGCCAGCCGCGCGGGTTCTCGCCGTTGCCGCACTCGTAGTACGAGATCCGTTCCGAGGCCATGGAGATGCCCGCGGCCCAACCGGGACGCCGGTGCACGGCGCGGTCCATGGCGGCGAAGAGCTTGTGCGCCACGGGCTCGGGGGCCGCGGGGACCGGCGAGGCGGCGACGGCGTGCAGCCGGGCGAGGTCCGCGACGTTGAACTGGGGTGCGGTGAGGAGCGGTGTCGTACGGTCCCGGTCGATCCACCCCTTGATCATCGCGGTCCAGCGCTGCTGCTCGGCCGGGGAGGCCCCGCCCGCGAGCAGCGGGATCGCGGCGATCAGTCCCTGCCCGTGGAAGTGGTCGCTGCGCATCACCTTGCGGTCGTCGCTCTTGAGGTAACCGCGGCTGATGGCACGTCCGTTGACGCTGTCCATCATCAGGCCGTCGTAGATCAGCGGCGCGTAGGCGTTCTCGACGGAGTCCAGGATGATCTGGCGGCCCGGATCGGTGACGGCCCAGGTCGATCCCGCGAGGAGCGTGAAGAGGCGGCCCAGTCCGTCGAGCATGACCTGTCCGTACGTACCGGAGTAGGCGACCCAGGTGTGCTGGACGAAGGAGCCGTCCGCGTAGAGGCCGTCCCCCTTCGTGACGTACGGGAAGACGGGCGAGAGGGCGTCGCGGGCCAGGGCGATCTTCGCCGGGCTGCGGCCGATGACGCCGCGCAGGGCGACGGAGCGGCAGAGGTCGACCCGGTTGGCGCCGGTGCTCGTGCCCGAGTAGTCCGTGAGCATCGTGTCGGGCACGAAGTGGTCGACGGCGGCGCAGGCGGCCTGCCGCTGGGCGTCGGTGAGTGCGTCGTGGAGCCCCGCGTGGATGTCCATCAGCAGGCGGGGGCTGCCTATCTGCCACTCCCACCAGTTGCCGTAGCGGGTCGTCGACGGGTTGTAGACCGTCGTGGAGAGGTGGTCGAGTCCCCGGCTGATGTCGGCGAGGAGGGCCGCGTCGCCGGTGAGGCCCGTGCCCGGCTGGAGGTACGCCTGGGTCATGGTCCACAGGCGGCTGTAGCTCTGGGTGATGCCCGACGGCGGGTCGAAGGTGTAGCCGGGCCAGAGGGAGTTGGCGGCCGGGGCCATGGACGCCCGGAATCCGGCGGCGAGTTCGCCGGTCTCCCGGAGCCGGGAGGCGAAGGGTTCGGCGGCCGGGTCGAAGCCGGAGCCGAGCGCCAGCCCGACCCAGCGGGCCCGGAGCGTGTCGTACTCGTCCGCGCTCGCCGCGGCGCGTGCGGGACCGGCGAAGGCGGCGCCGAGGGCGGTGGCCGACGTGGTGGCGAGGAAGGCGCGGCGGGACCAGGCGGCAGGCAGGAGCGGCACGGGGAGTCCTCCCGGAGGAAGTGGTGTAGACCTGTTGCCCGCTGGTTTAGCACGCGTTCCGACGCCCTTTCAATGGGCGTGCGGGCATTGGTCGAAAGCGCTTTCTCCCCTCGGCGGACCGCCTGCCTCCGGAGGCGGGCACACCACGGCACGGGCGCGGGGCAGTCCCCGCGCCCGTGCCTCTGTACGGGTCAGCTACCGCAGTGGAAGCGGGCGCTGCCCCAGTCGGCGTGGTCGTTGCCGTTGCCGTCGCCGCCCTCGCCGACGAGCAGGTCGACGTACTTCGCGCCGGTGACGTCGGCGGTGAGCTGCCAGGCGGCGTCGGCCGCCCGCAGCACGGGCGACTCCACCTTCCGCGTACCGTCGGCCGTGACGGAGAACTGCACACTGCCGCGGGTGGTCTGCGCGTCGTCCACGCCCACCTCGGCGGTGAACGAGGTGCACTTCCCGCCCAGGTAGTAGCGGACCTTCGCCGGGGCGTGGGTGCCGATGCCCTTGGCGTAGGTGACACCGCCGATCCTGAGCGGGGTGCCGTCACCGGTGCCGGTCTCCCCGTTGGAGAGGTCGCGCTCGACGGGTCCCCAGCCGTTCTCGGAGGCCGTCCAGTCGAGGTCGCTGGCCCAGCTGTCCGCGGTGGGCGGCGGCGGCAGGGTCCGTACGGACGTCTGCGCACCGAGGGTCCGGGAGTCGCCGCCGACGGTGTACGCGGCCTGCGAACTCAGCGTGTACGCGCGGTACTCGGCGTCCACCGGCGGGGTGACCTGCCAGCGGCCGGTGACTTCGGCGCCCGGGGCGACCGAGTCGAAGGTGACGGCGCCCGCGGGCTCGGCCTGCCAGCCCTCGGGCAGGGTCAGGCCCACCTCGACGCCGGTCGCCGCCGTCGCCTCGTAGTTGGTGAACGTGGCCTCGACTGTGTTGGCCGTGCCGGGTTCCAGCGTCTCGGCCTCCGCGGCCACGGTGAGCGTGCCGCAGGCGGCCTTCTCCCCTGCGGGGGCGGGGCCGAGGTCGGTGACGGTGAAGCCGTCGAGGACGAAGTCGGCGCCGTCGGGGGCGTCGCCGCGCTTGCGCAGACCGGTCCAGGTGTCTCCGCAGCCCGCCGTGACCGTCTCGGTGAAGTGGCCGGTGCCGCGCTGCTGTCCGATGGCCGTGGTCCGGGTCTCGACGGAGTCGGGGGCGCCGCTCGCGTCGATCCGGTCGTAGCCGTCGACCCACTCGTAGGCTCCGGCGTGGCTGGACTGGTAGTCGTACGCGACCGTGTAGCGGTGGCCGTCGGTCATCGGCACGGTCCAGGGAGCGGTCCGGTAGACCAGACCGGTGTTCTCCTCGTGGGCCTTGAGGGACTCCTTGCCGCCCAGCACGTCGTCGACGAGCTTTCCGTTCCAGCCGGCCTGGGTGTAGGGGGCGTGGAGCTGGGAGATGCTGGTGCGGGGGTCGGTGGAACCGCCCGCGTCGCCCTTGAGGAAGGGGCCCCAGCCCTGGTCGACGTCCTCGAAGTCCTCGTACACGACGGTGCCGGCGCGGGTCGTCGGGGCGTTGGCGACGAGCCGTACGTCATCGGCCCGTACGGTCGCCGTACTGCCCTTCGCCGCCTCGATCCGGAGCGTGGTGCGGCCGTTCGCCGGGGCGGTGAAGTTCACCTTGGCCCGCTGGAACCAGCTGCCGTGCCAGTCGGACGCGGCCACCTGGTCCCGGGCGGTGGAGCGGTCCACGGCCACGGACTTCCCGCCGGCCGAGAGCGTGGTGCGCCGGGTCTGTCCCGGCTCGACCTCGATCAGCGCGGAGGCGGTGTACCGCTTGCCGGGCTCCAGACCGTCGATGCTCTGCGAGAGCGCCGCCGTGCCGGTGCCGGAGAGCTTCGCGCTGTTGCGGCCCTGGTCGTCGGTGTGGCGGACGGCGGTGCCGGTCTTCGACCAGCTGTCGAGCCCGCCGTCGTTGAAGCCGGGGTCGTCGACCGGGCTGCCCGCGCCCCACTGCGGATCCACGGCCTGCGGCGCCTGGTCCGGGTAGAGGACGTAGGGCTGCCCGGCGGCGGCCTCCAGCGTGATCTTCCCGTTCACCGGGCGTACGGTGGCGGTCTTCTCGCGGCCGTTGTCGGTGAGCTTGTAGACGGTGTACGCGCCCGTCGAGGGCACCGCCCAACTGCTAGTACCACCCGCCTTGTTGTAGTGGTAGAGCTTCTTGCCGCCGTCCCACGGCAGCAGGTACTCCGTGCCGCTGAGGACCTTGCGGCCGTGGTCGTAGAACGTGCGCTTGCCGTTCTCGACCGTGCCCCGGACCCCACCGGTGAAGGTGATGTCGGCGGCGGCCTTGTCCCAGCGGGTGATCTTCTGCTTCTGGAGGTACTTGGCCGGCAGGTTCTTCTGCCAGATGTTGTCGTAGAAGGTGTTCCAGTCGGTCTCGCCGGTCCAGCCCTCGAACTCCTCGATCGCGGTCTGGCCGAGGACCGGGTCGTTGTTCCAGACGTCCTTCTCGCCGTTGCGGATGAACCGGATGATCTGCGAGTTGAGGCCCTTGTTGGTGGCGCCGCCGTAGCTCAGGTCGTTGGCCCAGTGGGACCAGAGCGAGGCCCGCTCGAACTTGTCGGCCCACTCGGTTCCGACGTTCCAGCCCTGCTTCTGCACGGCCTGGAGGGTCTTGTCGGCGATCCAGCCGTGCGAGTAGTAGACGTCGATGTAGAGCAGACTGAGGTTGCGGTCGGTCTCGTCGCGCAACTGCTGGAAGCGCCGGGCCAGATCACCGCTGTTGATGTCGCGGCGCTGGTCGATGTAGTAGCTCTGGTTGAGCCAGTTCCAGCCGGGCTTGGTCTTGTCGACGAGCTGCTCGTCGAACGCCTTGGCCTCGGGGTAGGACTCGGTGGCGTTGACGTGGACGCCGAAGGCGGCGCCCCACCGCTTGCCCTCCTTGAGCAGCTTGTTGAGGTCCTTGAGCCCGCCGGCGCGCTTGTTGTAGTTGCCGCCGTAGTCCGGGTGGGCGGAGTCGTGCCCCTCGGAGCCGTACCCCTTGAGGACGGCCATCTGCCCCAGCCCGTCGGTCGCCAGCGAGATCCGCTTGACGTCGTCGAGCGTACGGAGGAAGGGGTGGGTGGCCTGGCTCGCGAAGTTGAACGGGATGTGGGTGATGACCCGGTTCGCCGTCTCGTCCCCGCCGGGTGCGGTGACGCCGATGGAGCGGAAGGCGACGGCGCCGTCCTGCCAGTCCACGGTCTTGTCCCCGTTGGCGTCGGGGGTGACGACGACCTTCGCCCAGGGCAGGTCGGCGCCGGTCTCGGGCTGCGGCGCACCGGCGCCCCGGTAGGTCCACTGCCCGGACCAGACGCCGACCCGGACGCTGCCGTCGGCCTCCTTGCGCGCCTGGTGCCAGAAGCGGGCGTCGTCGCCGCCGGTGGCCCCGGACGGCTTGTCGTACGAGGAGTTGGACTCGACGGCGGCGGCGAGGGAGCCGGTGTTGACGAGGGCGTACGAGGCGCCCACGGGTGCGGCTTCGGCGGCGGTCTGCCCGGTGACCGCCGCGAAGACGTCGGCGGTCTTCGTGGAGTCGGGGTCGAGCCGGGTGAAGGCGGTCGCGGCGCCGGTGTCCGCGGAGCCGACGGAGACCAGGTCGTGGCCCGGTATGTCGATGGTGCCGACGCGGAACGCCTCGGTGTCGCGTACGGCGGTCACCTTGAAGGTGGTGGCCCGGCCCGAGACCTCGATGGCGGCGTCGATCTCGACGCCGGGCAGGTCGGGGAAGGTGAGCGTGTAGCGGGCGGCCGAGGCGGTGACCTCGGGCGCCGCCTTGAGCCGCACCGGGCGGGCGGTTCCGTTGAGGGTGATCTCGGTGACCGGCCGCGTGCTGCCGGTCAGGCTGCCGCCACCGGCCCGGTCGGTGTACGACAGGACGCGCGGGAAGTCGTCGGCGACGGCGACCGAGAGCTGATCCGATCCGATGACGGCGGAGCCGGCGGCGTCGGCCGCCCCGGCGGCGGCGGGGAGGGGGTCGGCGGCTGCGGCGGGGAGGCTGGTCCCCACGAGCGCCAGGACGGCTGCTGAGGCGGCGGCGACAGCGCCCGCCGAAGTGAATCTTCGCGACATGTGGCCTGAGTAGTCCCCGTGTCGGGACAGCGTCAACGGCGTACGGCCCGTAAGGACTTACCAGTCCAACAACCGCCGCGCGTTAGTCCAAGTCGGGCGGCGGCGAGCCGGTGCCCGGCCGCGTTCGGTTCCTGATCACCCGGCGTCGGCGATTGTCTACGGCCGGTCGCCAAATACCGCTTCTGGGCGTTGAGTTGTGAAGACATTCAATTTTTGAGAGCGCTCTCAGTCGCAACTCTTGACGCTTTGGCGGGACTTGGGGAATGTGGTGCGCACCGCAGACACCCCCACCGCACCAACTCCCCTGCCCACCCCACCCATGACGGTCTGCGGCCCCCCACACCCCGGGAGTACCTCGTGATTTCGCGCAGACTGTTCCTGACCGGCGCCGCCGCCTCCGCGACCGCGCTCACCTACCCCGTCTGGGGCGGCGCTCTGAGCCCCCACGCCTCCGCCGCGCCCGCCACCTGCGAACTGGCCCTGGAGAACCGTTCACTGCCGGGCACGGTGAACGCGTACGTGACCGGCCACGAGCAGGGCACCGACCGCTGGGTGCTGCTGCGGGCCGACGGCAGTGTGTACCGCCCCGACTCCCCCGCCGCTCCGCAGACCCCGCTGCCGATCGACTGCGCCATCCCCCTGAAGCCGGCGGGTGCCGGTCCCGTGCTCCTGACGCTCCCCCAGATGTACGGGGCGAGGATCTACTTCGTACGCGACGACAAGCTGGACTTCTACCTCAACCCGGGGCCGTCGCTGGTCGAGCCGGCCTTCGCGACTTCCGCCGACCCGAACTACGGGCGGACCTGGTCGTTCTGCGAGTTCACGTTCAACCCGCAGCAGCTGTACGCGAACATCAGCTACGTCGACCTGGTGACCGCGCTGCCGATCGGCCTGAACCTCCAGGGCGACACCACGCACACCGTCGCTCCCCTCCCCGACGGCGCCGTGCAGCGGATCGCCGACGACCTCACCGCGCAGGCCGCCGCCGACGGGCAGCCCTGGGACAAGCTGGTCACCAGGGGCGCGGACGGGAAGGTGCTGCGGGTCGTCTCGCCGCAGAACCTGATGGCCCCGTTCTTCGACCGGCCGGACCAGATGCCGTTCCGGGACCTGTTCACGGCGCAGGTGGACCAGGTCTGGGAGAAGTACCGCTCGACGGACCTCCGGATCGACCTCCAGGGCGGCCGGGGCACTCTGGCGGGGCGGGTCGCCGGGGACACGCTGACCTTCGAGGGCGGCCACACCTTCGCCCGGCCCACCTCGAAGGACATCTTCACCTGCAACCACGGGCCGTTCACGAACAACCCGGGCGACTCCGACGACAAGAAGGCGCTGCTGGCCAGAATCGCGGCGGGCTTCAACCGCTCGATCATGCTCAGCCACCCGCAGCAGCCGAACGGCACCACGGTGGCGGACTACTACAAGGGCGCGGTGACCAACCACTGGTCGCGGGTCGTCCACGCGAACTCCCCGATCGGCTACGCGTTCCCGTACGACGACGTACGCCCCGACGGCGAGCCGGACGTGTCCGGCGCGGCGCACGACGGCAACCCGAGGCGCTTCACGGTGAGCGTCGGGTCCTGATCCCCGCCCGCGCACAAGGGTGCCCCCGTCCCGCCGGACGGGGGCACCTCTGCGTACGGCTCAGCAGCCGCCGCAGTTGTAGTACGTCACGTCCCAGTGGTTGCCCTCGTCCGCGTAGATGTTGCCGGAGGCGGACTTGTACTGGGGGGCACCGTCTCCGCGCAGACCTATGTACGAGAAGACGCCGTGGACGTAGTTGGTGAGGCAGGTGGACTTGGAGAAGTCGAGCTTGTAGCCGTTCCAGTGCGAGTACGTACCGCTGGCGTGGCCGGTCTCCGTGCCGCCGGTGATGTTCAGCGCGCAGCCCGTGGCGCTCTTGAGGGTCTGGGCGCCCTGGGCGCTGGCCAGATTGAGCTGCTCGAACGACGTACAGGTGGAGACGTTCCGGTTGGAGCAGCCGCCCGAGGACGACCACGTGATGTTGGAGGAGCGGAACATCGAGGTCGCCGTGGAGTGGCTGATCTTGGTGACGGCGAAGGCGTCGGTCGCGCCTCCGATGACACCGACCCCGGGGGCAAGGAAGGCGCCCAGGACAAGGGCGAGAGCGGTCAGGGCGGAGCGGAGCTTCGGACGGGACGACATGGGGGATTCCTCCTGCTCATGACAACCAGAGTGAGGCAGTCGCACGGGACGGGCAGGGGAGATAGTGCCCGAGTTCTACGCGCGTCCGCCAGAGGGCGACGGCGCCACCGGGGAGCGGAAGGGCGACTTCCGGACCGGCCTGGACCCTTGATGTTGAAATTTGAACTAGATGGGTCTACAGTGAATCTCGTTGAAGGTTAAACAAACCTTCGCAGCCCGCTCGATCACGTCCCCCGAGGAGGAGCCATGGCTCTGTTCAACCGCAAGAACAACGACGCCCCGTCCACGACCGCCCCGCTCGCGGTGGACCCCGCGCTGGCCGCCCTGACCGGCGACTACGCCATCGACCCGGCCCACAGCAGCATCGGCTTCACGGTGCGCCACGCCATGGTCACGAACGTCCGCGGTTCCTTCGGTGAGCACGAGGGCAGCCTCAAGCTGGACGGCGCCGCCCCCGCGAACTCCGCCGCCTCGATCGACGTCAAGATCGCCAGCGTCGACACCGGCATCGCCGACCGCGACGGCCACCTCGTCAGCGGCGACTTCTTCGACGCGGAGAAGTTCCCCCTGATGTCCTTCCGGTCCACCGCGGCCGAGCAGCTCGGTGGCGACAAGTACCGCGTCACCGGCGACCTCACCATCAAGGACGTCACGCGTCCGCTCGCCATCGACCTGGAGTTCAACGGCTCCGCCACCGACGTCTACGGCAACGAGCGCGTCGGCTTCGAGGGCAGCGCGGACATCCTGCGCTCCGACTGGGGCCTGACCTGGAACGCGGCGCTGGAGACCGGCGGCGTGATGGTCAGCGACAAGGTCAAGCTGAACTTCGACATCTCCGCGATCAAGGCCGCCGCCCAGGTCTGATCCTCCCGAGACACCCGCACGGACCGAGCGCGCCCGCCTTCACTCCCCCGACGGGGAGGAAGGCGGGCGCTCGGCGTTCCGGGCAGCCCTGCTCACCGCCGGTACACGGCCACCGCCCTGCGGGTGTCCTCGGCGATCAGGTCGCCGTTGATCGCCGCCGCGGCCTTCAGTCCCGCGTTGGCGGCGCCGATGACCTGCTCGGTCAGACTGGCGACGTTGCCGGCCACCCAGACCCCGGGGACCGCCGTGGCTCCGGCCGGATCGGCGGCGACGTACGTGCCGATCACGTGCCCGCCCATCTCCTGCGCCGTCGCCTCGACCCCCAGGCTCGCGAGGACGGCCGACCGGGCGGTGAATCGCGGCTGGGTCACCACGGCCTCGCGCGGGATGACCCGCCCGCCGGTGAGACGCACCCCGGCGAGCCGGTCGCCGGTCACTTCGAGTCCGGTGACCTCCCCGTCCACGACGGCGATCCCCCGGGCGGCCAGCTGCTCGTACTCCTCGTCGGTCGGCTCCGGGCCGGTGTGGCGGAAGAGCGTCAGGTCCGCGGTCCACTGGCGCCACATCAACGCCTGGTGCACGGCGAGCGGACCCACGGAGAGGATGCCGACCGGACGGTCCCGCACCTCCCAGCCGTGGCAGTACGGGCAGTGCAGCACCTCGCGGCCCCACCGCTCGGCCAGACCGGGCACCGGGGGCAGCTCGTCGGTCAGACCGGTGGTCACCAGCAGCCGGCGCGCCTCGACAGCGGTCCCGTCCTCCCGTACGACGCGGAAGCCCTCGCCGTCGGGGAGCTTCTCGGCGGACACCACGGTGCCCTCGGCGATCTCTGCGCCGTACCCGGACGCCTCCTCGCGCCCCAGGGCCAGGAGCTCCGAGGGGGCGGTGCCCTCACGGCCCAGGTAGTTGTGCACGTGCGAAGCGGGCGCGTTGCGCGGCTTGCCCGCGTCGATGACCAGCACCGAGCGCCCTGCCCGTGACAGTGTCGTCGCGCCGCTCAGACCGGCCGCTCCGCCGCCCAACACCACCACGTCGTACCGCTGAATGTCGTTGTCCATCGCGTACCACCTCCTTGTGACGGAGATGGTGCGGGGAGAGTGGCGATATCGACAAGTTTGATTGCCGTAACAGCAAATGCTATTGGCCGAAACTAGTCGTCTTCCGGCGGCTCGATCGGCTGCTCCGACCAGATGACCTTGCCCGTGGGCGTGTAGCGGGTGCCCCAGCGCTCGGCGAACTGGGCGACGAGGAACAGGCCGCGGCCACCCTCGTCGGTCGTCGCCGCGTAGCGCAGGTGCGGGGACGTACTGCTGGTGTCGGAGACCTCGCAGACCAGGTTGCGGTCGCACAGCAGCCGCACCACGATCGGCCCCGAGCCGTAGCGGATGGCGTTGGTGACCAGCTCGCTCAGGATGAGCTCGGTGACGAACGCCTCCTCGTCCAGGCCCCGCTCGCCGAGCCAGCGGGCCACCCCCTTGCGGACTCCGGCGACCGCCGAGGGCTCGGGTTCCACCTCCCACTCGGCGACCTGGCCGGGGTCGAGCCGGAGGGTGCGGGCCACCAGGAGGGCCACGTCGTCGGTGGGGTGGCTGGTCAGCAGGGCGTCGATCACGTCGTCGCAGGTCTCCTCCGGCGTCCGGTCCGGGTGCGCGAGAGCGCTGCGCAGGACGTCGAGACCGATGTCGAAGTCCCGGTCTCGGCGTTCCACGAGACCATCGGTGTAGAGGACCAGGCGGCTGCCCTCGGGCACGGTGAACTCGGCGGTCTCGAACGGCATCCCTCCGATGCCGAGCGGCGGGCCCGCGGGGGTCTCCGGGAACTCCACGGTCCCGTCGGGCAGCACGAGCGCGGGTCCGGGGTGGCCGGCGCGGGCCATGGAGCAGTGCCCGGACACGCCGTCGTAGATCGCGTACAGGCAGGTGGCCCCGGCGATCCCCGCGTCGGAGCCGGCGTCCGTCCCGTCCTGGTCCATCCGGGCAACGAGCTCGTCGAGGTGGCCGAGGAGTTCGTCGGGCGGGAGGTCCAGCGTGGAGAAGTTGTGCACCGTGGTGCGCAGCCGCCCCATCGTGGCCGCCGCGTGCAGCCCGTGACCGACGACGTCGCCGACGACCAGGGCGACCCGGGCGCCGGACAGCGGGATCACGTCGAACCAGTCACCGCCCACTCCGGCCTGGGCCGGCAGATAGCGGTAGGCGACGTCGAGGGCGTTCTGTTCGGGCACACCCCGCGGCAGCAGGCTGCGCTGGAGGGTGACGGCCATCTCGTGCTCGCGGGTGTAGCGGCGGGCGTTGTCGATGCTGACAGCGGCCCGTGCCACCAGTTCCTCGGCGAAGGAGAGGTCTTCCTCGTCGAAGGGCTCCGGGTTCGTGGCGCGCCAGAAGTTGACCATGCCGAGGATGACGCCGCGGGCGTGCAGCGGTACGGAGATGAGGGAGTGGATCCCGTACTCCAGGACCTGCCTCCCACGCTCGGGGTCCCGCACCCGCCAGCGCTCCGCCACCGCCAGATCGGCTTCCAGCCAGGTGTGGCCCGTGCTCGTGCCGACCGTGGCGGCGCTGGACGGCACGAAGCCCACCACCCGGCCGAGCGGATAGAGCGGGTGGTCGGGGTCGGCGCCCGAGATCGCGGTGCGCCGCATCTCCAGTACGTCTCCGGTCGGCGCGGGCGGCTCCTCGCCGAGCAGGACCGCGTCGGCGAGGTCGACCGACGCGAAGTCGGCGAATCCCGGGGTCGCCACCTCCGTCAGCTCCTCGGCCGTCCTGGTGACGTCGAGGGTGGTACCGATCCGCTCCCCCGCCTCGTACAGGAGCAGCAGACGCTCCCGTACCGCCTCCGCCGTGCCGGTGACGGCGCGCAGTTCGGTGGTGTCCCGCAGCGTGGCGACGACGCTGGGAGGGCCTCCGTGCGGGTCGGTGGGGCGGAGGTTGACGGCCAGCAGCCGGTTCCCGGCGCGCCGGACCTCGTCCGTGGCGCTCCGGCCGGAAGCCAGGAGGGCGGCGGTGCCCTCGTCGAGGCCCAGGTCGGTCACGGCCCGGCCCTCCGCGTCCGCGGGCAGGTCCAGCAGGCGGCGGGCCTCGTCGTTGGCCAGCAGCAGCCGGCCGTCGGCCCCGATGATGAGCACTCCTTCGCGGACGGCGTGCAGCACCGCGTCGTGGTGCTCGTACATCCGCGTCATTCCGTCCGGCCCGAGACCGCGCGTCTGGCGACCCAGGCGCCTGCTGACCAGCGCGGCGCCGCCCGCGGCGAGGACGAGTGCGACGCCCGCCACGCCGAGACTGAACGGGATGCTGCGGTCCGCGACGCTCTCCACCGACTCCACGGTGATGCCCACCGACACCAGGCCGGCGACCGAACCGTCCGGCCGGGCCACGGGCACGACGGAATTGACCGCACGCCCCCGGGAACCTGTGAAGGTCTCCGTGAACGCCTCACCCTCCAGGGCCTCTTGGTACGGGCCGATGACGCGCTTCCCGATCAGTTCCGGATCGGGGTGCGCGAGCCGGATCCCCTGGTCGTCGGAGACGACCACGTAGTCCACTTCGGCCTTCTCGCGGACCTGTTCGGTGAGTGGCTGGAGCACGGCCGTGGGGTTCGGGCCGTCGATCGCCGCCACGGTGCCGGGCGCGTGGGCGAAGGTCTGGGCGACGCCCATGGTGCGGAGCCTGGCCTCCTGCATGGTGTCGCGCCGACCCTGGACCACGAGGGCGACGGCCGTGACGGAGACGAGCAGCACCACGAGTCCCAGCATGAGGCAGAAGACCTGACCGGCCACCGTACGCACGTTGAAGAGCGAGCGGGCGCCCCCGGCCACCGGCCGGTCCGCCCCGCCCTTGCCCTGCGCCCGTCCGGCATGGCCCGTGCCACCTTGCCGCTGCGGCCGTCGGCCGGGGCGACGGAACCACGCCCGGATGTGACCGAAACCCCACATAAGCTCAGGTTTAGCATGGATCGCACCTTCTCGAATGGCGCGGCAGCGCGGACCTGCTAGAACCCGCCCCCGTCGAATCCGCCGCCCCCGAAGCCTCCTCCGTCACCGAAGCCGCCGAAGTCGGAGGAGCTGAAGTCGGAGCCGGAGACGTCTCCGCCGCTCCAGTCGCCGCCGGAACCCGAGCCGAAGTCACCGCCGCCGTACTCGGAGGCGTACGCGGGGGACGACAGCATCGAGCCGAGCATCGTGCCGACCAGCAGGCCCGGCAGCAGACCGCCGCCGAAGTAACCGCCCGCCCAGGGGCCGTAGGCCGGTCCCGCCTCCCAGTAGGGGCGGCGACGGCCGTCGCCGACGTCGACGGTGCGGCTCATCGGGTCCTCGCCCTCGCGCAGCCGGACCTCGTCGGCGCCGCAGACCGGGACCTCGCGGGCCGCTCCGCCGGACGGTGTCCAGCGGACGTCGGCGACCGAGGGGCCGTGGCGGGGGTCGAAGAAGCAGGGCGGGCGGCGGGCGGGGAGTTCCGCGCCCGTCCTGCGGGCCTCCAGGACGGCGAGGGAGTAGCGGCCGTCCTCCAGTGCCTGGGTGACTCCGCGCACCTCGGAGGGGTGCCGGGCCCGCTCCATCTTCGTCTTGGCGCTCTCGTACGAGTCGAGTGCGCGCTCGTAGTCGGTGCGCATCGTGTCGTCGGCGCCCGGTTCCGCGGGATGGAAGTCGAGCCGTTCCAGGGTTTCGCCGTACGCGGTGATGTCCTCGTCGACGACGACCCGGAGCTTGTCGAGCGCGGCCTTCTCCTCGTCCTCCCTGCGGCGGCGGTTGCGGCGGACGATCGCGTAGGCACCGGCGCCGCCGGCCACGGCCACCGCGCCGAGGGTGATCAGGCCGACCGCGGAGGTACCCGCGCCGGTCTCGCCCGCTCCGTCGCCGGACCAGGAGGCGGGGGCGGTGCCGCGGGCCTGTTCGACGGCCTGGTCGACGAAGGCGTTGAGCTGCGACGCCACGTCGCCGCCACCGTCCTGCGCCGTCACGGAGGCGACCAGGTTGTCGACGGCCCGTACGGGCATCACGCTCCGGTCCGCGCCGGCGTCGAAGGCGTCGCCGAGGCGGACCCCGTAGACGCCCGTGATCCCGGTGTCGTTGCGGAGGTTGGCGAGGAGGCCCTCTTCGGGGTACTCCGAGGACTGCGGCAGGACCGCCACGAACACCGGTTTGTCGGCGTCCTTGATCTTCTTCTCCAGAGCGTCCGCCTGGGACGCGGAGAGCTGGCCGGCCGCGGCCGGGTCGACGTAGACCGGGCCCTGGCGGAGGGCCTGCGCGGCATCGTCGATCGTGGCGGGGGCGGACGGCGCAGCGGGGGACATCGCCAGCACGGCCGCCGAGAGGATCAGCAGCAGGCAGGCCCAGAGGGGGGCGAACAGCCTCTTCCGCATACTCCGAAAATAGCCCAAGTGGGCGACAAATGCGTCGCCCACTTGGCCCAAATGTGTACTGATATGGGATTTATGCGGCGCGGTAGGCCGCTCGGAGCTTCTCCACCGCCCCGGTGAGATCACCGGAAAGCAGGAGGTGGTCGGCGTCGGCGAACGGCCCGGACACCGCCGCGGTCAGCTCGCCCTTCGTCCTCTGCTGGACCAGCAGCCTGGCCCGGTCCACGATCGCCTTGCCCTGCGGACTCCTCCCGAGCCCCGCCTTCTCCGCGACGTGCGCGGCGACGGCGAGGGCGCCGAGCGTGAGCTCGCCGCCTGTCGGGGGCTTCGTCAGCGTGGTCAGTCCCCAGCCGTAGGGGAACTGTGGGTCGTAGGCCGCGTCGCCGACGTTGATCGGCAGCTGTGCCTCGGACTTCGGCCAGGTCACCGGGAGCTGTCCGGTGAAGGCGCGCTTGCCGTACAGGACGTCGGCCACTCCGTCGCCCTCGGTGCCCGGCAGCCAGGACGCCACGAGGGCGTCGATGGAGCCGAGCCGGTCGCCGATGAGCTGCGGGCGTCCGGAGACGACCAGGACGGCGCACTTCATGGCGGCGCATACCGTGTCCACGGCTGCCCGGTCGGCGGCCGTGAGCTCCAGGTCGTGGCCGTTGCCGACGTCTCCGATGCCTTCGGCGTACGGGGTCTCGCCGACGACCACGACGCCGACGTCGTAGCCGTCCGTGGCGGCCGACGCGTCCTTGGAGTACGTGACGGAGGCCGGGTCGGAGGCCGCCTTCCTCATGCCTTCGAGGATCGTCGTCCCGGTGGTGATCCTGCCCGACGAGCCCTGCCAGCTGACGGTCCAGCCGCCTGCCTGGTTGCCGAGGTCGTCGGCGTTGGATCCGGCGACGTACACCTTCGCCGACGGCTCGACCGGGAGGACCGCGCCGTCGTTCTTCAGCAGGACCTGGGACTTGGCCGCCGCCTCGCGGGCGACGGCGCGGTGTTCGGCCGAGCCGACCCGGTCCAGGTTGGCCGGGTCCGCGTACGGCTTCTCGAACAGCCCGAGCCGGAACTTCTGGGTCAGGATCCGGGAGACCGCGTCGTCGATCCGGGCCTCGCTGATCCGGCCCGCGGCGACCTCGTCGCGGAGCGTCTTCGTGAAGTCCTGGTACGCGGTCGGCACCATGATCATGTCGAGTCCGGCGTTGACCGACGTACGGACGTCGCTCGCGTAGTCACCGGGAATCTGGTCGATGGCCTGCCAGTCGCTGATGACGAAGCCCTCGAAGCCCATCCGGTCCTTGAGCACGCCGTTGATCATCTCGGCGTTCGCGTGCATCTTCACCGGGCCCGCGTCGTCGCCGATGACGTCGAGCGAGGAGTAGGACGGCATGACCGTGCCGACGCCCCGCTCCACGGCCTCGGCGAACGGCGCGAGGTGCACCGCTTCGAGCTCCTCGCGGGTGACCTTCGTGACGCCCTGGTCGATCGTGTACGCACCCGTGGTGGACGAGCCGAACTCCGTACCGCCGTCGCCGACGAAGTGCTTGGCGCTGGCCAGGACCTTGTCGTTGCGGTCCAGGTCCTTGCCGGAGGGGCTGCCCTGCATGCCCTTGATGACCGTCTCCATGGCTTCCACCAGGGCGGGGTCCTCGCCGTACGCCTCGTAGGAACGGCCCCAGCGCTCGTCGCGGGTCACGCACACGCAGGGGGCGAAGTCCCACGGGATGCCCGTCGCGCGGACCTCGTTCGCGGTGACCGCGCCGGTCCGCTCGGCGAGCTTCGGGTCGCGGCCCGCGCCGATGCCGATGTTGTGCGGCATGATCGTCGAGCCGATCACGTTGTTGTGGCCGTGCACCGCGTCCACGCCGTAGATCAACGGGATCTGGAAGCGGGACGCCCGCGAGCGCAGCTGGTAGGCGTCGACCATCTTCGCCCAGGCCGCCGCGGTGTTCGGGGTGGGAACGGAGCCACCGCCGGAGAGCAGCGAGCCGAGGTCGTACGCGGCGATGTCGCCCGGCGACTTGAGCGCGTTGCGCTCGGCCTGGGTCATCTGGCCGGCCTTCTCGGCGAGCGACATCCGCGCCACCAGGTCGGCGACGCGCTTCTTCACCGGAAGCTTCGCGTCCTGGTACGGGAGCCCGTGGGCGTCGATGACGACCTGCGGGTTCTCCTTGGGCGGCTTGGCCCCGGTGACGGTGAGTTCGACCGGGACCGTCTCCGCCGGTTCCGCGTCCCCGTCCTTCGCGGTGGCCACGGTGATGGTGTGCGAGGTCCCGGACGCGGTGCCCGCCGGGAAGGTGTGGGTGCCGGTGACGGGTGTGTAGTCGGCGCCGGACGCGGCGCTGCCGCCCTTGGTCGTGTACGCGACGGTGACGGGCTCCTCGATGGGGAGGGAGCCGGTGGTGGCGACGGAGACCTCGATGTCCGCCGTGGCGCCCTCCGTCACCGGGTGCACCGCCGAGTCGACGACGACGCTCGACTTCAGTGCCGCGTCGGCCTTCCCGTACAGCTCGACGCCGTCCATGGCGAACGCGCCGGGGGCACCGGTCGGCAGCGTGAGGGCGTAGCCCCACATCTCGTCGAGGCCGAGGACCTGGTCGATCCCGCCGACGGGCTGGTAGTCGGTCCGGTAGACGAAGTCCGCGAAGGGAATCTCGATCAGGTGCCAGCCCTCCCAGTCGTCGGTGAAGGAGGTGGTCCACAGCTCGGACGCCCCGCCGTTGGCGCCGCCGTCCTTGATCTCGAAGTTGATCCGCTTGCCCGAACCGGGCGGCAGCGGAGCGGTGTTCTGTCCGTACCACCAGAAGCGGATGCCCCGGTGGGCGGTCCAGTTCTTCGGCGGCTGGTCCACGGCGAACTCGTGACTGAGTCCGCCCCAGGCGCTGATGTCGTAGGTGCCCTGGAGGACTTTGGCACCCTCGGGCGCGTCCGCCCGCTCCGCGAACTCCAGCTTCGGCTGGTCGTCGGCGTCGCCGCCCCAGGTGAAGAGGGAGTCGGCGGGCGGGTTGCCGAACGGGACCTCGCCCTCGAACCGGTCGACGAGGACCGGTGCGGGGTCGTCCCCTTCTGCCGCCGCGCTGGGGACGGCTCCGGCGAGCAGTCCGGCGAGGACCGTGACGGCGGCGAGGGCGGCCGTGGCCGGTCTCGCCCGGTGGCGGGCGCGGGCGCGGGTGTGCGGGGTTCGTGGCATTGCGGCTCCAGTGGGGACTGCGGGTCCGAGGGAAGAGTCCGGGACGGGTCCCGGGTGTTCGGGGAGACCGGCCCGGGAGGGCCGGTCCGTTACGGCGCCGAGTGACGCACCACCAGTTCGGTGGGCAGCACCACCGGTTCGTCCGGTACGGCAGTGCCGCCGAGGTGCGAGAGGAGCATCCGTGCCGCCGTCTCGCCCATCCGCCGGGTGGGCTGGCGCACGGTGGTCAGCGGCGGTTCGGTGTGTTCGGCCATCGGGATGTCGTCGAATCCGATGACGGCCACGTCGTCCGGAACGTGGCGGCCGGCCGCGCGCAGGGCCTTCAGCACGCCCACCGCGCTGATGTCGTTGTGCGCGAAGACCGAGTCGAACTCCACTCCCGAAGCGAGCAGTTGTTCCACGGCGGCCCGGCCGCCGTGTTCCGTGAAGTCTCCGTGCACGACCGGGCCCGTCGGCAGGACCGACCGGAAACCCCGCAGCCGGTCGCGTACGCAGCCGAAGTCCTGCGGGCCGGTGACGACCAGCGGCCGGGTGCGGCCGGCGTCCCGCAGATGGCGGGCCGCCGAGGCACCTCCTTCGTGGTTGGTGGTCACGACGGAGGGGAATTCGGGGTGGTGACCGCGGTCGTCGATGAGCACGATCGGCAGGCCCGCCCGGTGCAGCGCGGTGAGATGGCCGAGCGTGTTCTCCGGTTCCACGACGACGAGTCCGTCGAAGGCGCGCGCCGACACCTGGTCGGTGAACCGCCGCACGGACTCGGCGCCGCGGTTGCAGGTGAAGAGCAGCAGCCCGTAGTCGGCGGCCTCGACCGTGTCGACGACGCCCTGGAGCAGTTCGCCCATCCACGGCCAGGTCAGCGAGGGCACCAGCATCCCGACCGTACGGCTGCTGCCGCGGGCCAGTCCGACGGCACCCGAGCTGGGCACATAGCCGAGATGTGCAATCACTTCCCGAACACGGGCGGCCGTGGAACCGTCCACGTCCGCCTTGCCGTTGACGACGCGGGACACCGTTGTCTTGCTCACCCCCGCCGTGCGGGCGACATCCGCGATGGTGACACGCATCGAAGCCTCCGGGGCAAGGCGGGGCAGGGCGGGGACCACGACTTCGGTACCGGTACCGCAACCGGTACCGCAACCGGTTCCGGCGTTGCGGCTGGAGTTAACCGCGCCGAAAAGGTGCCGTCAATACTTCACGCCGAGATTGGTCCGTACCCATTCCCCCACCTGGCCGGACGTGTTGTCCGTTCAACCTATGAACACATACACCTCTTGACGCGGACACGTAAGACGGTTTCACTCACGCCACGATCGACGGCACATCCCCACACCCCTGCCGAGAAAGGCAGCAGCCATGATCCGAACAGGCAGAGCAGTGAGAGCTCTTCTCGCCGCGGCGCTCGCGACCACAGGTCTGGCCGGGCTCTCCTCCGGTACCGCCCAGGCCGCCGGCGAGAGCGTGAACATCGCGCTGACCACGACGGACGACGCGGGCGGTCGCCATGTCACCCGCGGTCTCCAGGCCCAGACGCCGATCGCCTTCGGCGCCGGGAACGGCGGCTCGGGCACGAACATCACGGTCGACGAGAACACCCGCTACCAGACCTTCACCGGCGGCGGCGCCTCGTTCACCGACACCGCTGCCTGGCTGATGAAGGGCAGCGGCGCGCTCAGCCAGTCGACCCGCGACGCGACGATGAAGAAGCTGTTCTCCCCCACCGAGGGCATCGGGCTCTCCTTCGTACGCAATCCGATGGGCGGGTCCGACCTCGCCCGGTTCGGCTACACGTACGACGACATGCCGGCCGGGCAGACCGACCCGAACCTCGCCAACTTCTCGATCGCGCACGATCTGCAGGACGTGCTGCCGCTCACCAAGCAGGCCAAGCAGCTCAACCCCGCGCTGACCACGGTCGCGTCCCCGTGGACCGCGCCGGCCTGGATGAAGGACAACGGACAGCTGAACGGCGGCTGGCTGAAGGCCGAGAACTACGGCGCCTACGCCTCCTACTTCGTGAAGTACCTCCAGGCGTACAGGGACCAGGGCATCGCGGTCGACTACGTGACCGCGCAGAACGAACCCACCTGCTGCGCCGGCTATCCGTCCATGAGCTGGAACGGCTCGGGCCTCGCCTACTTCACCAAGAACGAGCTGCTGCCGAAGCTCCGGTCCGCGGGCCTGGCCACCAAGGTGCTGGCCCACGACTGGAACTGGGACACCTACGACGCCTACGCGGCGGCCACCGTGGACGACGCCGCCGTGCGCAGCCACCCCAACTTCGGCGGGATCGCCTGGCACGGCTACGGCGGCGACGTCGCCAAGCAGACCGCCGTGCATCAGCAGTACCCGGAGCTGGACGCCTTCCAGACCGAGCACTCGGGCGGCACCTGGATCGCCGACCAGCAGCGCGAGGACATGCTCAACATCATCGACTACACCCGGAACTGGGCGAAGTCGGTGACCAAGTGGTCGCTGGCCGTGGACCAGAACCGCGGCCCGCACAACGGCGGCTGCGGCACCTGCGACGGCCTGATCACCGTGCACAACGGGGACAGCCGGCACGGGCAGGTCGACTACACGATCGAGTACTACACGATGGGCCACCTGACGAAGTTCGTACGGCCGGGCGCCTCCCGCATCGCCTCCACCGCCGGCTCGGCCGTGCCCAATGTCGCCTGGCGCAACCCGGACGGCTCCAAGGCGCTGATCGCCTACAACGGTTCCTCGGCGGCGCAGCAGGTCACGGTCAACTGGGGCGGCCAGAAGTTCACGTACACACTCCCGGGCCGCACCTCGGCGACCTTCACCTGGACGGGCACCCAGTCCGGCTCCGCGGACAGCACGGGCGCTCTCATCGGCATCGGCGGGACGTGCCTGGACGCCACGGGCAACACCGGCGCGGACGGTACGCCCGTCCAGATCTGGGGCTGCACCGGCGCGTCCAACCAGCGCTGGACGGTCTCGGGCGACGGTTCCGTCCGGGTGCTCGGTGCCTGCCTGGACGTGACCTCGGGGTCCACGGCCGACGGGGCGAAGGTCCAGCTGTACACCTGCAACGGGACGGGGGCGCAGCGCTGGACGTACGACCCGGCGACCGGGGACATCGTCAACACGGCCGCGGACAAGTGCCTCGACGTGACCGGCCAGTCCTCGGCGAACGGGACCCGTACCCAGATCTGGACCTGCACCGGAGCCGCCAACCAGAAGTGGCGGCTCCAGTGAGGCGCTAGTCCATGGGCTCGATGCCGGCCCGCAGCAGGCCGTAGGTGTACGCGTCCTCCAGCGACTGCCAGGAGGCCGCGATGATGTTCTCGGCCACTCCGACCGTCGACCAGTCGCCGGCCCCGTCACCCGTGGTGATCAGCACCCGGGTGGTGGAGTCGGTGCCGGTCGTGCCCTCCAGGATGCGGACCTTGTAGTCGACCAGTTCGAGCTTGGCCAGCTGCGGGTAGATCCGCTCCAGCCCGACCCGCAGCGCGCGGTCCAGCGCGTTGACCGGACCGTTGCCCTCCGCGGTCGCGACGATCCGCTCGCCCTTGGCCCAGAGCTTCACGGTCGCCTCGTTGGCGTGCGTGCCGTCGGGGCGGTCCTCCGTGATGACGCGCCAGGACTCCGTACGGAAGTAGCGGCGGGCCCGGCCCTCGACCTCGCTGCGCAGCAGGAGTTCGAAGGAGGCGTCGGCCGCCTCGTACGTGTAGCCCTTGAGCTCGCGCTCCTTGACCCGTGCCACCACCCGTCCGACGAGCTCGCGGTCGTCCCCGAGGTCGATGCCGAGTTCCTTGCCCTTGAGCTCGATCGAGGCGCGCCCCGCCATGTCGGATACGAGCATCCGCATGGTGTTGCCGACGAGTTCCGGGTCGATGTGCTGGTACAGATCCGGATCGACCTTGATCGCGGAGGCGTGCAGTCCGGCCTTGTGGGCGAAGGCGGAGACACCCACATAGGGCTGGTGGGTGGAGGGCGTGAGGTTGACGACCTCGGCGATGGCGTGGGAGATCCGGGTCATGTCGGCGAGCGCGCCCTCGGGCAGGACGGTCTTGCCGTACTTGAGTTCCAGGGCTGCGACGACGGGGAAGAGGTTGGCGTTGCCGACCCGTTCGCCGTAGCCGTTGGCCGTGCACTGGACGTGGGTGGCGCCCGCGTCGACGGCGGCGAGGGTGTTGGCCACGGCGCAGCCGGTGTCGTCCTGGGCGTGGATACCGAGGCGGGCCCCGGTGTCCGCGAGGACGGTGGCGACGACGGCCTGGATCTGGGCGGGGAGCATGCCGCCGTTGGTGTCGCACAGGATGACGACGTCGGCGCCGGCCTCGGAGGCGGTCCGGACGACGGCCTTGGCGTACTCGGCGTTGGCGCGGTAGCCGTCGAAGAAGTGCTCGCAGTCGACGAAGACGCGCCGGCCCTGCTCGCGGAGGTGGGAGACGGTGTCGCGGACCATCTCCAGGTTCTCCTCCAGAGTGGTGCGCAGCGCCAGTTCGACATGCCGGTCGTGGGACTTGGCGACAAGGGTGATCACCGGCGCGCCGGAGTCCAGGAGCGCCTTGACCTGCGGGTCGTCGGCCGCGCTGCCGCCCGCCCTGCGGGTCGCCCCGAACGCGACCAGTTGGGCGTTCGCGAACTGGATCTCCTCCGCGGCGCGGGCGAAGAACTCCGTGTCGCGGGGGTTGGCGCCGGGCCAGCCGCCCTCGATGAAGCCGACGCCGAAGTCGTCCAGGTGCCGGGCGATGGTCAGCTTGTCCGCGACCGTCAGGTTGATGCCTTCACGCTGTGCACCGTCGCGCAGTGTGGTGTCGAAGACATGGAAACTGTCGTCGGTGGCCGTGGCCTTGGTGGTCATGCTGATCTGACTCCTGTCGGATGAGTGGATCCGGACGATCGGGCTCCACTTGCCCCCATCATCCCGCGTGCGCCGTCCCGGCCGAGGTGAGGGCCGGAAAACGAAAAAACCCCTCGCGGGTGCGAGAGGTCTGCGCGCGGGTCTGGGGCACGGTGGCCGCGCCGTACGGGGTGGTACGGGCAGTCACTGCGGACCGGCGCGCCTGTTGCCAATAATCATGACGAACGAGGACACGGTCGCAGTCTTGCACAGCGCCGCCCCGTGTTCCGGCCCGTCTCAGGATGCGGTCGTGACGTCCGTCGCAGGCCGCTCCCGCGGATTCACGGCCCGGCAGCGGGAAGCAGCGCCTCCCGCAGGAACTCCCGCACGTGGGAGAGGACCTGCTCGCGTCCCGTCCCCGGTATGCCGACCGCGACATGGACGCTGAATCCGTCGAGCAGCGCCCGCAGCCGGGAGGCGAAACGGTCCGGGTCCACGGAACGGAACTCGCCCCGCGAGATCCCCTCGGCCAGGAGCGCCACCAGGTCCCGGTGCCAGGCCCCCTCGATGGCGGCCTGGCGTCCGCGCGCGTCGGCGTCCGCGCTCTGCGAGCGGTTCCAGACCTCCAGCCAGAGCGTCCAGTGGGGGTCTCGCGGCCCCTGCGGGACGTACAGATCGACGTAGGCGTCGAGCCGCTCGGCGGCGGGCGCCTGCCGGGAGAGCAGGGTGCCGCGCTCGACGCCGAGGCGGCCCTCGCTCCATTCCAGGGTCTGGAGGAGCAGCTCGTCCTTGGTCCGGAAGTAGTAGAGGAGGTGCCCGCTGCTCATCCCGACCTCGCGCCCGAGCCCGGCCATGGTCAGCCCGTCGAGCCCGCGCTCGGCGATGGTGGCCATGGCCGCGACGAGCACGGCCTCCCGGGGCGGGGCGATGTTGCGCCGGCGGGCGGGGGGCGGGGTCATGCGGCGGCCGGCGCGCGGAGCATCTCGTTCACCCGTACGTTCTACCGGATCGGCCGCTCAGCTGTGACGGCCGGCTGCTGCTGCGTGATGCAGTGGATGCCGCCGCCGCCCGCGAAGATCGTCCGGGCGTCCACCAGCTCGACCGTACGGCCGGGGTGGAGACGGCGGAAGATGCCCGCGGCGTGCTCGTCGCGCGGGTCGTCGAAGGCGCACAGCAGTACGCCGCCGTTGCAGAGGTAGTGGTTGATGTAGGAGTAGTCGACCCACTGGCCGTCCTCGTCCCGCACCACCGTCGGGGCCGGGACCTCGACGACCTCCAGGGCCCGGCCACGGGCGTCCGTCTGCGACCTGAGCATCGCCACGTTCTCCTCGCAGAGCGCGTGGTCGGGGTGGGACGGGTCCGGCTGGGTGTGGGCGACGACGACGCCGGGGGCCGCGAAGGCGGCGACGATGTCGACATGGCCGAGGGTGCCGTAGCCGTGCGGCGGGTAGTCGCCGGTCAGGCCGCGCTTCAGCCAGATCGCCTTCGTGGTGCCGAGCCTGGCGTGGATCTCCGCCTCGACCTCCGCCTTGGTCCACTGCGGGTTGCGCTCGGGGCCGAGCTGCACGGTCTCGGTGAGCAGGACGGTGCCCTCGCCGTCGACGTGGATGCCGCCGCCCTCGTTGACCAGGGGCGAGCTGTGCACGGGGACGCCCGCGAGGTCCGCGACATGGCCGGCGATCTTCGCGTCGTGCTCCCAGGTGGCCCAGTCCTGTGCGCCCCAGCCGTTGAACACCCAGCCGACGGCCGCCAGCCGGGTGCCGTCGGTGACGAAGGTGGGACCGATGTCGCGCATCCAGGCGTCGTCCAGCTCGCGCTCGACGAGCTCGATGTCCGGGCCGAGCAGGCCGCGGGCCTCCTCGGACTGGCCGGGGCCGACGACCATGGTCACCGGCTCGAAGCGGCGTACGGCCCGGGCGACCGAGGCCCACGCCGCGCGGGACGCGGCGAGGTCGTCACCGGAGAAGGTGACGTTGGGGCCCGGCCACGCCATCCAGGTCCGCTCGTGCGGGGCCCACTCGGGCGGCATACGGAAGGTCATGTCGTCGTACTCCAAGGGACGTGTCTCGTACGGGCGTGTACGAAAGGGATGTGCGCGAAGGGGGCGCGGGTCAGAGGAAGTAGAGGCGGTTGAGGGAGACCGAGTCGGCCGGCTCGGAGCGCACGGGAGCGCCGTCGAGCGTGACCAGACCGCTCTTCGCGTCCACACCCACCGCGCCGATCCGGGAGTTGAGGCGCAGGTCCGCGGGGCCGATCCCCCGGGTGCCGCGCACGGCGACCCTGCGGCGCCGGGTGGGCATCAGGTCGGAACCCAGCTCGGTCGCCGCCTTCGCCACGAAGGCCACCGAGATGTCCGCCGGCGTGGTTCCGTACGCCCCGAACTGCGGTCCCAGGACCAGCGGTTCGCAGGTGTCGGTGGCGGCGTTGGGGTCGCCCGTCACGCCGTACGCGGGGAAGCCCGACTTCAGGACGAGCTGTGGCTTCGCCCCGAAGAACTGCGGCTTCCACAGCACGATGTCGGCGAGCTTGCCCACCTCGATCGAGCCGATCTCGTGCGCGAGGCCGTGCGCGAGGGCCGGGTTGATCGTGAGTTTGGCCATGTAGCGCAGGACCCGGGCGTTGTCGTCGTGGGGGCCGTCGCCTTCCAGCGGACCCAGCTCCGCCTTCATCTTCCCGGCCATCGCGAAGGTGCGGCGCACGGTCTCGCCCGCGCGGCCCATCCCCTGGGCGTCGGAGGAGGTGATACCGATCGCGCCCAGGTCGTGCAGCACGTCCTCGGCGCCCATCGTGCCGGCCCTGATCCGGTCCCGTGCCATCGCCGCGTCACCGGGCAGGTCCGTCTTGAGGTCGTGTACGGAGACGATCATCCCGTAGTGCTCGGCGACCGCGTCCCGGCCGAAGGGCAGGGTCGGGTTGGTGGAGGAGCCGATGACGTTGGGGACGCCCGCCATCTTGAGGACGTTCGGTACGTGTCCGCCACCGCAGCCCTCGATGTGGAAGGCGTGGATCGTCCGGCCGTCCAGGACGCTCAGGGTGTCCTCGACGGACAGGCATTCGTTCAGCCCGTCGCTGTGCAGGGCGACCTGGACGTCGTGCTCCTCGGCCACCCGCAGGGCCGTGTCGAGCGCACGGGTGTGGGCGCCCATGTCCTCGTGGACCTTGAAGCCGGACGCCCCGCCCTCGGCGAGCGCCTCCACCAGGGGCGCACCGTCGGAGGAGGAACCGCGGGCCAGGAAGCCGATGTTGACCGGCCAGGCGTCGAAGGCGTTGAAGGCGTGGCGCAGGGCCCACGGCGAGTTGACGCCGACCCCCCACACCGGGCCGAACTCCTGCCCGATGACGGTCGTGACGCCGGAGGCGAGGGAAGCCTCCATGATGCGCGGCGAGAGCAGATGGACGTGGGTGTCCACGGCGCCCGCCGTCGCGATCATGCCCTCGCCGGAGACGATGCTGGTCCCGGTGCCGACGACGACGTCGACGCCGTCGAGGGTGTCGGGGTTGCCGGCCCGGCCGATCGCGTGGATGCGGCCCTCACGGATGCCGATGGAGACCTTCCGGATGCCGAGGACCGCGTCGATGACCAGGACGTTGCTGATGACGACGTCGCAGGTGTCGCGTACGGCGGCTGCCTTCAGGTGCAGCCCGTCGCGTGCGGTCTTCCCGAATCCGGCCAGGAATTCGTCGCCGTGCCGCTGCGCGTCCGATTCGACGCGCACCACCAGGCCGGAGTCGCCGAGGACGACCCGGTCACCGGCGCGCGGGCCGTGGACCGAGGCGTATTCGTAGGGGTCCATCAGGCGGCCTCCGCTCCGAGATAGCCACAGGCCGCCGCGCGCCGCAGGGCCTCTTCCTTCGCGCCGGGCGCGTCCAGCGGGCCGTCGACCAGGCCCGCGAAGCCGATCGCGATCCGTGCGCCGCCGATCGGCACGAGGCCGACCTCGGCCTCGCCGCCCGGGTCGAAGCGGACCGACGATCCGGCGGGGACCGACAGCCGCATGCCGTAGGCGGCGGCCCGGTCGAAGTCGAGCCGGGGGTTGGCCTCGAAGAAGTGGAAGTGCGAGGTGACGCTGACCGGGACGGTCGCGGTGTTGCGCACGGTCAGCCGCAGCGCCGGTTCGGGCTCGGCGTGCGCCGGAGCGGGCAGTACGGCGCCGGGAGCGCCCTCGCCGAGGCTCGGGCCTCCGATGGGCGCGCTCACGACCGCCAGCCGGGAACCGTCGTCGAAGACGGCCTCGACATGCACCTCGGTGACCACGTCCGCCACACCGGGCAGCACGTCGTCGGGGCCCAGCACGGCGCGTGCGGCCTCGATGGCCTCCGCGAGCCGCCGCCCGTCGCGGGCCGCCTCGCAGACGGTGTCGGCGATGAGCGCGGTCGCTTCGGGGACGTTGAGCCTCAGCCCACGCGCCCTGCGTGCCCGCGCCAGTTCGGCGGCTCCGAAGAGCAGCAGCCGGTCGCGCTCGGTCGGGGTCAGTCTCACGTCACCACACCTCCTGGTTAGAGCATCACTCTAACCAGGTCACCCCTGAGCGGGAAGCAAAGAATGGCGTTTCTCGGTGGTTACTTTGAGCAATGCTCAAATCTAGGGACAGGCAAGGGCGCGAACGGCGTGCCCCGGCACCGGTGCATACCTCCCCCACCGGGATACGCCGCAGGCGCCGTACGGGCCCGATGTCCGGGTCCGTACGGCGCCTGCGGCAAGGAAGCGAAAGACCCTAGCCGAGCGGGTGCATCCAGCCGTGCGTGTCCTCGGCGATACCGCGCTGGATGTCCAGCAGACGCCCGCGCAGGGTCATCGTGACCTCGCCGGGCGTGCCGTCGCCCTGGGTCCACTCGCCGTTCGCGGACTTGACGGTGCCGACGGGCGTGATGACGGCGGCGGTGCCACAGGCGAAGACCTCGGTCAGCGTGCCGTTCTCGGTGTCGGCCTTCCACTGGTCGATGGAGACGCGGCCCTCCTCGGCCTCGTAGCCGAGGTCACGGGCGACCTTGAGCAGCGAGTCGCGGGTGACACCGGCGAGCAGCGAGCCGGTGAGCTCGGGGGTGACGATGCGCTTCGTGTCCCCCTGCCCGTACACGAAGTACAGGTTCATCCCGCCGAGCTCCTCGACCCACTTGTGCTCCACGGCGTCGAGGTAGGCGACCTGGTCGCAGCCCTGCGCGGCGGCCTCGGCCTGGGCCAGCAGGGACGCCGCGTAGTTGCCGCCGGTCTTGGCGTCGCCCATGCCGCCGGGGACGGCGCGGACACGGTTCTCGGAGAGCCAGATGGAGACCGGCTTCACGCCGCCCGGGAAGTACGCGCCGGCCGGCGAGGCGATGACGATGAAGAGGTACTCGTTGGCGGGCCGCACGCCGAGACCGACCTCGGCCGCGATCATGAACGGGCGAAGGTAGAGGGACTCCTCGCCGCCGTGCTGCGGAACCCACGCCTTGTCCTGCTGGACCAGCGCGTCACAGGCCGCGATGAACGTCTCGACCGGGAGCTCCGGCATGGCCAGCCGCGCCGCGGAGCGCTTGAAGCGCTCGGCGTTGGCCTGGGGGCGGAAACTGGCCACGGTGCCGTCGGGCTGGCGGTACGCCTTGAGGCCCTCGAAGATCTCCTGCGCGTAGTGCAGCGTCATGTTGGCCGGGTCCATGGACAGCGGGCCGTAAGGAACCAGCTGGGCGTCGTGCCAGCCCCGGCCCTCGGTCCACCTGATCGTCACCATGTGGTCGGTGAAATAGCGGCCGAATCCGGGGTTGACCTGGATCGCCTCGCGCTCCGCGTCGGACAGCGGGTTCGAGGAGGGCTTGAGCTCGATCGTGGGCGTCGTCATGAGTGCGTGTCCTTCACCGGTCTTGTGTGTGATGGACCGCGCTCACGCCCGCTCCCGCCCGACGGATATCAGACAGGTCTTAGGACGTCCGAGCATTGCCGCGAGCCACGGCCCCGCGTTCGATTATCTCCCGGGGGTGGCCGTGCGCGAAATGACGTGATTGCGGTCCAGGGTCGATGGTGGCACCCGGAGACCGCAAAGGAGAAGCCGCCGGGTGCGTCGTGACCCGGCGGCTTCGAAGTGGAGTCGTCGGGTCAGCTCGCTACTCGTACCGCGAGGGCGTCGCCGATCTCGGCGGTGGTGCGAGCACCGTCGCGCTCCGCGAGATCGGCGGAGACGGCGTCCTCGATGCGCACGGCCTCGGTCTCGTAGCCGAGGTGACGCAGCAGGAGGGCGACGGAAAGGATCGTGGCGGTCGGGTCGGCCTTGCCCTGGCCCGCGATGTCGGGGGCCGAACCGTGGACCGGCTCGAACATCGACGGGAACGAGCCCGTCGGGTTGATGTTGCCGGAGGCGGCGAGGCCGATACCACCGGTCACGGCGGCGGCCAGGTCCGTGAGGATGTCACCGAAGAGGTTGTCCGTGACGATGACGTCGAAGCGCTCCGGCTGGGTGACGAAGAAGATCGTCGCGGCGTCGACGTGCAGGTAGTCGGTGGTGACCTCGGGGTACTCGGTCGCGACCCTGTCGAAGATGTTCTTCCACATGTGGCCCGCGTACACGAGGACGTTGTTCTTGTGGACCAGCGTCAGCTTCTTGCGCGGACGGGCGTTGGCCCGCTCGAAGGCGTCACGGACGACGCGCTCGACACCGAAGGCGGTGTTGATGCTGACCTCGGTGGCGACCTCGTGCTCCGTACCCGTGCGCAGCGAACCGCCGTTGCCCGTGTACGGGCCCTCGGTGCCCTCGCGCACGACGACGAAGTCGATGTCGGGGCGGCCGGCGAGCGGGGTCGCGGTGTTCGGGAAGAGCTTCGACGGGCGCAGGTTGATGAAGTGGTCGAAGGCGAAACGCAGCTTCAGAAGCAGTCCGCGCTCCAGCACTCCGGACGGCACCGACGGGTCGCCGATGGCGCCGAGCAGGATGGCGTCGTGGTTCTTGAGCGCTGCCAGCTCCGCGTCCGGGAGGGTGTCACCGGTGCGGTGCCAGCGCTGGGCGCCAAGGTCGTACTCCTTGGTCTCCAGCTTCACATCCTGCGGGAGAACAGCGTTGAGGACCTTGAGGCCCTGGGCCACGACCTCCTGGCCGATACCGTCACCGGGGATCACTGCGAGATTGATGCTGCGAGACATATCGGCACCCTACTGGTCGTCCCATCCCATGACATCCGCTGTCCGCATGGCGGACAGCGTGTCACGGGGCGGGCGTGCTCCGGCCGGCTCTCAGTGGCCGGTGGAGCCGCCGTTGTCCCTGCGGTCGAGGGCCCGCTGGAGTGCGGCGGCGGCGTTCTTGCGCTCGGACTCGGTGGGGCGGTGGGCGTGGCGGACGCGTCGGACAGTGGTCTCGGCCATGGTGGATCGACTCCTTGAGATCGCGAGGATTTCGAGATCGAGATTCGAGATCGGGATTTCGAGGCGCCGGAAGGGGCGGGGTACGTGCCGCAGGGGTTACCTGCACGGGGCACGCGCTCACAACCGCCAGTCGCTTGATCGAGCGAGTCGTTCGGCTCCTACAAAGCTAGGACAGCCGGGCCGGTCTGTCTCCACAATTACTCGGACTTCCTACTATCTGAGACGGACCCGGCGCGGCGGACCTCCGCCCGCCGTCGCCCGTAAGCCCCCGCCACGAGGCATCGCCGCTGGTCAGCGGGGGTGAGGGCCAGGTTCTCCCGTCTGGATCAGGCCGGACCGGCCACGGGACCGAAGTTCTGCAGGCCGACCACCCGCAGCAGCCGCAGCCGCTCGTACGTCTCGGTGCCCGGCGTGGCCGTATGGATCACCAGCCGCTGACCGCGGTCGGCGGTGAGCAGGACCTCGCAGCCCAGTTCGAGCAGGCCGACCACCGGGTGCAGGAACCGCTTGGTCTCGGCGCGCCGCACCGCCACCCGGTGCTCCGTCCACAGGGCGTCGAACTCCTCGCTCGACGCCCGCAGCTCCTTGACCAGCGCGGCGAGCTGCGCGTCCTCGGGCCGGGCCGCGAACACCGCGCGGAGCTCGGCGACGTGCCTGAGGGAGTGGGCGGCGTGGTCCTCGGGCGGGAAGATGCGCCGCGCGGCCGGAACGGTGAACCACAGGCGGGTCAGGTTCTCGCCGGGCTCGACCTCTCCGCACAGGGCCACCGCCATCGCGTTCTGCGCGAGGAGCTCGCCGCGGTCGCTGTAGACCTGCGCGGGCGCGTCGTGCAGCCGGTCGAGGACCAGCAGCAGGCCGGGACGTACGTGCTGGGTGGGGCCGTGCCGGGCCCGCGGCGGCTCCTCCCCGGCCAGGTGGAACAGGTGGTCGCGCTCGTCCTCGCTCAGCCGCAGCGCGCGGGCCAGCGCGGAGAGCATCTGACGCGAGGGGCGCGAACCGCGGCCCTGTTCCAGGCGCGTGTAGTGGTCCACGGAGGCCCCGGTGAGCTGGGCCACCTCCTCCCGCCGCAGTCCGGGGGTACGCCGCCGGGCACCGGCCGTGAGCCCGACGGTGGCGGGTTCGAGACGGGCGCGGCAGCGGCGCAGGAAGTCGGCGAGTTCGGCTCGGTCCAGGTCCACCTGCCCAGCATGGACCGCGGGCCTTCCCGGAGCCAGGCCGTATCCAGGGACTGCCGGTCCCTGGACAACCGCGTCTCTCCCGCCGCGCCCCGGCCCGCCGCAGGGTGGTGCCGAGCGGACCATCGGAGAGACGGACATGAGGGAGAGCGACGATGCGGATTCTGGTGACGGGTGCCACGGGCGAGGTCGGCCGGCGTTTCGTGCCGAGGCTGCTGAACCGGGCCGCGGCCGGTGACACGGTCCGCGTGATCGTGCGGGACGAGCAGCGCGGCGCGCCCTTCGCGGCACTGGGCGCGGAGGTGGTGGTGGGTGACCTGCGGGAACCGGCCGACGTACACAAGGCGCTGGCGGGTACGGACGCGGTCGTGAACATCGCGGCGGCCTTCCGCGGGGTGCCGGACGACGAGATGTGGTCGGTGAACCGGGACGCGGCCCTGGCGCTGGGACGGGCGGCGGTGGAGGCGGGCACCGGCCGGTTCGTCCAGGTCTCCACGAACCTCTCGTACGGCGTGGGGCGCGGCAGGCCGCTGACGGAGGAGGACGAGTCGGTGCCCGGCGGATTCCTGTGGGGTGTGTATCCCCGGTCGAAGGCGGAGGCGGAGGCGGGGCTGCTGGCCCTGCACCGCGACCACGGGCTCGACGTACGGGTGGCCGTGCTGCCGTTCGTCTACGGGGAGGGCGACTCGCACCTCGCGGACGCGATGCGGTGGGTGGGCACCTGGCCCGCCACGCGGCGTCTGGCAATGGTGCACCACGCGGATGTCGCCCAGGGCCTGCTGCGGCTGCTGTTCGCCCCGGGGATCGCCGGGCGCCGCTACAACGTGTCCGACGACGCGCCGGTGACGACGGTGGACCTCTACCGGCTCAACGGCGTGCCGCTCCCCGGCGAACCGGTCGGCGGGACGGACCCGGACCCCTGGTACGGCCTCACGTCCACCCGGAAGATCCGCGACGAGCTGGGCTTCCGCCCCTTGTACCCGTCGGTGTGGACGGCCCTGGACGCCGGGGCACTCTAGTGCGCCTTCGGGGGTGCCGGCGTTCTGGTGCGCAGGTCAGAGGACGTCCCCGTCGCGCCAGTCGAAGACCAGCGCCCCCGCGCGGGGGTCCGGACCGCCGCGTACGTAGGTGCTGCCCTCCTCGTCCGGCAGCGGCACCGTCCCCCGGGGGCCCAGGGCGGCGATACTCCCCCGCCAGACCTCCCAGCCGCGGGACGCGTACAGCCCGGCCCCCGCCGCGGAGGCGGACAGCGTCCCGAAGGCGTACGCCCGGTCGACGACGCCCTCCAGCGCGGCCGTCACCCGGCTTCCGAGACCTTCGCGCCGCCGGTCGGCGCGGACGGCCACGCCCTCGACGTGTCCGACGCGGTACGAGCGGTCCGCGTGCAGCACCCGCCGCTGGACGACGGCGCCGTGGGCGAGGAGTTCGCCGCCGTCCCCGCGCACGAGGACGTGGACGCCGCCCAGGGTGTGGTCCCAGTCCTCGTTGCCGAAGTCCCCTTCGAAGGCCGTGTCCAGGAACGCCCGGACGGCGTCGAGAAGGGGCGGGGCCAGCTCGTGGGTGTGCGCGGTGTGCAGTGCGGCCGGACGGGTCATGGACCCAGCCTGCCAGGCGCGCCCCCTGCCCGGCGGTCCCCGCCGGGCAGGGGGCGCCGGACGGGTCAGTACACGGTGACGCCGTACGCGGCCAGGGCCTCCTTGACCGGCTGGTGGATGGCGGAGCCGCTGGTGCCGGTGCAGCCGGAGCTGCCCGAGTGGATGCCGAGGGCGACGGAACCGGCGAAGTGCGCGCCGCCGCTGTCGCCGCCGGCCGAGCAGGCGGTGGTGCGGACCATGTTGTAGACGGGGCCGTCACCGTAGTTGACGGTCACGTTGACCGCGGTGACGGTGCCGCTGGTCACCTTCGTGGTGGAGCCGCTCTTCTTGAGGGCCTGGCCCACGACCGCGTCGGCGGCGGAGGCGATGTCCTGGAAGCTGCCGTTGTAGAGGTCGACGTTCCCGGCGGGCGCGGAGCCGTCGGTGTACCGGACGATGCCGTAGTCGTTGGTCGGGAAGCTGGTGCCCTCGCGGACGCCGATCACCGCTCCGCCCGAACTCGCGGACCAGTTGGCGGAGATGTTGGTGCAGTGCCCCGCGGTCACGAAGTACCGGACGCTGTTCTTCGTCACGTTGAACGCGGCCGAACAGCGGCTCCCGCCGCCGTAGATGGCGCCGCCGCCCGCGACCTCGCGGTGGAAGACCCCGGGCACCCTGGCGATGCGTACGGCTCCGTCGAGCCGGTTCGCGACGGCCCTGACGCGGGCCATGTCCCGTGCGGAGACCGACTCGTCGGCCTCCACGGCGACCTGGTTGGTGCGGGGGTCGACGCCCCAGGAGGTGCCGGTGATCTTCGCCCCGGCCTCCAGGGCGTCCATCGCGGCGTCGAGCTCCGCCGCGCTGCGGGTGACCCGGCGCACGGTGGCGCCGGCAGCACGGGCCCGCTCGGCGGCGCGGTCGGTCGTGACGGTGACGACGAGACCGCCGGTCTTCGCGTCGAGGTAGGTGCCCGCGCTCTCGGCTCCGAGCTGCCGCTCCAGCGTGGCGTCCAGGGCGTACGCGGCCGGGGCGGGGACGGCACTGGCACTTGCGGTGGGAACGGGCTCGGCCCCGGCGGGGGTCGCGCCGAGGCCGAGGGTCGCGCCGACGAGCAGGGAAACGCCGATGCGCGCACGAAGGGTGCGTCTCATGGGGGGAACTCCTTCTCGGATGACGTGTGGGGACGTACGTACCGAGCAAGGAATTTGACATGCGCATTACCTAAGCCGCAAGGGTGCGTGGCCGGAACCAGGCGGTCGCGGAGACCGGGGCGCACATGGAAACCGCCCCCCGGCCGGCTGGGGGGCCGGGCGGGGGGCGGGACTCGTGGCGGGGCGCCGGTGCGGCGCCCCGGGGGCGTCAGCCCTGGTGCGGGTAGGTGTAGTCGGTCGGCGGGACCAGCGTCTCCTTGATGGCGCGGGTCAGCGTCCAGCGCTGCAGGTTCTGCGGCGCACCGGCCTTGTCGTTCGTACCCGAGGCACGGCCGCCACCGAAGGGCTGCTGGCCGACGACGGCACCGGTCGACTTGTCGTTGATGTAGAAGTTGCCCGCGGCGTAGCGCAGCTTCTCCATCGTGTGGGCCGCGGCGGCACGGTCGCCCGCGATGACGGAGCCGGTCAGGGCGTAGTCCGACACGGACTCCATCTGGGCCAGCATCTCGTCGTACGCGTCGTCCTCGTAGACGTGGATCGCGAGGATCGGACCGAAGTACTCGGTCGTGAAGACCTCGTTCGACGGGTCCGCGCACTCGATGACCGTCGGGCGGACGAAGTAGCCGACCGAGTCGTCGTAGGTGCCGCCCGCGACGATCGTGCAGCTCGGGTCCGCCGCGGCACGGTCGATCGCGGCCTTGTTCTTCGCGAAGGAACGCTCGTCGATCACGGCGCCGATGAAGTTCGACAGGTCGGTGACGTCACCCATGGTGATGCCGTCGACCTCGGCCGCGAACGCCTCCTTGAAACCGGAGTTCCAGATGGAGGCCGGCACGTACGCACGCGAGGACGCCGAGCACTTCTGGCCCTGGTACTCGAAGGAGCCACGGGTCAGCGCGGTCTTCAGGATGGCCGGGTCGGCGCTCGGGTGGGCGACGACGAAGTCCTTGCCGCCGGTCTCGCCGACCAGACGCGGGTACGTCCGGTAGTTGGCGATGTTGTTGCCGACGGTCTTCCACAGGTGCTGGAAGGTCGGGGTCGATCCGGTGAAGTGGATACCGGCCAGATCGCGGTGGTTCAGGGCCACCTCGGAGACGGCGATGCCGTCGCCGGTCACCAGGTTGATGACGCCCTTCGGCAGACCGGCCTCCTCCAGGAGCTGCATCAGCAGCACGGCGGCGTGGGTCTGCGTGGGGGACGGCTTCCAGACCACCACGTTGCCCATGAGGGCGGGGGCGGTGGGCAGGTTGCCCGCGATGGCCGTGAAGTTGAACGGCGTGATCGCGTAGACGAAGCCCTCCAGCGGGCGGTGGTCCATGCGGTTCCACACGCCCGGCGAGTTGGCCGGGGGCTGCTCGGCGAGGATCTGGCGCGCGTAGTGCACGTTGAAGCGCCAGAAGTCGACGAGCTCGCAGGGGGTGTCGATCTCGGCCTGCTGCGCGGTCTTCGACTGGCCGAGCATCGTCGAGGCGGCCAGCGTCTCGCGCCAGGGGCCGGCGAGCAGCTCGGCGGCGCGCAGGATGATCGCGGCGCGGTCGTCGAAGGACATCGCGCGCCACGCCGGGGCGGCGGCGAGGGCGGCGTCGATCGCGTCCTGCGCGTCCTGCTCCGTGGCACCGGCGAAGGTACCGAGGACGGCCTTGTGGTTGTGCGGCTGCACGACGTCGAAGCGCTCGCCGCCACCCATCCGCTTCTCCCCGCCGATGGTCATCGGCAGGTCGATCGGGTTCTCGGCGAGCTCCTTGAGCTTCACCTCGAGGCGGGCGCGCTCGGCGGAGCCGGGGGCGTAGGAGCGGACCGGCTCGTTGACCGGCGCGGGGACCTGGGTAACAGCGTCCATGAGTGCCTTGTCTCCTTGTGTCAGGGGGTGGGGGTCAGCCGGGCAGGTCAGCCCTTGGTGAGGATGGAGCGGCCGAAGAACAGGAGGTTGGCCGGCTTCTCCGCGAGACGGCGCATGAAGTAGCCGTACCAGTCGGTGCCGTACGCCGTGTAGACGCGCATGCGGTGGCCCTCGGCCGCGAGCCGGATCTGCTCGTCGCTGCGGATGCCGTACAGCATCTGGAACTCGTACTCGTCCAGTTTGCGCCCGGCCTTGCGGGCGAGCTCCTGGGTGATGGCGATGAGGCGGGGGTCGTGGGACCCGATCATCGGGTAGCCCGCGCCGTCCATCAGGATCTTGATGATGCGGACGAACGCCTTGTCGATCTCCGACTTGTCCTGGTACGCGACGGAGGCGGGCTCCTTGTAGGCGCCCTTCACGATGCGGACGCGGCTGCCGGCGGCGGCCAGGCGGCGGGCGTCGTCCTCGGTGCGGAACAGGTACGCCTGGATCACACAGCCGGTCTGCGGGAAGTCCTTCCGCAGCTCCTCGTGGATGGTGAACATCGAGTCGAGGGTCGTGTGGTCCTCGGCGTCCAGGGTGACCGTGGTGCCGATCGCCGCTGCGGCCTCGACGACGGGGCGCACGTTGGCGAGGGCCAGCTCGTGGCCCCCGTCCAGCGCCTGGCCGAACATCGACAGCTTGACGGACATCTCGGCGCGGGTGCCGAGGCCCAGCTCCTTGAGCCGGCCGATCAGCTCCAGGTAGGCGTCGCGCGCGGCGGCGGCCTGCTCGGGGGTGGTGATGTCCTCACCCACGACGTCGAGGGTGACCTCCAGGCCCTTGCCCGTGGCGTCCTTGACGATCGGGACGACCTGCTCGACGGTCTCACCGGCGATGAACCGGTCGACGACCTGCTTGGTGCCCGGCGCTGCCGAGATGAAACGACGCATCTTGTCGCTGCGGGACGCGGCGAGAATCACGGGACCCAGCACGGGGCACCTCCACGGGATGAAACGAACGAGGCTGTAGGGGTACGAAGTGACACGGACCGGTACAGCACGGAGAACCACCGTGAAATCTAAGGATGTCTCCGATCCTGTGCCATCGACAGCTGTCACGCATCCGTGGCCGCCACCTCAGACATCTGTCTGAAGGGTGCGAGAATGAGCGGGTGAAAGGCGATTACCAGGAGCTGGTCGACGAGATCTCGGCACTGCTCGGCGCCCCGGCGACCCTGGAGAACCGGGATTTCGGCCTGGTCGCTTTCGGCGCCCACGACAGCGACGACGACACGGCCATGGACCCGGTCCGCACCCGGTCCATCCTGACCCGCCGCTCCACACCGGCGGTCCGGGCCTGGTTCGAGGGCTTCGGCATCGCCAGGGCCACCGGCCCGGTCCGGATTCCGGCCGCCCCGGAGGCCGGTGTGTTCCGCGGCCGGATCTGCCTTCCCGTACGCCATCGGGGTGTCGTGCTCGGTTACGTGTGGCTGCTCGACGCGGATCCCGGGCCGACCGACGACCAGCTGGCGGCGGCGATGGACGTGGCCTCGCGGATCGGGGGACTGCTCTCCGACGAGGCGCGGGCGGGCACGGACCTGTCCCGGGAGTTCGGTGCGGTGCTCACGGCGGGCCGGGGCTGGCAGCGCGACATGGCGGTCGCCGCGCTGCGCGAGGCGCTCGGCCCCTACGCGGACGGTCTGCACACCGTGGTGTGCGTGAGCCCGTGGGCCGACGATTCGCCCTCGGTGGGTACGGTGCCGTCGGCGGCGGCCCTGTCCACGGTCGCGTACCCGGCCGGGGCGGCGGCTGTCGCGCAGGCTCCGGAAGCCGCGCCCGGCTCGGGCACCGTCTCCCTGGCCGCGCTGATCAGGCTGCGCTCGTCCGATGTCCTGGACCCCGCGACGACGGCCGCGGACCGGCTGCGCTCGGCTGCGGGCCCGGACGCCACCGCCGGGATCGCGGTCCCCCGCCGGGGCCTGGCGGAGCTGGCCGTCTCCTGGCACGAGGCCGTGTCGGCGGCCCGCGCCGCCACGGCCGAGACCCGCTTCGGCAGGGTCGCCGACTGGCGGGCCATCGGCCCGTACCGTCTGCTGGCCTCGCTCCCCCGCACCGCCCCCGACCCCGCGGTGAGCACGCTGCTGACCGCGCCGCACACCGAACTGGCCCGCACCGCCGAGGTGTTCCTCGACTGCGCGGGCCAGGCCGGCCGGACGGCCGCCGAGCTGGGCATCCACCGCCAGACGCTCTACTACCGGCTCTCCCGCGTCCACCAGCTCACCGGACTCGATCTGAACGACGGCGAGGACCGGCTCCTGCTGCACATGGCGCTGAAAGCGGCGCGGCTGTGACGGGCAGGCCCTATCCGTCCTCCTCCGGCAGTTCGACCACCGGACGGTCGGTGACGGCGGCCACCATGACCACGGGCGCGTCGCCGTCGCTGTGCCCGGCACTCACCGCGACCCAGCGCCGCGCGGCCTGCGGCCCGTCGGCGGACACCGGCCCCCACACCGTCAGGTCTCCGTAGCAGTCCTCCGCCAGCAGTGCGTCGAACAGCGGCGGCATGGGCTCCCGCCGCTGCTTCCGGAACAGCGGCACATGCATGGCCACCCGCCGGTGAGCACCCCAGCGGGCATCCAATTCCCGTACGAGAGCGGCGAGATGGCCTTCGGCGGCCTCCACCGCCTCGTTCCACTCGGGCTCGTACACCCCGGTGAGCGAGTCACCCTCCCACAGCGGGACGATCCGGAACCCCTCGCCTCCGGTCGCGGTCCACTCCCCCGTGGCCGGCTCCCCCTCGGCGACGGTCGGCCCGGCGGCCGGGACCGGCCCGGCGAGCAGCGCGTCGACGTCCGCCACCGCGCGTACGGTGTCGAACTCCTCCCCGGCCCTGGCGCTCACAGCGCGGCCCGGTCCATCGGGCGCGGCAGCGCCCGGAGCGCCCCCGCCCCGCGCAGCCGCAGGTTGGCCCGGAGCACCGCCGCGGCGTCACCGGGCGCGGCGATGTCCAGCAGCACTCCCTGGGAGCCCACCTCCTTGCGGACGCCCGTGAGGTCGTCCGGCAACAGGGCCGCACGGGCCGAGGAGAGGTAGCCGATCCAGCCGACGGACGGCTCGTCGGGAGCGAACCCGCCGCCGTCCGCCAGGGCGTCGAGCACGTCGTCGTCGCTCACGCCCCCGAAGTCGGCCTCCCACACCTCGGCGACCGCGGTCAGGAGCGCGGCGTCCGGCACCTGGGCGCCGTCCGGCGAGCTGATACCGATCACGACCGTCTGGAGCAGGAACTCCGAGGTGCCGCCGGCCCGCCCGCCGGCCTCGGCCCTCCAACCGGGCGCCCCCGCCGCGACGAACTGCGTGCTGGTGCCCGTACGGTCCGACCAGCCGTCCGCCGCCTGCGCGGCGCGAACGGCGGCGAGCAGGGAGCCCTCGTCGGGCCGCAGGGCGGTGGCGGGTCCGGTACCCGGCACGGTGTGCCAGGCCCCCTCGCTCCCCTCGCCGGCGCATGCCTCGGGCAGCAGCCCCGCGAGCCGGTCGAGCGTCTGCTTCCAGCGCCGGGCGAGCGCCTCCGCGGACTCCTGCCGGGGACCCCAGAATCCCCGCACCACACGCTCCATGTCCTGCCTCCGTAGCTCGTGCCGCTCGCTTCCTCAGGTCCGGGCGCTGTCACCTCAGGGTCTTTCGTTTGGATAAGGCCGGCCCCCGCGAGCCCGGCATGGGGCGAGGACGACACGGGGCGTACCCCTTCCCCACGGTGTCCCCCGAAACGCACCGTACCCGGCCTGCGGACACCCGTATCAGAGGGGCGTGCGCAGGCCGGGTACGGCGTGTGAGCAGCGGAGGATCAGTCGGTGAGGTTCACCGAACGGGCCGAGGCGGCGCCGATCTCCTCGGAGATCTCGGTGAGCACCGACTGCGGGACGGTGTCGTCGACGGTGAGGACGACGAGCGCCTCGCCGCCCGCGTCCGCCCGCGAGACCTGCATGCCCGCGATGTTGAGACCGGCCTCACCGAGGATGCGTCCGACCGCGCCCACGACACCCGGACGGTCCTCGTAGCGCAGCACGACCATGTGGTCGGCGAGTGCCAGGTCGACGTCGTACTCGCCGACGGCCACGATCTTCTGGAGGTGCTTGGGGCCGGCCAGCGTGCCGGAGACCGCGACCTCCTCGCCGCTCGACAGCGTGCCGCGGACGGTCACCACGTTGCGGTGGTCCGGCGACTCGGAGCTGGTGGTGAGGCGGACCTCGACACCGCGCTCCTGCGCGAAGAGCGGGGCGTTGACGTAGCTCACGGTCTCGTCGACGACGTCCTCGAACACGCCCTTGAGCGCGGAGAGTTCGAGCACCTTCACGTCGTGCTGGGTGATCTCGCCGTACACCTCGACGTCGAGCCGGGCCGCGACCTCGCCCGCGAGCGCGGTGAAGATCCGGCCGAGCTTCTCGGCGAGCGGCAGTCCGGGACGGACGTCCTCGGCGATGACGCCGCCCTGGACGTTCACCGCGTCCGGCACGAGCTCACCGGCGAGGGCCAGACGCACGGACTTGGCGACCGCGATGCCCGCCTTCTCCTGGGCCTCGTCGGTGGAGGCGCCGAGGTGCGGGGTGCAGACGACCTGGTCGAACTGGAACAGCGGGGAGTCCGTGCAGGGCTCCTTCGTGTACACGTCCAGACCGGCGCCGGCGACGCGGCCCTCCTTGAGGGCGGAGGCGAGCGCCTCCTCGTCGACGATGCCACCGCGGGCGGCGTTGACGATGCGCACCGAGGGCTTCACCTTGTGCAGCGCCTCGTCGCCGATGAGACCGAGAGTCTCCGGCGTCTTGGGCAGGTGCACCGTGATGAAGTCGGCGACCTCGAGCAGCTCGTCGAGGGCGAGGAGCTTGACGCCCATCTGCGCGGCACGCGCGGGCTGCACGTAGGGGTCGTACGCGACGATCTTCATGCCGAAGGCCGACATGCGCTGCGCGACCAGGACGCCGATGCGGCCGAGACCGACGACGCCGAGGACCTTCTCGCTGAGCTCGACGCCCGTGTACTTGGAGCGCTTCCACTCGCCGTTCTTCAGGGCGGTGTTGGCCTGCGGGATGTTGCGCGCCGTGGCGACGAGCAGGCCACAGGCGAGCTCGGCGGCGGTGACGATGTTGGAGGTCGGGGCGTTGACGACCATCACGCCGGCCTTGGTGGCCGAGGAGACGTCGACGTTGTCCAGGCCGACTCCGGCGCGGGCGACGACCCGCAGCTTCTTCGCGGCGGCGATGGCTTCGGCGTCGACCTTGGTGGCGGAGCGCACCAGGATGGCGTCGACATCGGCGATCGCGGGGAGAAGCTCGGCGCGGTCCGCGCCGTTGCAGTGCCGGATCTCGAAATCCGGACCCAGAGCGTCAACCGTGGCGGGCGACAGCTCTTCAGCGATGAGTACGACAGGTTTCGAGCTCACGAGAGTCCTCACATGTCCAGTGCGGACGGCCGTCCCGACGGCCGCAGGCGGTGGAGGGGCTAGCCGCGTGGAGACGCACGACACTGTGGGCCCTGACGCGTGTATGTGTTGAGAAGTGTAGTCATGCAACGGGACACGTAATGCGCCCCGGTGGAAGGATCACCCACACGAGGGTGGACGACTTGTACACACGTTCGGTGCAGCCGCTTGCACCTCCTCCGGCCGCAGTGACACGGACGGCGAGACGGGCGGTGTGCCGCGGGGGCGGGCCAAGGGCCCGCCCCCGCGGCGGAGGACTTACGCGTCCTCGTCGTTCACCCAGCTCATGAGCTTGCGCAGCTCACGGCCGGTGGTCTCCAGCAGGTGGTCGCTGTCGGCCTTCTTGTACTCGTTGTACTTGGGCAGACCGTTGTGGTACTCAGCCATCCAGGCGTTGGCGAAGGTGCCGTCCTGGATCTCGGTGAGGACCTTCTTCATCTCGGCCTTGGTGGCGTCCGTGATGATGCGCGGGCCGGTGACGTAGTCGCCCCACTCGGCGGTCTCCGAGATGGACCAGCGCATCTTCTCCAGGCCGCCCTCGTACATGAGGTCCACGATGAGCTTCAGCTCGTGGAGGCACTCGAAGTACGCGATCTCCGGCTGGTAGCCGGCCTCGGTCAGGGTCTCGAAACCGGCCTTGACCAGGGCGGCGGTGCCACCACAGAGGACGGCCTGCTCACCGAACAGGTCGGTCTCGGTCTCCTCGGTGAAGGTCGTCTTGATGACGCCGGCGCGGGTACCGCCGATGCCCTTCGCGTACGAGAGGGCGAGGGCCAGGCCCTTGCCGGTGGCGTCCTGCTCGACGGCCACGATGCACGGAACGCCGCGGCCCTCCTCGTACTGACGGCGGACCAGGTGGCCCGGGCCCTTGGGGGCGACCATGCAGACGTCGACGTTGGCCGGCGGCTTGATGAAGCCGAAGCGGATGTTCAGGCCGTGGCCGAAGAAGAGCGCGTCGCCGTCCTTGAGGTTGTCCTTGATGGACTCCTCGTAGACCTGGGCCTGGATCGGGTCCGGGACGAGGATCATGATGACGTCGGCCTCGGCGGCGGCCTCGGAGGGCGTCACCACGCGCAGGCCCTGCTCCTCGGCCTTGGCCTTGGACTTCGAGCCCTCGTGCAGACCGACGCGGACGTCGACGCCGGAGTCACGGAGCGACAGCGCGTGGGCGTGGCCCTGGCTGCCGTAGCCGATGACCGCGACCTTGCGGCCCTGGATGATGGACAGGTCGGCATCGTCGTCGTAGAACAGCTCGGCCACTGGGTCTTCTCCTTGGTGTGCAGGTGTTGCGTCCCACCGTACGGCGGGGTGCGTCGATTACGTTGTCGGGTCTCGCCATGCGAGCGGCGGGGCGGCGGCTGGGCCGCCGGTTCCTACGCCGAGCGGTCGAGCGCGCGCAGGGAGCGGTCGGTGATCGACCGGGAACCCCGCCCTATGGCGATGGTGCCGGACTGGACGAGCTCCTTGATGCCGAACTGCTCCAGCATCTTGAGCATGGCCTCCAGCTTGTCGGCTCCTCCTGTCGCCTCGATCGTGACGGCCTCCGGGGAGACGTCCACGGTCTTGGCGCGGAACAGCTGAACGATCTCGACGATCTGGGAGCGGGTCTCGTTGTCTGCGCGGACCTTCACCAGGACGAGCTCGCGCTGGATCGCAGCGGCGGGCTCGAGTTCGACGATCTTCAGTACGTTGACCAGCTTGTTGAGCTGCTTGGTCACCTGCTCCAGTGGCAGGTCCTCGACATTCACGACGATGGTGATGCGGGAGATGTCGGGGTGCTCGGTGGTACCGACCGCGAGTGAGTCGATATTGAAGCCGCGCCGGGAGAACAGAGCCGTGATCCGGGCGAGGACACCCGGCTTGTTCTCGACCAGGACGGAGAGTGTGTGCTTCGTGGACATGGAGTCGGTCTCTCTCTGTCTCTCAGTCGTCTTCGTTGTCGCCGAAGTCGGGGCGGACACCGCGGGCGGCCATGACCTCGTCGTTGGACGTGCCTGCGGCGACCATCGGGTACACCATGGCGTCCTCGTGGACGATGAAGTCGATCACGACGGGGCGGTCGTTGATGGAGTTGGCCTCTTCGATGACCTTGTCCAGGTCGGCCGGGTCCTCGCAGCGGATCGCGTAGCAGCCCATGGCCTCGGACAGCTTGACGAAGTCCGGCACCCGGGTGCCCTTCGCCGGAGCGCCCTCGGTGTCGGCGCCGGAGTGCAGCACGGTGTTGGAGTACCGCTGGTTGTAGAAGAGGGTCTGCCACTGGCGGACCATCCCGAGCGCGCCGTTGTTGATGATCGCGACCTTGATCGGGATGTTGTTGAGCGCGCAGGTGGTGAGTTCCTGATTGGTCATCTGGAAGCAGCCGTCGCCGTCGATCGCCCAGACCGTACGGTCGGGCCTGCCGGCCTTGGCGCCCATGGCGGCCGGGACCGCGTACCCCATCGTTCCGGCGCCGCCGCTGTTCAGCCAGGTGGCGGGCTTCTCGTAGTCGATGAAGTGGGCGGCCCACATCTGGTGCTGCCCGACGCCCGCGGCGAAGATCGTGCCCTCGGGGGCGAGCTGACCGACCCGCTGGATGACCTGCTGCGGGGAGAGACTGCCGTCCTCCGGCAGGTCGTAGCCGAGCGGGTAGGTGTCGCGCCAGCGGTTGAGGTCCTTCCACCACGCCTCGTAGTCACCGGTGTTGCCCTCGGTGTGCTCGGCCTGGACGGCCTGGACGAGGTCGGCCAGGACCTCGCGGGCGTCCCCGACGATCGGCACGTCCGCGGCGCGGTTCTTGCCGATCTCGGCCGGGTCGATGTCGGCGTGGACGATCTTGGCGTACGGGGCGAAGCTGTCCAGCTTGCCGGTGACGCGGTCGTCGAAGCGGGCTCCGAGGGCGACGATCAGGTCGGCCTTCTGCAGCGCGGTGACGGCGGTGACCGCACCGTGCATGCCCGGCATTCCCACGTGCAGCGGGTGGCTGTCGGGGAACGCGCCGAGCGCCATCAGCGTGGTGGTGACGGGCGCTCCGGTGAGCTCGGCGAGGACCTTGAGCTCGGCGGTGGCCCCCGCCTTGATGACACCCCCGCCGACGTACAGCACGGGGCGCTTGGCCTGCGTGATGAGCTTGGCCGCCTCGCGGATCTGCTTGGCGTGCGGCTTGGTCACGGGGCGGTAGCCCGGCAGGTCCTGGGTGGGCGGCCAGCTGAAGGTCGTCCGCGCCTGGAGGGCGTCCTTGGCGATGTCGACGAGGACCGGCCCCGGACGGCCGGTGGACGCGATGTGGAACGCCTCGGCGATGGTGTGCGGGATGTCCTCGGCCTTGGTGACGAGGAAGTTGTGCTTGGTGACCGGCATCGTGATGCCGCAGATGTCGGCTTCCTGGAAGGCGTCCGTGCCGATCGCCTTCGAGGCGACCTGGCCGGTGATCGCGACGAGCGGCACGGAGTCCATGTGCGCGTCGGCGATCGGGGTGACCAGGTTGGTGGCGCCGGGGCCCGAGGTGACCATGCAGACACCGACCTTGCCGGTGGCCTGCGCGTACCCGGTGGCCGCGTGACCGGCACCCTGCTCGTGGCGGACCAGGATGTGGCGGACCCGGGTGGAGTCCATCAGCGGGTCGTACGCCGGAAGGATGCAACCGCCGGGGAGGCCGAATACGGTGTCGGCCCCGACTTCCTCGAGAGAACGGATGAGGGCCTGAGCGCCCGTGACGTGCTCGACGGTGGCGGACGACGGTCCGTTGTGACGGGCCCGCGGCTGCGGGTGGTGGGCCCCGGTGGCCTGCTCGGTCATCGGCATTCTCTTCTCGAAGCTGAGGGTTTTTGCGGGGTTTTGGGGAGTGCCAGTGCAACAAAAAACCCCTCGTGCCGTGAGGCAAGCGAGGGGAGCGCGCCGGTGCGGTCTGCAGAGTGTCGTTGCGGAACTCTGCTTCAGCCGACGCGCTTTCCAAGTACGAGAATTCGGGTGCGCATGGCATTGACCCTCTCTCCGGCACGCGCACGGTGTCAAGTGGGTGGGACGGGCGTCTCAGCATGTGAGCCAGTCAGGAGGGGAATCGAGCCGCCCGTCAGGACGGGCTGAGCGGCGGGACTGCCCGGTACGGGGAACTCTCCCCTGACCAGGGCCCGGCGCAGCCGGTACTCGTCGAGCGGTCCGGAGAAGGCCATCCCCTGGCCGTGCGTACAGCCCATGGCGCGGAGCGCGAGGACCTGTTCCGGCACGTCGACGCCGTCGGCCACGGACTGCATGCCGAGATCGCAGGCGATGCGCAGCAGCCCGCTGGTGATCTTGTGGAGCCTGGCGGACTCCACGACCCCCTCGACGAGCCCGCGGTCCAGCTTCAGCACGTCGATGGGGAGCCTGCGCAGGGCGTTGATCGCCGCGTAACCGCTGCCGAAGCCGTCGAGCGCGATCCGTACGCCCAGGCGGCGCAGCGCGACCAGGCGCTGTTCCAGGTCGTCGAAGGAGATGCGCGGGTCGCTGTCGGCGACCTCGATCATCAGCGCGCCCGAGGGCAGGCCGTGCCGCGTCAGGAGCGCTTCGATGGACCCGAAGGGCTGGGACCGGTCGAGCAGCCGTCCGGCGGAGAGGCGCACCGAGACGGAGACCGGGTGTCCGGCCCTGGCCCGGTCGGCGGCCTGCTCGACGGCCGCCTCCAGGAGCCAGCGGCCGAGCTCGGCGGTGCGGTCGGTGTCGTCGGAGACCCGGAGGAATTCGGCCGGGGTGAAGAGGATCCCCTGCGCCGAGCGCCAGCGCGCCTGCGCCGCGACGGCGGCGACCGTGCCGCTGCCGAGATGGACGACGGGCTGGTGCAGCAACGCGAACTCACCGTCCCGCAGGGCCGTACGCAGCCGGGCGGCCAGCTCGGAGCGGCGTACGACATCGGCCTGCATCTGCGGGGCGTACAGCTCGACCCGGTCCTTGCCGCCGGCCTTGGCGCGGTACATGGCGAGGTCCGCGTTGCGCATGAGGTCGGTGGGGGTGATGCCGGGCTCCGCGAACGCGACGCCGATGGAGGCGGCCACCCGGACCTCGCTGGCCCCGATGCGGTACGGCTGGGAGAGCGTGAGGCGCAGCCGGTCGGCGATCTCGTGCACCTGGTATTCGCGGGCGCCCTGGTCGCGGGTGCCGTCGCCGACGATGAGGGCGGCGAACTCGTCGCCGCCGAGGCGGGCCGCGGTGTCCCCGGTCCGCACGGAGTCGGCGAGGCGGCGGGCGGCCTGGACGAGGAGTTCGTCACCGGCCTGGTGGCCGATGGTGTCGTTGACCGCCTTGAAGCCGTCGAGATCGATGAACAGGACGGCGGTGCCCGAGTCGCCCGAGCGCCGGCCGCCGAGCGCCTGGCGGACCCGGTCGGTGAAGAGCGCGCGGTTGGGCAGGTCGGTCAGCGGGTCGTGCTCGGCGTTGTGCTGCAACTGGGCCTGGAGCCTGACCCGCTCGGTGACGTCCCGGCTGTTCAGGAGCAGGCCGCCCTGGTGCCGGTTGACGGTGGACTCGACGTTGAGCCACTCACCGGTGCCCGACCTGAAACGGCACTCGATGCGAGTGGTGGGCTCCTCGTGGGGCGACGCGGCAAGGAAGCGCCGCACCTCGTGGACCACCCGGCCGAGGTCTTCGGAATGGATGATCGAGGCCAGCTCGGAGCCGACGAGATCGTCCGCCTCGCGCCCGTACACGCCCGCCGCCGCGGGGCTGACGTAGCGCAGTATGCCGGTGGGTGCGGCGATCATGATCACGTCGCTCGACCCCTGCACCAGCGAGCGGAAGTGGTTCTCCTTCTGCGCCAGCTCCTGGGTGAGCGAGATGTTGTCGAGGAGCATGATGCCCTGCCGGACGACCAGCGCGAGCACGACCGTGCATCCGGTGAAGATCACCACGCGGTCGACCCGGCGCCCCTCGACCACGTTGTAGAGGATCCCCAGGGTGCAGACGGCCGCGGCCAGATAGGGCGTCAGCGCGGCCAGCGAGCCGGCGATGGGGCGGCTGATGGTGCGCGTCGCGGTCGAGCCGGGCCTGGCGGCCTCGGCATCGCGGCGGCGCGCGCCCCAGGGGGCGTACGCGAGGAGCAGCGAGCCGGTGAACCAGCCCGCGTCGAGCAACTGGCCGGAGTGGTAGGTCGAGCGGAGCAGCGGTGAGGTGAAGACGGTGTCGCACAGGACGGTCAGGGCGAGCGCGGCGATGGCCGTGTTCACCGCGGAGCGGTTGACGTTGGACCGCCGGAAGTGCAGCGCGAGCACCATGGAGACCAGCACGATGTCGAGCAGCGGATAGGCGAGGGAGAGCGCGGCCCTGGCCACGCTCTCGCCCTGCGGGTCGGCGGCGTGGGCCGTGTGGGCGAGGGCGAGGCTCCAGGAGAGCGTCAGCAGCGATCCGCCGATCAGCCAGGAGTCCAGCGCCAGGCACACCCAGCCCGCCCGGGTGACCGGACGCTTGGCGAGGACGAGCAGCCCGACGATGGCGGGCGGCGCGAAGCAGAGGAAGAAGAGATCGGCGAGGGACGGGGTGGGCACGGGGAGTTCCAGCACCACTTCGTACCACCCCCAGACCGCGTTGCCGCAGGCGGCCATCAGCGAGGAGAGCGAGAACAGGAGCCAGGCGGGCCGCAGACGGCTGGTGCCGGCCCGCGCGTAGAGGAAGCAGGAGAGTGCCGCGACCAGGGCGGCGATACTGAGCCCGAAATCACCCATGAAAAGGGCGACTTGTGGTGAGCCCCAGCCGACGGCCGCGCCGAGGGCATATCCGGCGCAGACCGCGGCGAGGGCGATCTGGGAGCGCAGCCCCGAGCTCTCCCCCGCGACCGACTGCCGGGAGATCGGGGCCCCGACCGTACTCACCGTGGAACTCCCCGGATCGCGTCCGGCACCCCCGGTGTCCGGCCCGCTGCCCGTCGTGGTTGTGGGCGGGGTCGAGTCCTGTCCGGCGTCAGTACCGATGACCGCCGTTGCTCGCCCTGCCGCGTCGGATCGTCTCTCCATTGGCCGCACATCGCCCGTCGCCCCCTCGCGTTCTACTTCCTCCCCCGCGTCGCCCCTTCCACGACGCAGCCCCCCGCTCTGGACGATACACCAGACCCGTCACTCAGGGACATACTTCCTCTACTCTCCGTGACGACCTGCGGCATTGCGGGAACCCGCTGCGATGAACGTACTCCGGAGCGTGTTCAGCCGGTGGTGAGTACGACGTTCCGCACCGGCTCGCCCGTGGCGAAGCGGGTGAGCTGCCCTGCCAGCAGACGCTTGGCCCTGGGCAGGAACGCCGACGTGCTGCCGCCCACATGAGGAGTGATCAGGACATGGGGAGCATGCCAGAGAGGATGACCGGCGGGCAGGGGTTCCGGGTCGGTGACATCGAGCGCGGCGCGCAGCCGACCGCACTCGAGTTCGGACAACAGTGCCTGGGTGTCCACCACTTGTCCCCTGGCCACGTTGACGAGGAGTGCGCCGTCCCGCATCGCCTTGAGGAACTCCGCCCCCACCAGCCCTTGTGTGGACGCGTTCAGCGGGGTGGACAGAATGACGATGTCGGCCTCGGGCAGCAGCGTGGGCAGGTCACCGAGCGCGTGTACGGGACCGCGCCCTGTCGTCCGCGCAGAGCGCGCGACGCGCGCCACCCGCGCGCACTCGAAGGGTTCGAGCCGGTCCTCGATGGCCGAACCGATCGATCCGTACCCCACGATGAGCACGGACTTGTCGGCGAGCGCGGGATAGAAGCCGGACCGCCACTCCTCCTTGTCCTGGCCGTGCACGAAGCCGGGGAAGCCCCGCAGCGAGGCGAGGATCAGCGCGAGGGCCAGCTCGGCGGTGGACGCCTCGTGCACCCCCTTGGCGTTGCAGAGCCGCACACCGGCCGGGAGAAGGCCGAGGCCGGGCTCCACGTGGTCGATACCCGCGGAGAGCGTCTGCACGACCCGTACCGAACGCATCGCGTCGAGCGGGCGCGACGCGACCTGCGGGCCCTTCATATAGGGAACGACGTAGAAGGCGCAGTCGGCGGGGTCCGCGGGGAAGTCCTGGCCGCCGTCCCAGAAGAGGTAGTTGAGCCCCTCGGGAAGCCCGTCGATCTCATCGGCCGGAATCGGCAGCCATACGTCGGTCGTGGTCTTCGAAGTCATGCTCAGAAGGCTAGGGCCTGTCGTGGGGGGCCTGCTGCCCGACAGCCGCCCGGGAGCAGAGGTTACTTTGGGGTGCGGTGTGGTCCCGTGACCGCGGGACCGAGGGAGGGTTCGGGGAGTTGGAGCGCAGGACAATCGGTGCGGCGGCGCTCGCCGTGGGCGCGGTCGGGCTCGGCTGTATGCCGATGAGCTGGGCGTACAGCACCTCGCAACAACGTGGCGACCGCTCGTTGAGGACCGTGCACGCGGCGCTCGACGCAGGCGTCCGACTGCTCGACACGGCGGACATGTACGGCCCGTTCACGAACGAGCTGCTCGTGGGCCGGGCGCTCAAGGGGCGCCGGAGCGAGGCGTTCCTGTCCACCAAGGGCGGGCTGCTGGTGGGCGATCAGCACATCGTCGCCAACGGGCGCCCGGGCTATGTGCGGCGGGCCTGCGACGCCTCGCTGCGGCGGCTGCAGACCGATGTGATCGACCTGTACCAGCTGCACCGCGCCGACCCCGAGGTGCCGGTGGAGGAGACCTGGGGAGCGATGGCCGATCTGGTGACCGCGGGGAAGGTGCGGGCGCTGGGTCTGTGCGCGGTGGGGGCGCACGCCTCACGCCGGTCGGGCGCGCGCCTGCACGACGGAACGATCCGCCAACTGGAGCGCGTGCAGCAGGTCTTCCCGGTCAGCGCGGTGGAGGCCGAGCTCTCCGTGTGGTCGCCGGAGGCGCTGGAGTCGCTGCTGCCGTGGTGCACGGCGCGGGGTGTGGGGCTGCTGGCCGCGATGCCGCTCGGGAACGGCTATCTCACGGGAACGCTCACGCCTGGGCAGGGTTTCGAGCCGGACGATCCGCGCGCCAGGCACCCGCGGTTCACCGCCGAGATGATGGCCGCGAACCAGCCGGTGGTGTCCGGGCTCCGGCGGATCGCGGAGCGCCATGGCGCCACTCCGGCGCAGGTGGCGCTGGCGTGGGTGCTGCGGCAGGGGCCTCACGTGGTGCCCGTACCGGGCGCGAAGCGGGAGCAGTGGGCCGTGGAGAACGCGGGCGCGGCGCAGTTGGAGCTCGACGACGCGGATCTGACGGAGATCGCCGGGCTGCCGCGGGCACGCGGGTCGTGGGACTGAGGGTGCCGCGAGAGAATTGGCGGAGATCGGGAACCCGGGGCGGGGCTGCGGTGTAGGAACAGTAGTGGTGCGGCCGTCGAAAGGATCGTTGCTGTGTTCGGATCTGCTCTCTCCCCCGCTGTCCGCAAAGGCGCGGTGGCCGCGCTGGCCGCGGCCTCGCTCCTGATGTCCGCAGCCTGTGCGTCCGAGGCGGGCTCGGGGAGTCCGGGGGAACGGGAGGGCGACGCGTCACCGCCGTCCGCCTCCGCCTCTGCTCCCTCCCCTTCCGGCACGCCCTCGGATCTGCCCCCCGCCAAGGGTTCGGTGAAGGTCGTCTCCACGCTCACGGAAGGGCTGGCGAGCCCCTGGGGGCTGGCGGCCCTGCCCGGCGGTGATCTGCTGGTGGCCTCCCGCGACGACGCCACGATCACTCTGATCGACGGGGAGAGCGGGAAGAAGACCCTGCTGGGCTCCGTGCCCGGGGTGTCGCCGGGCGGTGAGGGCGGACTGCTGGGCCTCGCCGTCTCGTCGACGTTCGGCGCGGACCGCCTGGTGTACGCGTACTTCACGACCGAGTCCGACAACCGCATCGCCCGCATGCTGTACGAGGAGCGGAAGCCGGCCGGCCAGCAGCTGGGCGCGCCGGACACGATCCTGCGGGGCATCCCCAAGGGCTCCATCCACAACGGCGGCCGGATCGCCTTCGGCCCGGACCGCATGCTGTACGCGGGCACCGGCGAGACCGGGGACACGGGGCTGGCCCAGGACAAGGAGTCGCTGGGCGGGAAGATCCTTCGGATGACGCCCGACGGCGAGCCCGTGCACGGCAATCCCGAGGCCGATTCGGTGGTGTATTCGTACGGGCACCGCAATGTGCAGGGGTTGGCCTGGGACGGGCAGAAGCGGCTCTGGGCGGCCGAGTTCGGCCAGAACACCTGGGACGAGCTGAACCGCATCGAGCCGGGCGGAAATTACGGCTGGCCCGAGGTGGAGGGCGAGCAGGGCGAGAAGGGCTTCATCGACCCGGTGGCCCAGTGGAAGACGGAAGACGCCTCGCCGAGCGGAATCGCCTTCGCCGACGGATCGATCTGGATGGCGGGCCTGCGCGGTGAGCGGCTGTGGCGCATTCCGCTCTCGGGCACGTCCGAGGACGAACCCCTGGCGGCGCCCCAGTCCTTCCTCGACGGGGAGTACGGCCGGCTGCGGACCGTGCTCGCCGCGGGCGAGGACCGGCTGTGGCTCGTCACCAGCAACACGGACGGCCGTGGCTCCCCGAAGCAGGGGGACGACCGGATAGTGCTGTTGGAGGTGCGCTAGCACCGTGCCGGGGCCTGTCCACCGGGCCGTCGGTCACCGGGGCCGTCGGTCACCGCGCCGTCGTCACCGCACCGGGTAGAGCCGGAGGCGGTGTGCAAGGGCAGCGGCCTCGCCGCGGCTGGCCACCCCCAGCTTGGCAAGGATGTTGGAGACGTGCACGCTCGCCGTCTTGGGCGAGATGTACAGCTCCTCGGCGATCCTTCGATTGGTGTGACCGGCGGCCACGAGCCGGTGCACGTCCCGCTCGCGCGGTGTCAGCCCGAAGGATTCGACGGCGGCCTCGGCCGGGTCCTGTCCCTCGGCCGCCACGGCATCCGCGGCCGGGACGAGAACGGCGGGGTGGATCTGCGGCCCGGGCGTCGGCTCGGGCGCGGTGAGCGGGACGCGGGCGCGGCCGGCCAGCAGCTCGATGGTCTCGGTGAGCGGCCGTGCCCCGAGCCTCACCGCGGCGGCGTGGGCCTCGTGCAGCAGCGGGGCCGCGGAGGAGCGGTCGCCCTGGACGGTGAGGAGGGATTCCGCCCAGCGGTGGCGGATCTGGGCCGTTTCGTAGGGCCGCTGGAGCGGTGCGAAGGCGGTCGCTGCGCGGGACCAGTGGTCGGGGGTGTCGGTCCCTTCGGCACGGGCCAGTTCGGCTTCGACGAGCACACCGTGGGCGGCCCATATGGGGACGAGCATCGGCAGCCGTTTGAGGTGGGTGCGGATCAGCTCCAGGATCGCGGGGCGTCCGGGATCGGCGGCGGGCAGGCCGCGGGCGTCGGCCTCGGCCGCGGCGGCGACGTGGAGCAGGGGCAGGGCGTACCGCTGGGTGCCCGGCGGGAAGCCGAGTGCGGCCTGTGCCTCGAAGGCGGCCCGGGCCTCGGAGAGGCGGCCGTGCTGGGCGGCCAGGGCCATCGCGTGACGGGCGGGGGTGATGAGGTGCTGGGGCTGCGGATCGAGGTGCCCGAAATGGCGTCGGGTGAGTGCGAGTTGGGTCTCCGCTTCGGCGAAGTCGCCGCGTGCGAGTGCCAGTTCCGTACGGCGGGCGGCGACGAGTCCGCGGGCCTTGCGGGAGCGGGCGATCAGGGCGGCGGCATCGGCGGCCTTCGCGCTCTCGTCCCAGTGCCCGAGGGAGAACAAGGAGTGCGACTGGTTGGACCGGACCCAGGCTTCGGTGTCGGCGATGCCGTGGCTGTGGCAGACCTCGATTCCGTGGTCCGCGGCGGCCACGGCCTCCAGGGACCGGCCCATGGATTCGAGCGTGGAGGGAAGGTTGATGCTGGCCCGGCCCATGATCCCGACCAGGTGCAGTTCCTCGGCACGGTCGCGGATGGCGTACAGCTCGGCGATGCCCTCGTCGACGCCGCCCGCCTCGGCGGCGAGCCAGGCCCGGGTGAGGCGGGCGTACAGCTCGATGGGCTCGTCACCGACGAGCTGTGCGTACTCCACGGCACGGTCCGCGGCGGCGAGGGTCTCGGCGCCGGGCTGGTGCAGGGCTCCCCAACTGGCGACGTTGGTGAGGACGTCGGCGTGCACGGCGGACGGGGGCAGGCCCCGGACCAGGTCCTGGGCGAGGGCCAGTTCCTGGCGGCCGTCGCCGCGGGTGAGGTCCTGGGTCAGACGGGAGCGCTGCACCCAGAACCAGGCGGCGCGCAGCGGCTCCTGCCCGCTGTCCAGGACGCGTATGGCCTTCTTCGCGATGGCCAGGGCCCTTTCGCGGTCGCCCCCGAAGCGGGCGGCGACGGTGGCTTCGGCCATCAGGTCGAGATAGCGGAGCGGGGCGGTCCCGGGGTCGCCCGCGCAGGCCGGGTAGACCTCCGCGTAGTCGATGGGGCGCAGGGTGCGGCGTACGTCTTCGGGTACGTCGTCCCAGAGCTCCATGGCCCGTTCCAGCAGACGGAACTGTTCGGAGTGGGCGTAGCGGCGGCGGGCTTCGACGGATGCCTTCAGTACGGCGGGCAGCGCCTTCGCCGCGTCACGGGCCGCGTACCAGTAGCTGGCGAGGCGGGTGGCGCGTTCGTCGTCGCGGACGAGCGTGGGGTCGGCCTCCAGGGCCTCGGCGTAGCGGCGGTTGAGGCGGGAGCGCTCGCCGGGCAGCAGGTCGTCGCTGACCGCCTCGCGGACGAGGGAGTGCCGGAAGCGGTATCCGCCCGTGTCCGGGGCGGGGAGCAGCAGGTTGGCGCCGACGGCGGTGCGCAGGGCCTCGATGAGGGCGTCGTCGGACAGCCCGGCGACGGCCGCGAGCAGTTCGTGTTCGACGGTGGAGCCGCCTTCGGCGACGATCCTCGCGATCTTCTGCGCGTCGTCGGACAGCGCCTCGACCCGTACGAGGAGCAGGTCGCGCAGGGAGTCGGAGAGCTCGGAGCTGTCGCCGCAGCATTCGAGGCTGCGGGCGAGTTCCTCGACGAAGAAGGCGTTCCCGTCGGAGCGGTCGAAGATCTCGTCGACCAGTCCGGTCTCGGGGGTGGCCGCGAGGATGCCGGTGAGCTGGCGGCGGACCTCGGCCCGGGTGAAGCGGGCGAGCTCGATGCGCCGGACGGCGCGGAGCCGGTCCATCTCCGCGAGGAGCGGGCGCAGGGGGTGGCGGCGGTGGATGTCGTCGGCGCGGTAGGTGCCGATCACCGTGAGGCGACCGCTGCGCAGGGTGCGGAAGAGATAGGCGAGGAGGTGGCGGGTGGAGGCGTCGGCCCAGTGCAGGTCCTCCAGCACGAGGACGACGGTGCGCTCGGCGGAGAGGCGTTCCAGGAGCCGGGCGGTGAGCTCGAAGAGACGGGCGGTGCCGTGCTCGTCGTTCGGCTCGTGGCCGGTGTCGCCGAGTTCGGGCAGCAGGCGGGACAGTTCGCCCTCCTGGCCGGCCAGCGCCTCGGTCAGTTCCTCGGGCAGGGTGCGGCGCAAGGCGCGCAGCGCCGTGGAGAACGGGGCGAACGGCAGCCCGTCCGCGCCGATTTCGACGCAGCCGCCGACGGCGACGACGGCCTCGCGGCGATCGGCCACCGCGAGGAACTCCTCGACCAGACGGGTCTTGCCGACGCCCGCCTCTCCACCGATGAGCAGCGCCTGCGGCTCACCGGCCGCGGACTGTGCGAGCGCCTCGGTGAGCAGCGCGAGCTCGTCGGTGCGGCCGATGAACACGGGGCTGACGGACTTGGTCTCCACGCCGCCGAGCATCGCACACGGGTCCGATGCCACGGCAGCCGGAAGGCGGGCCGCCATCGCTACGCGGCGTGGACGAAGCGACTCCGGTTCGCGCTCACCCGCCCTTCGGTGTCGTCCCGTCCGGTACGGCGCGCCGCACGGCGGGCGAGCACCGCCTCGCGCACCAGGCGCTGCGACTCGGCCCGGCGGATGAGTTCGGCGGCCTGGATCTGGTGGAGTTCGTACGCGTACATGGCTCTCTCCCTGGTGACGGCGGGCCGTGGGGGCCTGACCGGCGGTTGCCGGGGCCTTTCCGGCCGTGCCCCAACTGTCGTTCGCCAGGGGGTGTCGCCGCATCGGGCGAGTGCCGCATCTCCGCGGGGTGGGGGCCTTAGACGCGCGCAGCCCATGCCGTACACCGCACCGGGGACGCACGGCGGATGCCTTAGGGCCTCTCGTCAAACTGCCGTCGCGGCCCTCGGCCGCGTTTCGTCCCGGACCGGCGGGCGGGCGTCTTCCCGGCCCGCCCGCCAGTCCGGGCCGAAGAGGCTCCGGGTCCGGCCGGTGCCTCGGGGGCGGGCCTCAGCCGCCGGTCGCCGCACCCGCGCTGGGCAGCGAGAGGAGCAGGTCGAAGTACATGCCGGCCGAGATCAGTACACCGAGCACGCCGAGCACGACACCGGCCAGGGCGACGGCGCGGATCCAGCCGGGCTGCGGGCGTTCGGCGGGTGCGCCGAAGGCCGGGCGGACGAGGACGAACACGCCCACCAGGAGGGCGAGCAGCGCGAACAGGCCGTTGACCAGGGCGGTGGTGTGCCAGGCGTCCGCGTAGATCTCGGAGATCTGCTGGGCCGCGCTGCCGCCGCCGGAGGTCTTGATCTGACCGATCAGGGTCTCCCGCTCGGCGGCGACCCGGCCGGTCCAGGCGCCGGTGAGCGAGACGATGCCGAGCCCGGCGGCGACGACGGCGGCGGCGCCCGCGCCGAAGCCGGAGGCGGCGGTCGCCTCGGCCTCGTCGTAGGCGTCGAGCTCCAGGTCGGCGTCGTCGTCGGCCTCGACGTCGTCGTTCACGCCGTCGGTCGCCGCGGCCTCGGTGTCGGAGGCCCCGGTCGCGTCCTTCGTGTCCTTGGTGGCCTTCGTTTCCTTCACGGCGCTCTCGTCCGTCGCCGTCTTCTCCTCGCGGTCGTCGTCGACGGCGGGAGCGGTGGAGGTCTTGGAGGTGGAGGTGTTCATGCGCCGCACGCTAGGTGTCCCGGATGAGAACCCTCTTAACGTTTCGGCCCCGGCCGGCTCTCAGCCGCGCCGGGCACGCCATTCCGGCGCCAGCACGGACCAGATCTCCGAGTCGTGCCGCTTCCCCTGGTAGAGGAAGCTCTCACGCCTCACGCCGTCGCGTGTCATGCCGAGCCGCTGCGCGACCGCGAGGCTGCGCGTGTTGGCCGAGGAGGCGACCCACTCCACCCGGTGCATGCCCCGCACGTCGACCGCCCAGTCGATCAGCTGGTGCATCGCCCGGGTGACCAGGCCACGGCCCTCCCCCGCCGGTTCGAGCCAGCAGCCGACCTCGCAGTTTCCGGTCCCGGCCTCGAAGATCCGGAACAGGACTCCGCCGACCAGCGTGCCGTCGAGCCAGATGCCGTAGAGCCGTCCCGTGTCGGCCGCCTGGCTGTCCGCGTACCGCTGGAGCAGTGCACGCGCCGAGTCGAGGTCCTTGGCGGCTGCGGCGAAGGGGATCCAGGGGTCCACGAGCTCGCGCGCCCGGTCGATGTGGGTCAGGAACTCCTGTGCCTGCCAGGTCTCCAGCGGGCGCAGCTCCGCTCCGTCGTCACCCAGGGATATCGCGAACATCGTGCTCCTCCGGTCTAGTGGACGGGCTCGGCGGGCTGCGGCACCGGTGCGCCGTCCTCGCTCGTACGCGTCCCCGGGATCTTCGCATGCTCCACGCCGGTGTCCGGCGGCTCGATGCTGATCCGCGGCAGTCGCCGGTCCAGCCAGCCGGGCAGCCACCAGTTCGCGCCGCCCAGCATGTGCATCAGGGCCGGCACCAGCAGGGTGCGCAGGACGAAGGCGTCCAGTGCCACCGCCACGGCGAGTGCGATCCCGAACATCGCGATGACGCGGTCACCGCTGAGCACGAAGGCGAGGAAGACCGAGATCATGATCACGGCGGCCGAGTTGATCACGCGGCTGGTCTCGGCGAGTCCGACCCGGACCGCCCGCCGGTTGTCGCCGGTCTCCAGCCACTCCTCGTACATCCGGCCGACCAGGAAGACCTGGTAGTCCATCGACAGCCCGAAGAGCACCGAGACCATGATCACCGGCAGGAAGGGTTCGATCGGCCCGGCGCTGCCGAGCCCGAGCAGTTCGCTCCCCCAACCCCACTGGAAGATCGCGACGACGACGCCGAAGGAGGAGGCGACGGCGGCCACGTTCATCACGGCGGCCTTCAGCGGAATGCCGAGGGAACGGAAGGCCAGCAGCAGGAGCAGACAGCCGAGTGCGATGACCACCCCGACGAAGAGCGGCAACTTGCCGATGATGATCTCGGCGAAGTCGTCGTAGCTGGCTGTCACACCGCCCACATGGGCCTGGAGCGAGGTGTTGTCCACGGCCTCGGGCAGCACGTCCGCCCGCAGCCGGTCGACCAGCTCGCTGGTCTGCTGCGACTGCGGCGCCGAGTCCGGAACGACGGTGACGAACGCGGTGTCGCCACTGCTGTTGTACGTCACGGGGCTGACCGACGCGACGCCCTCGGTGGCCCGCAGTGTTTCGGGCAGCGCGTCCAGGGCGAGCCGGTCGTCGGCGCCGTCCAGCTGCGCGGCGATCGTCAGCGGCCCGTTGACCCCCGGCCCGAACCCCTCCCCCAGCAGGTCGTACGCCTGCCGGGTGGTGGCCGTGGCGGGGTTGTTCCCCTGGTCGGACGTGCCCAGATGCAGGCCGAACGTGGGCAGGGCCAGGACCAGCATCACGACGGCGGCGACCGCCCCGAGCAGCTTGGGGTGCCGTTCGACGAACGCGGACCACCGGGCGGCGAAGCCCGTGGGCAGCTCGGGCTGCGGGCCCTTCTCGGCGAGCTGCCTGCGCTCCCGCCGGCTCAGCGCACGCATCCCGATGAAGGAGAGCAGGGCGGGCAGCAGGGTCACGGACGCCGCGACGGTCAGGACGACGGTGAGCGAGGCGGCGATCGCGACCCCGTTGAGGAAGCCGAGCCGCAGGATGAGCATGCCGAGCAGGGCGATGCAGACGGTGGCCCCGGCGAAGACGACGGCGCGTCCGGTCGTCGCGACGGCGTTCTGGGCGGCGTCGGTGACCGACAGGCCGCGCCGGAGTCCTCTGCGGTGCCGGGTGACGATGAACAGGGCGTAGTCGATGCCGACGCCCAGTCCGATGAGCATGCCCAGCATCGGCGCGAAGTCGGCCACCGTCATCACATGGCCGAGCAGCACGATGCCCGCGTAGGCCGTGCCGACGGAGACGAGCGCCGTGGCGATGGGCAGCATGCTCGCGGCGAGCGAGCCGAAGGCGAGGAAGAGGACGACCGCGGCGACGACCACCCCGATGGCCTCGCTGAGGTGGACCGAGGGCGCTTCGGTGAGGGCGACCGCGGTGCCGCCGAGCTCCACCTGGAGTCCGTCGCTCTCCGCCGCCTTCGCGGTGTCGACGAGGGCCTGCGCCTGCTCCGGCGCGATGTCGTCCGCCTGCTGGTCGAAGGTGACCGTGGCGTAGGCGGTGTGGCCGTCCGCGCTGATCTGTCCGGCGCCGGCCGAGCCGTAGGGGCTGGTGACGCCACCGATTCCGGGCAGCTCCTCGATCGTGTGGAGGGTTTTGGTCATCGTCTGCTGGACGTCGGTGGCCCGGACGGTGGAGCCGTTGGTGTGCCACACGACGGTGTCGGTGTCACCACCGAGATCCTTGAAGCCGTGCTGGAGGAGCTCGGTGGCACGACCGGACTCGGTCCCGGGAACCTCGTAGTCGTTGGAGTAGGCCGAACCCGCGAAACCCGCTGCGGTGGCTGTGCCGCCGAGGGCGAACAGCCAGATGAGGACGGCGAGGAGCCGGTGCTTGAGACACCAGCGGGCAATGGCAGCCAACGGACGTGCTCCCTGGGGGTTCGTGGTTCTTTATGGGGAGATAAACGAATATTTCCCGTTAAAGAACTCATGACCTGAGAACTGTCACTCTGGCAGCCAAACGTGATCCTTTGCCCCTTTCGTGGCCATGCTCACAGGGCTTGATTTCTCCCTTACACGACCCATTTGCCCCAGGGGCCCCGTCGCAGACGGGTGTGGGCGGGCGCCGGACCGGCACCCGCCCACTCAGCTCCTCGGCCGTGCAGCCGTGCAGCGACTCAGCCGCTCAGCCGCTCAGCCGCTCAGCCGCTCAGCCGCTCAGCCGCTCAGCCGGAGATGCTCGCCCTGCCGTTCTCGATGTGTCCCATCAGCCGCCGCCGGAAGGCGGTGTCCCCGTCGACCGTGACGTCGAGGTCGTACCAGCCGCGTGCGTCGGCCGCCGAGTGCACGACCGTACGGCTGCGCCCCGGCTTCACCGAGATGCGGCGGGTCCAGCCGCGCAGATCCTCCTCGTCGACGTAGCCGAGGGGCCGCACCGTGAAGGTGAGCGTCCGCTGCCCCGTGTTACGCAGGGTGAGGTACAGATCGCGCTCGCGGGCATCGAGCCGCGAGCCGACCTCCGCGTCACCCCCGGTCACCCCCGCGAACTCGCGACGGAAGCCGTTCGGCCCGGTGACCGTGAACCGGTAGGCGTCCCCGGTAAGGGGCACCGTCCATTGCGCCGTGCCCCTTACATCCCGGTGCTGAGGGGCCGGGAACTCACCCGCGTACGGATAGAGCGTGAAGTGCGCCGACGAACGCCCCGTATTACTGAGGCCGACCTGCACCGCTCCGTCCGTGACCCACGCCTGCGCGTCCGGCTGGTAGGGCAGCGGCCGTGCGGGACGCGTCCCGGGCTCCTGTACGGGCATCTGCTGGACGGCCGGCGGCTTCGGCTGCCAGCGCCCGCTGAAGGGCGGAATGGCCGCCGGCGCTTCCACCTCCGGCTGCCGCCCGCCCCGCGAGAAGTCGAACGCCGAGGTGAGGTCGCCGGTGACCGTGCGCCGCCAGTCGCCGATGTTCGGCTCCTTCACGCCCGTCCACCGCTCCAGGAAGCGGATCACGGAGGTGTGGTCGAAGACCTCGGAGCAGACGTAGCCGCCGATCGTCCACGGCGAGACGACGAGCAGCGGTACCCGCACCCCGAGACCGGTGGGCTTGCCGTCCCAGTGCTCCTCGGTCACCTCGGACGGCGCAACCGGCGGCGGGACGTGGTCGAAGAAACCGTCGTTCTCGTCGTAGTTGATGAGGACGGCGGTGTGCCGCCACACGTCGGGGTGCTGACCCAGCGCGTCGAGCACCTTGTAGAGGATCGTCGCGCTGTGCACCGGGGAGGACACGCTCGGGTGCTCGGAGTCCACGGCCGAGGGCACCAGGTAGGAGACCTCGGGCAGCGTCCCCGCCGCCACGTCCTCGGCGAAACGATCGGCCAGTGTGCCCGTCTCCACCCGCCGCAGTCCGCGCTCGAAGAGGCTCCGCTCCGCCTCGGACAGCGTGGCGACGCCCTCCTCCAGCAGCCCGAGCAGACGTTCGCGCTCGCTCGCCTCGCCCGCGTCACGGACGTCCGCGTAGAAGGACTCCATGAACGTGTGCCCGCCGGTCTTCGCGAGGGCCTTGCGGGCGATCGCCTTGAAGGTGGCGAAGAACTCGATCTGGTTGTCGGTGAAGTTCTCCCACTCCGTATAGGTCTGCCAGCTGCGCCCCGCGGCCTCCAGCCGCTCCGCGTAGGTGCTCCAGTCGTACCCGGGGTGCGTGCCCTCGTTGTACGCGTCGTTGCCGACGGCCCGCTTGCCGTTCGCCTCGAAGCCCGTCTTCCCGCTCCACAGGTGGTTGCGGTTGGGGCTGGTCGAGGTGTGGATCGACGAGTGGTAGGCGTCGCACACCGTGAAGGTGTCGGCCAGCTCGTAGTGCAGCGGAATGTCACGGCGGTCGTAGTACGCCATCGTGGCGGCCGTCTTCGCGGTGACCCAGCCGCTCATCCACCCCCCGGCCCAGGCCCGGGCTCCGCCGCTCCACGAGTGGTCGAGCGCGCCGATGTACTGCAGGTCCTTCTTCTGCGTCTCGGCGGCCCCGCGCACCGGGAACGGCAGCACGGGAGCGCCCAGCGGCCCCGGCTGCTCGAAGACCGACGCGCCGGAGGGAAGTTCGACGGCGTTGCGGTCGCCGAAGCCGCGCACACCGCGCAGCATCCCGAAGTAATGGTCGAAGGACCGGTTCTCCTGCATCAGGATCACCACGTGCCTGATGTCGTCGAGCCCGCCGGACCCCGCCGGGCGGGCGGGCTGCGCGGCGATGGCGGCCTGCAGCGACGGCGGCAGGAACGATCCGGCCGCCGCCGCGCCGAGCGCGCCGCCCCCGAGGGCGAAGAGCCGTCGCCGTGAAATGTCCGTGGTCAAGTGAGCCTCCCGAATCGGTCGTACGCGGGGAAGCTAACGAAGCGAGGTGGCGGCCGGAAGACCGCCGTACGGCACAGCGGTGAACGTCCAACAGGCCGTCCCGGAAGTCCAACGGCCTGGGGCCTTTCGTTTGGATCAGGCCGGATCAGGGAGCAGGGTCTGGTGTGGGCAGCTGCAAGGCGGAGGAGGGAGTCGACGCGGAGCGTCGGCGACCGACGACAACGCCGCAGATGCGCGTGCCAGGGCACGCGAGCCCGGCATGATCCAAACGAGAGGCCCCGGGCCCCGGCGCGGCGGGATGCGCGAAGGGGCGGCACGCCCGGACATCCGGGTGCACCGCCCCTTCGCGTACATCGGTACGCCGGAAGGTCAGCCTTCGACGCCGAGCTTCTCCAGGATCAGCTCACGCACGCGCGCCGCGTCCGCCTGGCCGCGGGTGGCCTTCATGACCGCGCCGACGAGCGCGCCCGCCGCCGCGACCTTGCCGCCGCGGATCTTGTCCGCGATGGCCGCGTTGGCGGCGATGGCCTCGTCCACGGCCGTGCCCAGCGCGCCCTCGTCCGAGACGACCTTCAGGCCGCGCTTCTCGACGACGGTGTCCGGGTCGCCCTCGCCCGCGAGGACACCCTCGAGGACCTGGCGGGCCAGCTTGTCGTTGAGGTCGCCGGAGGCGACGAGCTCGGCGACCCTGGCGACCTGCTCGGGGGTGACGCCCAGCTCGTCGAGGCCGCGGCCGGTCTCGTTGGCGTTACGGGCGAGCTCGCCCATCCACCACTTGCGGGCCTGGTCCGCCGGAGCGCCCGCCACGGTCGTGGCGACGATCAGGTCGACCGCGCCCGCGTTGAGGATGGACTGCATGTCGTGCTCGGAGACGCCCCACTCCTCCTTGAGCCGTGCACGGCGCAGCCGCGGCAGCTCGGGGAGGCCCTTGCGGAGCTCCTCGACCCACTCGCGGGCCGGGGCGACGGGAACGAGGTCCGGCTCCGGGAAGTAGCGGTAGTCCTCGGCGTTGTCCTTGATGCGGCCGGCCGTGGTGGAGCCGTCCTCCTCGTGGAAGTGCCGGGTCTCCTGCACGATCGTTCCGCCGGAGTTCAGCACCGCCGCGTGGCGCTGGATCTCGAAGCGGGCGGCACGCTCGACGGAACGCAGGGAGTTCACGTTCTTCGTCTCGGAGCGCGTACCGAACTCCTCCCGGCCGTGGGGACGCAGCGACAGGTTCACGTCGCAGCGCATCTGCCCCATCTCCATCCGGGCTTCCGAGACACCGAGCGCCTTGATGAGCTCACGGAGCTCGGCGACGTACGCCTTGGCGACCTCGGGAGCGCGCGCACCCGCGCCCTCGATCGGCTTGGTGACGATCTCGATGAGCGGGATGCCGGCACGGTTGTAGTCGAGCAGGGAGTGGGACGCGCCGTGGATACGGCCGGTGGCACCGCCGACGTGCGTCGACTTGCCGGTGTCCTCCTCCATGTGGGCACGCTCGATCTGCACGCGGAAGATCTCGCCGTCCTCCAGCTGGACGTCCAGATAGCCGTTGAAGGCGATCGGCTCGTCGTACTGGGAGGTCTGGAAGTTCTTCGGCATGTCCGGATAGAAGTAGTTCTTCCGGGCGAAGCGGCACCACTCGGCGATCTCGCAGTTCAGCGCGAGACCGATCTTGATCGCGGACTCGACGCCGATCTCGTTGACGACCGGCAGCGCGCCGGGCAGCCCGAGGCAGACCGGGCAGGTCTGCGAGTTGGCGTCCTGCTTGAGCTCCGTGGAGCAGCCGCAGAACATCTTGGTCTTGGTGCCGAGCTCGACATGGACTTCGAGGCCCATGACGGGGTCGTACGTCGCGAGGGCGTCCTCGTACGACTCCAGGTCAATGACAGTCACGGTGAAACTTTCCCTCTCAGCCCAGCAGGACGTCGTCGTCGCCGAGACGCTTCAGTTCGCGATAGAGGATCGCGAGGCCGGTGACGATGGCCGCGGCGGACACCGCGGCGTCGATCAGCCGCAGCACGTCGTTGTCGTTGCGCGCGAGCTTCGCCTGCTTGGCGACGCTGATCGCACCGAACGCCGTGCTGCCGAGCGATACGTACAGCCCGGTCTTCGACTTCTTGAAGTTCTTGGCCTTCTTTGCCATGGCACTCACAGCGACGGAGCCTCCTCAAGCAGCGGGTGTCCCCACTTTTGCACGAAGGCGGCCTCGACGGCGGCTCCGACCTTGTACAGCCGGTCGTCCTTCATCGCGGGGGCGATGATCTGCAGCCCGACCGGCAGGCCGTCCTCCGGGGCCAGGCCGCAGGGCAGCGACATGGCGGAGTTGCCGGCGAGGTTGGTCGGAATGGTGCACAGGTCCGCGAGGTACATCGCCATCGGGTCGTCGGCGCGCTCGCCGATCGGGAAGGCGGTGGTCGGCGTCGTCGGCGAGACGATGACGTCCACCTGCTCGAACGCCTTCTCGAAGTCCTGGGTGATGAGCGTGCGGACCTTCTGGGCCGAGCCGTAGTACGCGTCGTAGTAGCCGGAGCTGAGCGCGTACGTACCGAGGATGATGCGGCGCTTGACCTCGTCGCCGAAGCCGGCCTCGCGGGTGAGCGCGGTGACGTCCTCGGCGGACTTCGTGCCGTCGTCGCCGACCCGCAGGCCGTAACGCATGGCGTCGAAGCGGGCCAGGTTCGAGGAGCACTCGGACGGCGCGATCAGGTAGTACGCCGACAGGGCCAGGTCGAAGGACGGGCAGTCCAGCTCGACGATCGTGGCACCGAGCGACTTCAGCAGCTCGACCGACTCGTTGAAGCGCTGGACGACACCGGCCTGGTAGCCCTCGCCCGCGAACTGCTTGACGACACCGACGCGCATGCCCTGTACGGAGCCGTTGCGCGCGGCCTCGACGACCGGCGGGACCGGGGCGTCGATGGACGTCGAGTCCATCGGGTCGTGTCCGGCGATGACCTCGTGGAGGAGCGCCGCGTCCAGGACCGTACGGGCGCAGGGGCCGCCCTGGTCGAGGGAGCTGGAGAACGCCACCATGCCGTACCGGGAGACGCCGCCGTAGGTGGGCTTGACGCCGACGGTGCCGGTGACGGAGGCGGGCTGACGGATGGAACCGCCGGTGTCCGTGCCGATGGCGAGCGGGGCCTCGTACGAGGCGAGCGCGGCCGAGGAGCCGCCGCCCGAGCCGCCCGGGATACGGGTGAGGTCCCACGGGTTGCCGGTCGGGCCGTAGGCGCTGTTCTCGGTGGAGGACCCCATGGCGAACTCGTCCATGTTGGTCTTGCCGAGGATGACGACGTCGGCGGCCCTGAGCTTCTGCGTCAGCGTCGCGTCGTACGGCGGAATCCAGCCCTCAAGGATCTTCGAGCCGACGGTGGTCGGCATGTCCTTGGTGGTGAAGATGTCCTTCAGCGCGAGCGGGACTCCGGCCAGCGGGCCGAGCTTCTCGCCCGCGGCGCGCTTGGCGTCGACGGCGCGGGCCTGCGCGAGCGCTCCGTCGCGGTCGACGTGCAGGAAGGCGTGGACCTTCTCGTCGATCGCGTCGATCCGCGCCAGGTGGGCCTCGGTGACCTCGACGGCCGTGAGCTCACCGGAAGCGATCTTCGCGGCGATCTCGGCGGCGGTCAGCTTGATGATGGTGCTGATGTCCGTCATGACTTTTAGTCCTCCCCCAGGATCTGCGGCACCTTGAAACGCTGCTGCTCCTGGGCCGGGGCGCCGGAGAGCGCCTGCGCGGGGGTGAGCGACGGACGGACCTCGTCCGCGCGCATGACGTTGGTCAGCGGCAGCGGGTGGGAGGTCGGCGGTACGTCTTGGTCGGCGACCTCGGAGACGCGGGCGACCGCGCCGATGATGTCGTCGAGCTGACCGGCGAAGTGATCGAGCTCTTCGCCCTTCAGCTCCAGACGTGCCAGCCGGGCGAGGTGGGCGACCTCCTCGCGCGTGATGCCAGGCATGCAGCGATCCTCAGGGGTTGGTGTGTGGTTTTGGCCCAATCCTATGGGGTCACCCGCATCCACTACCGCCACCTGGGGAACACCCCGGTCGGCCACCCGGCCATTTCGGGCCCGGACGGCGCCCGCCCCGCCCGCTCAGGCGGTGGCCGGGCCCGACACCGCGCGCCCCGAAGGGCGGTGCTCCAGCTCGGGGACCGCGGCCGTACCGCTCGCCGCACCGGCCGCCGCCGCGGCCCTGGCCGCGGCCTCCAGCTCCGCCGGCCGCCGCCAGCCGTGCTCGCCGCGCGCCCGCAGCCAGGCCGTCGTCTCCTGCGGCGGCATCGCGGCGGCCACCAGCCAGCCCTGCACCGCGTCGCAGTGCAGGTCCCGCAGCCGCTCCCACGTCTCGTCGTCCTCGACACCCTCCGCCACGACCAGCAGGCCGAGCGAATGCGCCAGGTCGATGGTGCAGCGGACGATCTCCGCGTCCTCGTTGTCGATGGCCAGGCGGGCGACGAACGAACGGTCGATCTTGAGTTCGCTGACCGGCAGCTTCCGCAGGTGGACCAGCGAGGAGTAGCCGGTGCCGAAGTCGTCCAGGGACATCTTCACGCCGTGCCCGGTCAGCCCGGCGAGGGTGTCGGCGGCCCGCTGCGGGTCCTCCAGCAGCACGTGTTCGGTTATCTCCAGCTGAAGGGCGCAGGCGGGAACGCCGTGCCGGGCGAGCCGGGCGGCGACGCTGCCCGCGAAACCGGGCGTGTGGACGTCGCGCGGGGAGACGTTGACCGCGACCGGTACGTACAGCCCCTGGGCCCGCCAGCGGGCGACCTGGGCCAGTGCCGTCTCCAGGACGTACTCGGTGAGGTGCGGCATCAGGCCGGAGGACTCGGCGATCGCGATGAACTCGTCCGGGGGGACCCGCCCGCGCTCCGGGTGCACCCAGCGGACCAGGGCTTCGAGTCCGGCCACCTGGCCGTCGAAGCGCACCTTCGGCTGGTAGTGCAGCTCCACCTCGCCCGCGTCGAGGGCGCGCCGCAGATCGCCGAGCAGACCGAGCCGGTCGGGGGTGTTGCTGTCCCGCTTCGACTCGTACACCTCGACGCCCGTACGGTCCCGCTTGGCCTGGTACATGGCCACGTCGGCGCGTCTGAGCAGCCCTTCGGCGTCCAGCGCGTGGTCGGGGTGGACGGCGACCCCCGCGCTCGCCTCCAGCACGAGCGTGAGGCCGTCGAGGTCGAGCGGGGAGGACAGCTCCGCGACCAGGTGCCGGGCGACGCGCTGGGCGCTCGTCGTGGAGTCCGTGGTCGGCAGCAGTACGGCGAACTCGTCGCCGCCGAGCCGCGCGGCCTCCGCGCCCCGGGGCAGGGCCAGCCGCAGCCGGTCCGCTATCTGCAGGAGCAGCCGGTCCCCGGCGAGATGGCCGAGGGTGTCGTTGACGGCACGGAACCGGTCGAGGTCGATCAGGACGAGCGCCGACCTGGCGCCGATGCTCTCGGCCTCCTCCAGCGCCGTCCAGGTCCTTTCGAGCAGCCATTGGCGGTTGGGCAGCCCGGTCAGCGGGTCGCGCAGCTGCTCCTCGGCCCGTGCGCGGGCGATCCAGAGCGTGGAGTCCAGGGCGATCAGCGGAACCGCGAAGAGCGGCAGCAGTACGGGCATGGCCACCGCGACGACGCAGATCAGCGGCGCGATCCCGAGCAGGGCGACGGCCACGAGGCCCTGGCGGAGCAGTGCGGTACGGGCGATCGTGGGCAGCCCGCCGCCCTGCGGAGCTCGGGCGTACCACAGCAGGACCCGGGTGACGAGGAGATAGGTGGAGGCGGCGAGGAGCACTTCCGGCAGGGCGTCGATGCCCCAGTCGAGTGGCCGCCAGGGCCGTTCGACGGTCGGCACCTCGCCGAAGGCGGCCAGGACGAGCGCGGCGGCGCCGATGCCCAGGATGTCCACGGCGCCGTGGAGCATCCCCTGCCACCAGCGGTGACGGCGTGCCGTCCCGACGAGCACCACGACGACCAGGCTGACCAGGCCGGCGGGCACCCAGCCGTAGACGAGCAGCACGGCCAGAGTGAGGGCGGCGCCGGAACCGGTGCCGCCCCACCAGCGGTCGCGTCCGAGCGCCACCAGATGGCCGACGATGATGCCGGTGAGCAGGGCCAGTGACCAGCCCGCCCTGCCGTCCGGGAAGAGTGCGTGACCGTCCTGGACCGTGCGGTAGAACCCGGTCGCGAGCTGGATCGTCGCGATCGCCACAACAACGGCTCCCACCCGGGGCGTGAGGCCGACGAAACCTTGCAGCCGCGACACCGGTGCGGCGCTCTCGGTCGGTTTCATTCCGTCCCTCTCACAGCCGGCAGTGCAGATGTCACAGGATGGCCGCCGCTTTCATGCCGCCACGAACCAATTCCCACCACGCAGCCGTGCACGGCAGGTGCACGCTCAACAGTAGGCCGCGGAGGGCCTCCACGGGCAGCGCTCTACAGCTCTTGCCCGAATGCGAACCGGCGATCCGTCAGCTTCTGGTATGCGCCGAACGGGTGGTGCAGGCCGACGGCCTGACCACTCGCGCCCTCTTGTCCGCTTTCATTCCCCTCTTCCCCCCGGCCACTCCCTGACGGCATGTCGATGGCATATCGATCGAAGCCGGACTCGATCGGATTTTCGACCCGGCCGGACGAGACCTTCGCGGACAGGCCCTAGGCCGTTTCCTGGCCTTCGGCCGGCACCGCTGCCTCGCGCGCCGCGTCGGGCCCCTGTTCGAGCAGGACGGCGAAACCCGCCTCGTCGAGCACGGGCACGTTCAGCTGCATCGCCTTGTCGTACTTCGAGCCCGGGTTGTCCCCCACCACCACGAAGGAGGTCTTCTTCGAAACGGACCCGGTCACCTTCGCGCCCCGGCTCTGGAGCGCCTCCTTCGCGCCGTCCCTGGTGTGGGTGGCCAGCGTGCCGGTCACGACCACGGTGAGCCCCTCCAGTGGCCGGGGCCCCTCGTCCTCGCCCGCGCGCTCGTCCTCCATGCGGACCCCGGACTCCCGCCACTTGCGCAGGATCTCGCGGTGCCAGTCCTGCGCGAACCACTCCTTGACCGAGGCGGCGATGATCGGGCCGACCCCGTCGGCAGCGGCCAGCTCCTCCTCGGTCGCCTCGTCGATCCGGTCGATGGACCGGAACTGACGGGCCAGCTCCTCGGCGGCGACCGGCCCCACGTGCCGGATCGAGAGCCCCGTGAGGATCCGGGCCAGGGGCGCCGTCCTGGCCGCGGCGATGCCCTCCAGCATTCCCAGGGCGTTCTTCTTCGGCTCGCCCTGCTGGTTGGCGAAGACCGTCGCGATCTTCTCCTCGCCGGTCTTCGGATCGCGCTTGGGCAGTCCGCTGTCCTGGTCCAGGACGTAGGCCCGGATCGGCAGCAGCTGCTCGACGGTCAGGCCGAAGAGGTCCCCCTCGTCCAGCAGAGGCGGCTCGGCGGGCTCCAGCGGCTTGGTCAGAGCCGCTGCCGCCACATAGCCGAAGTGGTCGATGTCCAGGCACTTGCGGCCCGCGAGATAGGCGACGCGCTCCCGCAACTGGGCAGGACAGGAACGTGCGTTGGGGCAGCGGAGGTCGATGTCGCCCTCCTTCATGGGGCGCAGCGCCGTCCCGCACTCGGGGCACTCGGCCGGCATCACGAACGGCCGCTCGCTGCCGTCGCGCAGGTCGACGACGGGACCCAGGATCTCCGGGATGACGTCGCCCGCCTTGCGCAGCACCACCGTGTCACCGATGAGGACACCCTTGGCCTTCACCACGTTCTGGTTGTGCAGGGTGGCGAACTCGACCTCGGAACCCGCCACTTCGACGGGCTCGACCTGGGCGTACGGGGTGACCCTGCCGGTGCGTCCGACGCCGACGCGGATGTTCACCAGCTTGGTGTTGACCTCCTCCGGCGCGTACTTCCAGGCGATCGCCCAGCGCGGAGCCCGCGAGGTGGATCCCAGCCGGCCCTGGAGCGGGATCTCGTCGAGCTTGACGACGACCCCGTCGATCTCGTGCTCCACGGAGTGCCGGAACTCACCGAAGTGGGCGATGAACTCCCGTACGCCGTCGATGGAGTCCACCACCTTGTTGTACTTGGCGGTGGGCAGTCCCCACTCGTGCAGCAGCTCGTACGCCTGCGAGAGGCGGTCGATCGCGAGGCCCTCGCGGGCGCCGATGCCGTGGACCACCATGTGCAGCGGACGGGTGGCGGTGACCTTGGGGTCCTTCTGGCGCAGGGAACCCGCCGCGGCGTTCCTCGGGTTGGCGAAGGGCTTGTCGTCGGCCTCCACCAGCCGGGCGTTGAGCTCCTCGAACGCTTCCATCGGGAAGAACACCTCGCCGCGGATCTCGACCAGCTCCGGGATCCGCTCGCCCTTCAGCCGGTGCGGGATCTCGGCGATCGTACGGACGTTGGGCGTGATGTCCTCGCCGGTGCGGCCGTCGCCGCGGGTCGCCGCGCGGGTCAGCCTGCCGTGCTCGTAGGTGAGGTTGACCGCGAGGCCGTCCACCTTGAGCTCGCACAGGAAGTGGTAGCCGGCGCTGCCGACGTCCTTGGCGACGCGCTCGGCCCAGGCGGCCAGCTCCAGGTCGTCGAAGGCGTTGTCCAGCGAGAGCATGCGTTCGCGGTGCTCGACGGAGGTGAACTCCGTGCGGTACGGCCCGGCGACCTTCTGGGTCGGCGAATCCGGCGTACGCAGCTGCGGATGCTGCTCCTCCAGCGCTTCCAGCTCACGCATCAGCCGGTCGAACTCGGCGTCACTGACGACCGGCTGGTCCTTCACGTAGTACCGGAAGCGGTGCTCCTCGACCTGCTCGGCAAGGAGTGCGTGCCGCTCCTGTGCCTGCGCCGGCACCGCGATCTGCTGCGCCTGCTGTTCGCCGGCCATCGTCCTGTCCTCCCGTTGACCCGTGCCCCGTTACTCAGGGTTGTCTGCGAGCGATCTCGCGGCCCGGGCGCAGTGGGCGAGTGCGGCACGCGCGTACGCGGGCGATGCCCCCGCGAGCCCGCACGACGGAGTGACCACGACGGACTCGGTGAGAGTCCCCGGATTCAGCCCCAGCCTGCTCCACAGCGTCCTGACACCCATGACGCTACCGCCAGGGTCCGACAATCCGTCCGAGGCGGCGTCGGTGCCGGGTACCACTCCGAGGAACAGCTGGGTGCCGCCCTCGACGGCTTCCCCGATCGCCTCCTCCTCACGCTCGGTGAGCAGGGAGAAGTCGAACGAAACGGCGTCGGCACCGGCTCGGCGCAGCAGGGCGAAGGGCACCTCGGGCGCGCAGGAGTGGACCACGGTCGGCGCCTCACCGTTCACCGCCAGCACCTCGCGCAGCCCCGCCTCGACGATCTGCCGGTCCAGGGCCCGGTAGGTGCGGTAGCCGCTCGCGGACCTGACGCGCCCGAGCAGCACGGCGGTCAGGGACGGTTCGTCGAGCTGGAGCACCACCTCGGCGCCGGGCACGCGGCGCCGTACCTCCGCGAGGTGCCCGCGCAGCCCCTCCGCCAGCGAACCCGCCAGGTCGCGGCAGGCGCCCGGGTCTCCGAGCATGGCCTCGCCGCCCCGCAGCTCCAGTCCGGCGGCCAGCGTCCAGGGGCCCACGGCCTGGACCTTGATCAGCCCCTCGTAACCCTGGGTGAACTCCTCCAGCGCGTCGAGGTCCTCGCCCAGCCAGGAGCGGGCGCGGCGGGTGTCGCGGCCGGGGCGGTCACTGATCCGCCAGCCGCTGGGCTCGACATGGCCGAACATCTCGACGAGCAGCCCGATGGTCCGCCCGGTCATGTCCGCGCCCGGTCCGCGGGCGGGCAGCTCGGCCAGATACGGCATGCCCTGGCCGTCGGCGAAGGATCCGGTGACGGTCTTCGCCGCCTCCCGTGCGTCTCCGCCCGGCATGGACCCGATTCCGGTGGCCGGACACCCGCTGAACTTGCTCTTCTCGCTCACGCCGGAAGCCTACGGCCCGTGCCGGGCGGTCGGCGGCCCGGCCGGTGTCCGGGCCGGCGTCCCCGGTCAGCGCCCCGGGCGGACCGTCAGGTCGTTGACCTCGGCGTCACGCGGCAGGTCGATCGCCATGAGGATCGTGGTGGCCACGGACTCCGGGTCGATCCACTGGGAGGGGTCGTACTCCTTGCCCTCCTGCTGGTGGACCTTGGCCTGCATGGGGCTGGCGGTGCGCCCCGGGTAGACGGAGGTCACCCGTACCCCGTTCCCGTGCTCCTCGTGGCGCAGCGAGTCGGCGAGGGCCTTCAGGCCGTGCTTGCTCGCCGCGTAGGCGCCCCACTCGGCGTGCGCGTTGAGGCCCGCGCCCGAGTTCACGAACAGGACGTGGCCGTGGGCGACGCGGAGCTGGGGCAGCAGGAGACGGGTGATCTCGGCGGGGGCGACCAGATTGGCGTTGAGTTGGAAGTGCCAGGCCTTGGGGGTGAGGTCACCGATCCGGCCGAGCTCGACGACGCCCGCGATGTGCAGGAGTGAGTCGAGCCGGTCGGGCATGGTCTGCTGCCCGAACGCCCAGGAGAGCCGGTCGGGGTTGCCGAGGTCTCCGACGAGGGTGCGCGCCCCCGGGTGGAGTGCGGCCAGCTCCTTGGCGCGGCCTGCGTCGCGGGCCAGCAGCCAGAGTTCGTCACCGCGCTCCTGGAGGCGGCGGGCGACGGCGGCCCCGATGCCGGAACCGGCGCCGGTGATCAGATGAGTAGGCATGGCCCCCATGCTCCCATCACCGCACTCCGGCCGACTCCTCCAGGTAGGCGAGCGCGCCCACGCCGTCCTCGGCGAAGAAGACCAGGTCGGCGAGGGGCATCGGCAGGAAGCCCTCGTCCTCCATGCGCCGGAACTGCTCCCGCAGACCGTCGTAGAAACCGGCCGTGTTCAGCAGGACGACGGGCTTGGTGTGCTTGCCGTGCTTCTTGAGCTCCAGGATCTCCGTGGCCTCGTCGAGGGTCCCGGTCCCGCCGACCATGATCACGACGGCGTCGGCCTTCTCCAGGAGCAGCGCCTTGCGCTCGGCCAGGTCCCGCGCGATCACCATCTCGTCGGCGTTCGTCCGGGCCTTCGCCGCCAGGAAGTCCACCGAGACCCCGACGAGCCGCCCGCCGGACTCCTGCACTCCGTCGGCGACGACCTTCATCAGACCGCTCTCGGAGCCTCCCCAGACCAGGGTGTGGCCTCCCTTGCCGAGCAGTTCGGCGAACTCCCGGGCGGGCCGGGTGTAGCGGGCGTCGAGTTCGGCGGCGGAGAGGAAGACACAGATGTTCATGCGCCTACCGTACGAGCCGCGGCCCGCGCTCCGCGGAGGCGGGGAGGGAACAGGGGAAGAATCCGGCCGCTCGTGCCGCTGATACCTGCATGACTTCCACGCGAGGACACCGCATCACCGTCGAGCCCGGCACCGAGCATGTGCGCGCGATCCGTGACGGGCAGGTGCTGGCCGAGAGCCGGCGTCCGCTCGTGCTGCGCGAGACGGGCTGCCCGGTCCGCTACTACCTGCCGCCGGAGGACGTCCGTACGGATCTGCTCACTCCCTCGGACTCCCGTACGCACTGTCCGTTCAAGGGAGATGCCTCCTACTGGTCGCGGCCCGGCGCCGCCGACCTGGTGTGGGCCTACCCGGAGCCCAGGGACGAAGTCGCCGCGATCAAGGACCACTTCTGCTTCTACGACACCGAGGTCGTCACCGACTGATCGTCAGCGCCCGCTCTGATCAGGGGAATTGAAGTTCTTCAAAAACTTCTCGGCCGCAGCGATGAGTTTCCCGGAGCGCCGCAGTCCACCCTCACATGGACAAGACTCTCTCGCGCGACGGCACCACGATCGCGTACCGCCGCCAGGGCGACGGGCCGCCGCTGATCCTGGTCGGCGGAGCGCTGGCCACCGCGGTGACCGACGCTCCGCTGGCGGCCCTGCTGGCACCGCGCTTCACGGTCGTCACGTACGACCGCCGGGGGCGCGGCTCCAGCGGTGACAGCGGGCCGTACACGGTCCGGCGCGAGATCGAGGATCTGGCTGCGCTGATCGGCGAAGTGGGCGGCGCCGCCTCGGTCTTCGGCATGCTCTCCGGTGGGGCGCTGGCCCTGGAGGCCCAGGCCGCGGGTCTGCCCGTCGATCTGCTGGCGGTGTACGAGCCGCCGTACACGCCGGGCCGTTCCGGTCTGCTGTACAAGGCCCGCTGCACGGCGCGGCTCCAGCGGCTCCTGTCGGCGGGCGACCGCGGCGGCGCCGTGGAGCTGTACCTCTCGATGACGGGCGTCCACGCCGAGACGATCGGGCGGATGCGGCACGCGCCCCTGTGGCAGGGGCTGGAGTCGGTGGCGCACACCCTCGCGTACGACGACGCGCTGCTCGGCAGCGGCGCCCTCCCGGCGGAACGGCTCGCGTCGGTCACAGCCCGCACGCTGGTGGTCTGCGGCGGATTCAGCCCCGCCCAGGTCCGGGCGACGACCCATGCCCTCACGGACGCCGTTCCGCGGGGCCGCCACCGCACGCTGACGGGCCAGACGCGCGAGCTGGCGCCCCAGGTGATCGCCCCGGTCCTCGCGGACTTCTTCGCGAAGGACGTGCCGCTGCGCCAGGCGTCGTAGCCCGGCGCGCGGTCAGCCGGCCGCGGCGGTCTCCCGGCGCACCGTCGTCGCGATGGTGGCCGAGCCGACCACCCGGCTCCCGTCGTACAGCACGACCGCCTGGCCGGGGGCGACGCCCCGTACCGGCTCGGTGAAGGAGACGTGCAGCGTCCCGTCGACCAGCTCGGCGCCGACCTCGGTCTCGCCGCCGTGGGCGCGCAGCTGCGCGGTGTACGTACCGGGCCCTGCCGGGGGCGTGCCGCACCAGCGGGGCCTGATGGCGGTGAGTGCCGTGACGTCGAGCGCCTCGGCCGGGCCCACCGTCACGGTGTTGTTCACCGGGGAGATGTCCAGGACGTAGCGCGGCTTGCCGTCGGCGGCCGGGTGGCCGATGCGCAGGCCCTTGCGCTGGCCGATGGTGAAGCCGAAGGCGCCGTCGTGCGTGCCGAGCTTGGTGCCGGACTCGTCGAGGATGTCGCCCTCCGCCTTGCCGCCCAGGCGGTCGGCGAGGAAGCCCTGGGTGTCTCCGTCGGCGATGAAGCAGATGTCGTGGCTGTCGGGCTTCTTCGCCACGGCCAGACCGCGGCGCTCGGCCTCGGCGCGGATCTCGTCCTTGGTGGTGAGGGTGTCGCCGAGCGGGAACATCGCGTGGGCGAGCTGCTTCTCGTCGAGGACGCCCAGCACGTAGCTCTGGTCCTTCGCCATGTCCGAGGCGCGGTGCAGCTCGCGGCTGCCGTCCTCGTTCAGGACGACCGTGGCGTAGTGGCCGGTGCACACGGCGTCGAACCCGAGGGCGAGGGCCTTGTCGAGCAGCGCGGCGAACTTGATCTTCTCGTTGCAGCGCAGGCACGGGTTGGGGGTGCGGCCCGCCTCGTACTCCGCGACGAAGTCCTCCACGACGTCCTCGCGGAAGCGTTCCGCCAGGTCCCAGACGTAGAAGGGGATGCCGATGACGTCCGCCGCGCGGCGGGCGTCCCGGGAGTCCTCGATGGTGCAACAGCCGCGCGCCCCGGTGCGGAAGGACTGGGGGTTCGCGGAGAGGGCGAGGTGCACACCGGTCACGTCGTGCCCCGCTTCGGCGGCGCGGGCCGCGGCGACGGCGGAGTCGACACCGCCCGACATGGCGGCGAGGACACGGAGGGGGCGCTGGGAAGTCTGAGTCATAGCCTCACCAGGGTACGGGGCTCCGGGAACCGAATGCTCGCGGATATGCGTTGTCGATCTCATGGGGACCAATGGGACGGCCGGCGCGCAGGGCTCGAAGCCCGCTCACGGCATCGGCCGGCGCGCGCTGCTGATCGGCGGCGCGGCGACGGCCGTGGGCACGGCAGCACTGGCACGGGACGAGATCAGGCGCGTCTGGTGGCGGATGCCGGGCGTGCGCAAGCCCCGTAAGCCGGGTGAGCTGGATTTCGCGGGCGCCCAGTGGGTGGCGGCCTCGGAGGCGAACTGGCGGATGGCGGACCGTCCCGACGACTACGGGATCGACCGCGTGGTCATCCATGTCACCCAGGGGGACTTCCGCAGCGCGCTCCAGGTCTTCCAGGACCCGGAGCACGGTGCGGCAGCACACTACGTGGTGGGCCAGGACGGCCGGGTGGCGCAGATGATCCGCGAGCTGGACGTGGCGTTCCACGCGGGGAACCGCTCGTACAACGAGCGCAGCGTCGGCATCGAGCACGAGGGCTTCGTGGACCGCCCGCGCGACCTCACACCGGCGATGTACGCCTCGTCGGCGCGCCTGACGGCCGCGATATGCGAGCGGTACGGGATACCCGTGGACCGCGAGCACATCGTCGGGCACGTGGAGGTGCCGGGCACGGACCATACGGACCCGGGGCCGCACTGGGACTGGGACCGCTATCTGAAGCTGGTGCGGGCGGCGAAACCGGCTTAGGGTCTTTCGTTTGGATCAGGCCGGACCCCGCGAGCCCGGCATGATCCAAACGTGAGGCCCTAGCTGAGCCCCGCCGTCCTGGCGCGTTCGACCGCCGGGCCGATCGCGCGTGCCACGTCCTCCACGTCCTGCTTGGTCGAGGTGTGGCCGAGCGAGAAGCGCAGGGTGCCGCGGGCCAGGTCCGGATCGGTGCCGGTGGCCAGGAGTACGTGGCTGGGCTGGGCGATCCCGGCCGTGCAGGCGGAGCCGGTGGAGCATTCGATGCCCTGGGCGTCCAGGAGCAGGAGCAGGGAGTCGCCCTCGCAGCCCGGGAAGCTGAAGTGGGCGTTGGCCGGAAGCCGGCCGCCCGGGGCGGGGTCGCCGCCGAGGACGGCGTCCGGGACGGCCGCCAGCACGGCTGCGGCCAGCTCGTCGCGGAGCGAGCCGATCCGGTGCGCGAAGTCCTCGCGCCCCTCGGCGGCGAGCCGCCCGGCGACGGCGAAGGACGCGACGGCGGGCACGTCGAGGGTGCCGGAGCGGACATGGCGTTCCTGCCCGCCGCCGTGCAGGACGGGCACGGGGGTGTACTCGCGGCCCAGGAGCAGCGCCCCGATACCGACGGGGCCACCGATCTTGTGGGCGCTGACGGTCATCGCCGCCAGTCCCGACCGGGCGAAGTCGACCTCCAGCTGACCGAACGCCTGTACCGCGTCGGCATGCATGGGGATGTCGAACTCGCGGGCCACGGCCGCCAGTTCCCGGACCGGCATGACGGTGCCGATCTCGTTGTTGGCCCACATCACGGTGATCATCGCGACGTCGTCGGGGTCGCGGAGGACGGCCTCGCGCAGGGCTTCGGGGTGGACGCGTCCGTAGGAGTCGACGGGCAGGAGCTCGACGGTGGCGCCCTCGTGCTCGGCGAGCCAGTCGACGGCGTCCAGCACCGCGTGGTGTTCGACGGGGCTGGCGAGGACCCGGGTGCGGCGGGGGTCGGCATCGCGGCGGGCCCAGTAGAGGCCCTTCACCGCGAGGTTGTCGGCCTCGGTGCCGCCGGAGGTGAGGACCACCTCGCTGGGCCGTGCGCCCAGGGCGTCGGCGAGGGCTTCTCTCGACTCCTCGACGGTACGGCGGGCCCGGCGCCCCGCGGCGTGCAGGGAGGACGCGTTGCCTGTGACGGCGAGCTGGGCGGTCATCGCGGCGATGGCTTCCGGAAGCATCGGCGTGGTCGCGGCGTGGTCGAGGTAAGCCATGGTGGGCTCGATTCTACGAGCCTGCGGCGGGGCGCATGCCGGGCGCATCACTGCGGGCCGTCCGCGCACGTCCGCCCGAGGTGCGGAACACCCCGGTCCGGAGCCCGATCCGGTACACGGAGCGCTCGTGGAACTCCCTTCCCGTCAGCCCCCGAAGCTCCAGGAGACCGTGCCGTTCACGGTGACGAGGACGGCCAGGACGACGAGGTCGGCGACACCGAGGGCGAGCCCGAGCAGGGCGCGGCCACGGCGGGCGGTGGAGCGGGCGAGCGCGATGAGGGCCATGGTGATGGCGACGGGTCCCAGCAGGATGTTCATCACCAGGAGGCCGGTCAGCCCGAGCACGAAGGAGGCGACGGCGAGCCCGTCGGCCTCCCGGGTGCGGGTGCCGCGCGGAGCGGCCGGAGCGGTTCGGTCGCCGGTGCGGCGGGCGAATGCGGTGAGTGTCATGGATCGGGCTCCTTCGCGGTGAGGGGTCAGCGGGACCGGCGGGCGAGACGCTCGCGGACGGCGAAGACCGCGAGCCAGCAGCCGATCAGCACGGAGGCGGTCAGGGACACGTCCGTCGGGAGGTGGGCGACGGCTCCGAGGACGACGCCCAGAAGCAGCAGTGCGGCGACGAGGACAAACATGGTGCGGCCTCTCCGTAGCGATTGAGAGTACGAGTGTTCACTGACTCCTCAGCCTAAACGCCGCATCCCTTCCTCTGTTGGGAGAACGGTTGTTTACTGAATGGCATGAGTCACACCGCCGGCATCCGCCAGACCCAGAAACTGAAGACGCGCCAGGCGCTGCTGGACGCCGCACTCGGGCTGTTGGAGCACCAGAGTCTGAGCAGCCTGGGACTGCGCGAGGTGACGCGCGCGGTGGGAGTGGCCCCGACCGCCTTCTACCGGCACTTCGACGGCACGGCGGCGCTCGGAGTGGCCCTGGTCGAGGAGACGCTGGGAAGTCTGCACGGCATGATCGGCGCGATCCTCGCCGAGACGGGCGACAGCGAGGTGCGCCTGGACCGCAGCGTGGAGCTGATCGCGCGTCATGTCGCCGCGCAGCCGGCCCACTTCCGCTTCATCGCCCGCGAGCAGCACGGCGGAGTCGGCCCGGTCCGCGAGGCCATCGCCGCCCAGCTCGGCCTGTTCGCCGAGGAGGTGGCCGCGGCGCTCGGCACGGAGCCGGAGTCGGCGGGCTGGGACCAGGAGGATCTGCTGATGCTGGGAGGGCTGTACGTGGACCACATGGTCCTCACCGCCTCCGCCCTCCTGGAGGCGGGTCCCGACGGCGGGCGCGAGGTGATCCGGGTGGCCAGGCGGCGCCTGCGCCTGGTGACGCTGGGCCGGACGCACTGGCTGGACGACGGCGCCCAGGAGGCGGCGGACGGCCCGTAGGGCCTCGTCCGGGGCGGGCCGCGAGCCCGCCCCGGACGAAGGACCTGGAGCCTCTCGTTCGGATCGTGCCGGGCTCGCGGGGTCCGGCCCGATCCGAACGAAAGACCCTAGCCGACCCGGTCGGTGGCGAGCTGGGCCGCCAGTGCGGGTATGCCGAGGTTCTGCTCGTCCTGCGGGGTCGCCAGGTGGAGGTTGTTCTTCAACTGGTGCGGGTCGCCCGCGAGGTCGTAGTGCTCGCGGAACTTCAGCTGTCCCGTACCGGAGACCTTGCCGTCGGCGTCGGTCGTCAGGTCGTAGTACTCGGTGTACTGCTTGTTCTTGGCCACGTACGACGCCCAGGCCGGCGGCCCGCCCGCGGCGGTGCCCTGCTTCCAGAACTCCACGAGCAGGTGATCACGGCTGTACGAGGTCAGCAGCGACCTGCCGTCCTGCGCGTGCCCCGCGGCGACCCCGGCCGCATCGAGGACGGTCGGCGCGATGTCGATGTTGGCCACGATGCGGTTGTCCGTGGTGGCGCCGCCCAGGCCGCCGGCCGGCCAGGAGAGGTAGAACGGAACCTCGTGGGCGGGGCTGTAGGGCACCGACTTCTTGGTCCAGCCGTGGTCCGCCCAGCCGAAGCCGTTGTCGGCGATGTAGATGACCAGGGTGTTGTCCAGCTGCCCGAGGGCCGTCAGCTTGTCCTTGAACGCCTGCACCGCGTCGTCGACGGACCGAAGGCTCCGCAACTGCTCCGCGCGGATCCGCCGGCCCTCCGCGAGGGTCCCGGTCGCGTTCTGGATGAAGACCGGCTTGTCGCTCCGGTCGGCCTCGGGGACGGAGGGGCGTCCGTTCCACTCCGGCACGGCCGTACCCGCGTACTTGGCCTCGGGCGTACGGGGCCCGTGCGAGGCGTACGGAGTGACGTACGCGAACCAGGGGCGGCTGTCGGTCGCGGCCTTGTCCAGGAAGTCCAGCGTCCGGTTCTTGATGATGCTGGTGGTGTAGCCGTTGATCGTCTGGACCGTGCCGTTGACGTTCCACCGGGCGTCGACGTAGGCCGGCTGGAGCAGCGCGAAGTCCTCGAAGTGCGGCGGATTGTCGGCGAGGTCCCAGGAGTTGAGGAACTTGCCGAACAGGCCGGTGCGGTAGCCCGCCTGCTTGAGGTATCGCTGAAGGGTGGTGCTCTGGTCCAGCTGGTACGAGGACCCGTTGTTCCGCACGCCGTGGTTGTGGGCGTACTGGCCGGACAGGACCGACGACCGCGACGGCGAGCAGAGCGGCGTGGTGACATGGCCGTTGGTGAACCGCACGCCTCGTCCGGCGAGCCAGTCGACCGTCTTGGGGAGCGCCCACTCGGTGTGCTTGGGCTGGTCGTCGGTGACGATCAGAAGGATGTTCGGGCGGGTCGCGGAGGCCGCGGAACCTGCGGCGGCGGCCTGGGCCACCGCGGGTACGGCTGCCGTGGCGGCTGCCGCCGCCGTGCCGGCGAGGAAGCCCCTCCGGCTCACCCGCGGTCTGTCGTTGTGACTCATGGATCGTTTCCTCCTGTGGTCCATGGACGGGACGGCAGGGGTGCGCAACCGCACGCGGGACATGCGGAACTCAGGGACGTCCCACGCCCGTACGGGTACGGCGATTCCTGCCGGATACAGGGAAGAGACGGGATCCGGGCGCCGGAACGGCGGGCGCCGGGTGGGTATCCCGTAGCGGTGACGACTGGGCGTGACCTGAACGGATCAGAACCGGATCACTGTCGCGCCGAGCACCGGACCGGGTCCGGATCACGGCCGGGCGAAAAGCGCCCGGCCTCGGCGGTCACGCCGTGGCGGCCCTACAGAGCGCGCTCGCCAGCCTGCCGAAGTCGACGTGGCGGCGCGCAGCGAGCATTCCTTCTGCGGCCATGCCAGGAGACTAGAGGGAGTCGTGCCTGCCGTTCTATGCACGGCGTATGAAATCCGGAACGCGAGAGGTCTGCCGACCGGGCCGGCAGACCTCTCGCGTTCCGCGTCGTGCGATGCCTCAGCCGCGCGGGGCCCTGGCCAGCTGGCGGGACTGGGCGACCAGGCGGTCCGCGCTGTCCCAGACGTCCGCGTCCTCCTCCAGGAAGCCGCCCGCGAGGTTCCGGGTGGTGATGGAGACGCGCAGCGGTCCGGGGGCCGGGCGGCAGCGGATGTGGGTCGTCAGCTCGATGGTGGGCGTCCAGCCCTTGATGCCCAGCTCGAACGAGGTCGGCGGCAGTGCGTCGACCGTGAGCAGCAGGGAGAGCGGGTCCGCGTCGCGGCCGTCCGCCAGACCGAACCAGCCACGCATCTCGCCCTTGCCGGACGGTGCGCCGACGGCCCAGCCGATCGTCGCCGGGTCGAGCTTGATGTCGAGGCGCCCGGTGATGGCGGAGCTGCCGGGGATCGGCGCCGGTCCGTCGCTCGGGCCGAGGCACTGGTCGAGCGGCGGGATCGCGGGCGGCACCGCCGCGGTGCGGACGTCGTCGGTGAGGCCGTCCAGGTCGCCGTAGGTGGCGAGCACCCGGATGCGCTCGACCTCGGTGCCGTCCTCCGCGTACTGGAAGAGGGACGCCTGACCGGTGGAGAGGGTGCGGCCGGTGCGGACGACCTGTGTACGGATCACCGCGGGGCCGGGCACGGAGGCGGTGAGGTAGTGCGCGGAGACCGAGAACGGGTCGGGGTGCGGGAGCGCCTCACCGAGGGCCCGGCCCAGCATGGCCAGCAGGTATCCGCCGTTGACGGCGTGGATGATCGTCCAGCCCGCGGAGAGCTCCGCGTCGTAGACGCCCTCTTCGCGGAGCGTGACCGCGGTGTCGCGGTCGAACTCGCTGTTCCCGATGGTTGCCTGCGCTGTCCGCGCCACCTGCGCTGCTGCCTGTGCCATGGAATGCACGGTACACCGATTGTATTACTGAGCGGTAGCTTTTTGAGGCCCTAGCCTTCGTCGGCCGTCGCCGAGCGACGGTTGTAGGCACGCGGCGCGCGCCAGTGGAAGCGCATGGCCAGCAGCCGCAGGGCGAACGCGGTGATCACGGCCGCACCGCTGGTGAAGGTGTTGAGCGTGTCGAAACGGATGCACAGCACGACCATCGCGGCCCCGACGATCGCGGGCACGGCGTACAGGTCGCGGTCCCAGCGCAGCAGCGAGGGCACCTCGTTGGCCAGGACGTCGCGCAGCACACCGCCGCCGACCGCGGTGGTGAGCCCCAGGGCCGCCGAAGCGGTCAGCCCGAGGCCGTACTCGTACGCCTTCACCGTGCCGGTGACACAGAAGAGCCCGAGGCCGGCGGCGTCGAACACGTTGACGCCGACCTGGATGCGCTCGACGTGGGGGTGGAGGAAGAAGACCAGCCCGGCGGCGAGCAGCGGGGTGGTGAAGTAGCCGAGATCCGTGAAGGCGGCGGGCGGGAGCGCGCCGATGATCACGTCACGGAACAGCCCCCCGCCCAGCGCTGTCACCTCGGCGAGTACCGCGATGCCGAAGACATCGAAGTTCTTGCGTACGGCGAGCAGTGCGCCGGAGATCGCGAAGACGAAGATTCCGGCGATGTCGAGCGCATGCTGGACGGAGGGCGTGAACAGTTCGAGGAGCACCCGGGCAATTGTGCCGGTACTACTCCTTCGGGCTGCCCCCCGGCTCCTCGGCTTCCTTCGGAGCCGTCGGCTCCTGGGCCGCTTCCGGAGCGACTTCCTCCGGCTCCTTCTTCAGGGCCACGATCTCGATCGCCTCCCGCGCCGTCGCCAGCACGGCGTCGCCCGGTACCTGGTCCGGCGCGTTCTCCGGGTGGTGGCAGGCCACCTGGTGCCCGGTCTTCAGCGCGACCAGCGGCGGCTCCTGCGTCGTGCAGACCTCCGTCGCCTTCCAGCAGCGGGTGTGGAAACGGCAGCCGCTCGGCGGCGAGATGGGCGACGGGACATCGCCCTTCAGCAGGATCCGCTCGCTCTTGGCCGACCGGCGCTTCGGGTCAGGGATCGGCACCGCGGAGAGCAGCGCCTTGGTGTACGGGTGCATCGGCGACTTGTAGAGCGACTCGCGGTCGGCCAGCTCCACGATCTTGCCGAGGTACATCACCGCGATCCGGTCCGAGACGTGCCGGACCACCGAGAGGTCGTGGGCGATGATCACGTACGTGAGGCCCAGCTCCTCCTGGAGGTCGTCCATGAGGTTGACGACCTGCGCCTGGATGGAGACGTCGAGCGCCGACACCGGCTCGTCGGCCACGACCAGCTTCGGGTTGAGCGCGAGCGCCCTGGCGATCCCGATGCGCTGGCGCTGGCCGCCGGAGAACTCGTGCGGATAGCGGTTGTAGTGCTCGGGGTTGAGACCGACCACCTCCAGCAGCCGCTGCACTTCCTTGCGGACGCCGCCCTCGGGCTTGACCCCCTGGAGCTTGAAGGGTGCTCCGACGATCGTGCCGATCGTGTGCCGCGGGTTCAGCGAGGAGTACGGGTCCTGGAAGATCATCTGCATGTCCCGGCGCATCGGGCGCATGCCGCCCACACCGAGGTGCGTGATGTCCTTGCCCTCGAACTCGACCGTGCCCGCCGTGGGTTCGAGCAGCCGAGTGATCAGCCGGCCCATCGTCGACTTACCGCAACCGGACTCCCCGACCACACCCAGGGTCTCCCCCGCGTGCACCTCGAAGTCGATCCCGTCGACGGCCCTCACGGCACCGGTCGTGCGCTGGAGCAGGCCCTTCCTGATCGGGAAGTGCTTCTTCAGCCCGGTGACCCGGAGCAGCACCTCCGGGGAGGCGCTCTTCCCGCCGGCCCGCTGCGCAGGAACCTCGACGCTCTTGTCCTGGCTCACGGCTTTGTCCTCGCTTTTGTCCTCGCTCACAGCTTGGGCGCAATCTCTTCGGTCCAGATCCGCTCGCGCTGCTCCGGCGACAGGTGGCAGGCGGCCGAGTGCCGGCTGCCGACCTCCAGCAGATCCGGCCGCACGGTGCGGGTCACGTCGTCCTTGGGCAGATCCGCGTACGGGCAGCGCGGGTTGAAGGCGCATCCCGACGGGATGTTGATGAGCGAGGGCGGGGAGCCCTTGACCGGGATGAGCCGCTCGGTCTGCTCCCGGTCGAGACGCGGCATGGAGCCGAGCAGACCCCAGGTGTAGGGGTGCCGCGGCTCGTAGAACACCTTCTCGGCCGGTCCGCGTTCCACGCAGCGCCCGCCGTACATCACGAGGATGTCGTCGGCGAGCTCCGCCACCACGCCCAGGTCGTGCGTGATGACGATGACCGCGGAGCCGAACTCCTTCTGCAGATCCCGGATCAGGTCGAGGATCTGCGCCTGCACGGTCACGTCGAGGGCCGTGGTCGGCTCGTCGGCGATCAGCAGCTCGGGGTTGTTGACCAGCGACATCGCGATCATCGCGCGCTGACGCATACCGCCCGAGAACTCGTGCGGGTAGCTGTCGACGCGCTTGTCGGGCTGCGGGATACCGACGCGGTCGAGCATCTCGATGGCCCGGGTACGGGCCGCCTTCTTGCTGACGTCGTGATGGACCCGGTACGCCTCCACGATCTGCTTGCCGATCGTGTAGTACGGGTGCAGCGCGGACAGCGGGTCCTGGAAGATCATGGCCATGTCCCGGCCGCGGAGCTTGCGCACCTCGTCCGGGTCGCTGGACAGAAGTTCCTTGCCGTTCAGCCAGATCTCGCCGGAGAGCTGGGCCTTGCGCTTGCCGTACTGGCCGGCGGTGTGCAGACCCATGATCCCGAGCGAGGTCACGGACTTGCCGGAACCCGACTCGCCCACGATGCCGAGGGTCTTGCCCTTCTCCAGCGTGAAGCTGAGCCCGTCGACGGACTTGACCAGGCCGTCGTCGGTCGGGAAGTGCACCTTCAGATCGCGGACGTCGAGGAAGGCGTCCGTGGCGGGCGAGGCGGAGGAGACCGGCTCGCCCAGGGCGGCTCCGCTCTTGCTCAGCTCGGTCATGACAGCCTCACTCGGGGGTCGATCACGGCGTACAGAATGTCCACGACGAGGTTGGCGATGATCACCGCGAGCGAGGTGATCAGGACGACGCCCAGGATCACCGGCAGGTCGCGCTCGCTGATCGCCTTGAGCACCGCCTGGCCGAGGCCGGGAAGGCTGAAGGCGGTCTCGGTGAGGATCGCGCCGCCGATGAGCGCGCCGAGGTCCATGCCGAGCATGGTCAGGATCGGTGTCATGGTCGAGCGCATGGCGTGCTTGCCGATGACGACCGGTTCGCTGAGGCCCTTGGCCCGGGCGGTACGGATGTAGTCCTCGCCCATGACTTCGAGCATCGTGGCCCGGGTGATACGGGCGTACATCGCCGCGTACAGGAAGGCGAGGGTGACCCAGGGCAGCAACATGCCCTGGAACCAGCCGCCGAAGCTGTCACCGATGGGCACGAATCCGGAGTCGATCCAGCCGAGTCCGTAGTCGAAGACCGCGAGCGACACCATGGCGGTGAAGAAGATCGGCAGCGAGACGCCCGCGAGCGCGACGACCATCGCCGAACGGTCCCAGCCCGTGCCCCGCTTGAGGGCGGAGAGCACACCGGCCGCGACACCGAAGAGCAGCCACAGGACGGCCGCGCCGAGCGCGAGCGTCATGGTGACCGGAAGACGGTCCGTGAGCACCGGCCAGATGGCCTGCTCGCTGCGGAAGGAGTAGCCGAAGCAGGGCATGGCGCAGTTCGTGACGTCGCCGCCCGCGGCGTAGGTACGCCCGACGAAGATGCCCTTGAAGAACTCCATGACCTGGATGAGGATCGGTTCGTCCAGCGCGAGCTTCTGCCGGATGCCTTCCACTGCCGCCGCGTCCGAGGTCTTGCCCACGTACATCGTGGCGGGGTCGACGCCGGTCCACTGGGGGATGAGGAAGAAGATGCAGAAGACCACCACGACGATGACCACAAGCATTACTGCGACGGCCATGAGCCGCCTGATGAGGTATGTGAGCACTGCTCTCGGCCCGGCGGGGGGCCGCGGGCCACCGGAGGTCGTCCGATGGCCCGCGGCGCACCGCTCCGGCCTTCACCTGCCTTTCGTGCCGTACGGCGGGTGTGCCGGTGTGGTGGTTACTTCACGACGCCCAGGCTGGCGAAGTCGTACGTACCGCTGTAGGCGTCCGTCGTGTAGACGTTCGTCAGTCGCGGGGAGCGCCAGTTGATGAACTTCTCGAAGACGAAGGGCAGGTAGTACGCACCCTCCATCACCTGGTGGTTGATCTCCGTGGCGATGGTCTTCTTCTTCTCGGCGTCGAGCTCGACCGAGAACTTGTCGAAGTTGGCGTCGATCGCCTTGTCGTTGATCATGGCGAAGTTGTTGTTGCCGCTCTCGAGGATGTAGCTGCTGTCCCAGAGGGGCGCGCCGTAACCCTGGACCGAGGGGAAGTCCGGACCCCAGCCCATGATGATGATGCCGTAGTTCTTCTTCTTGACCACGGACGGGTTACCGATGATGCCCGAGGTCTGCGAACCGTCGTACTTGTCGATGTCGACCTTGATGCCGACCTTGCCGAGCGAGGCCTGGAGCGACTCGGCGGTGGCGACCTCGACCGGCTTGTTGTTACGGACGGCGATGGTGGTGGAGAAGCCCTCGGGCTTGCCGCACGCCTTCAGCGCTTCCTTGGCCTTGGTGACGTCCGGAGCGCCGTCGTTGGCGGCGAGGCCGAACGGGTCGTACTTCTGGCCCTCGGAGCCGGGCACCGACGGGGGCAGCATGTTGGTGCCGATGTCGCCACCGGCGACCGGGCCGCCGCGCGCGGTCTGGAGCGACTTGTGGTCGGCTCCGTAGATGACGGCCTTGCGGCAGTCGATGTTGTCGAACGGCGCGACGTTCTGCGGGAAGACCGCGTAACGGATGTAACCCGAGACCGGGTTGTCCAGGTTGTCCTTGTGCTCCTTCAGCGCCTTGATACGGCCCTGCGGGGAGAGACCCGTCTGGTTGATGTCCAGGTCGAAGTCGCCGGCGATCAGGCGGTTGTCCATGTCGTCCGCGTTGGAGAACAGGTTCAGCGTGATCTTGTCCGGGAGCGCCTTGCGGACCGGGTCGGAGGACTGCTTCCAGTTCTCGTTGCGGACCAGCACGACGGACTTGTTCGGCGCGTACGACTCGAACTTGTACGGGCCGGACGAGAACGGCTTCAGGCCGTACTTCGACTTGGTGTCCTTGTCCTGACGGACCGGCGAGGACGAGGTCAGCGCCAGGATCTCCTCGAAGTCCGAGTTCGCCGTCGGGAGCTTGAAGATGATGGTCTTCTCGTCCGGCGTCTCGATGGCCTTCAGGCCCAGCTTGTCCTTGGAGGTGTCCTTGTACGGACCCTTGTACTCGCCCTTGGGGTCGAGGATGTCACGCAGGTAGACCGGGCCACCGGACAGCACGTCCTGCGCCCACTGGCGCTCGATGCCGTACTTGATGTCCTGGGAGGTGATCGGCTTGCCGTCCTCCCACGTGATGCCGTCACGCAGGGTGTACGTGTAGGTCTTGCCGTCGTCGGTGATCTTCGCGCGCTCGGTCGCGAGGTCCGGCGTCAGCTCGGCTCCGGCCTTGCCCGGCTCGGCCTTGCCGGTGACCAGCTGGCGGCTGTAGTAGCGCATGAAGTTCCACACGAAGCCGTAGTAGCCGCGCGTGGTGTCCCACGAGTCGGCGTCCTGGGCACCGGCGAACTTCAGCGTGCCGCCCTTCTTCGTCGAAGCGTTGGCGACCTTGTTGTTGGCCGCGTCGAAGCCGGCCGCCGCACCGCCCTTGCCTTCCTTGCCGTTGCCCTTGCCGTCTTCACCGCCGCCGCATGCCGCGGTGGAGAGCAGCGCCGCGACCACGGCAGCAGCGGCCACTGCCTGCTTGCGCCGTGCGTTCCGTCGGGTAGTCACGATTCGGATCCTCCGTGTGTAGAAGCGGCCCGTGCGGTGCACGGGCTCCGCGGGGTACGGCAGTTAGCGAGAGCCCTTCGGGTCGAGCGCATCGCGTACGCCGTCGCCGAAGAGGTTGAAGGAGAGAACGGTGATGAAGATGGCCACACCCGGGACGACCATGTACATCGGGTCGGCCTCGTAGTAGCTCAGAGCCGCGGACAGCATCTCGCCCCAGGAGGCGGAGGGCGGCTTCACTCCGACACCGAGGAAGCTCAGGGCGGCCTCGGTGAGGATGTTGGTCGGGATCATCATCGTGGCGTACACGATGATGGGCGCGACGAGGTTGGGCAGGAGCTCCTTGAAGAGGATGTAGATCCGCCCGGCCCCGAGGCTGCGGGCGGCGTCCACGTACTCCCGCTCGCGCAGGGACAGCGTCTGGCCTCGCACGACCCGGCCGACGTACGGCCAGCCGAAGAACCCGATGACCAGGATCATCACCATGAGCCGGACTCCGGTACCGGTCAGACCCAGCATCTCGTTCGGCATGACCGAGACCAGCGCGATGATGAAGAGGAGCTGCGGGAAGGCCAGCAGCATGTCCATCACGCGGCTGATGATCGTGTCCAGCCAGCCGCCGAAGAAGCCCGCGAGTACGCCGAGAACCGTGCCGAGCACGATGGCGACCACGGCGGAGGCGAAGCCGACGAGCAGGGAGACCTGGGCGCCGTAGACGATGCGGGCGAAGATGTCCCGGCCGCTGACCGGCTCGACGCCGAGCAGGTGCTCCGAGCTCATCCCGCCGAACGACCCGATGGGCGTGGAGAAGAGAGGATCGATCAGTTCCTCGTGACGCTCGTACGGCGACTGCCCGACCAGACTCGTGATCAGCGGCGCCAGTACGGCGACGAGGACGAGCACCAGCACCACGACGCCCCCGCCGAGGGCCAGCTTGTCCCGCTTCAGACGCTCCCAGGCGATGCGGCCCAGCGAGCGGCCCTGCACCGCCTTCTCCGGGACGCCGGCCTCGAATCCCGCCGTCGGGGCCGCTTCCGTTGTCGGCTCGTGAAGTGGTGCCGTCATCGTGCCAGGGACCCCTCTCAACCGGCGGTGGCCGGTACGCACTTGCCGCTGTGGCGGCGTGATCAGTCCGTTTGTGTTCAGGGACGGAACATCCCTTGTTGCGGGAGTCTTCATCGGGGCCGCGACAGGTTGCCAGACTTGGCGGTGAATGGATGCCTAACCGTGATGCATCAGGGCTGATCCGTTATCCGGACGCGTGTGAACGCCCCCCGGACGCAGGGAGGTTGACGCGGAATAGGGCACGCAGTACCGCCAAGGCCGCTTTGGGTGGCAGCACCCTACAGAGCGGGTGAAATGAAGCTCGCCCGCAGATTGGGGGGCGAAACGGTCGTACGGACCGGGAGACCCGGTCCGTACCACTCGCTAGAAGGCACGCGGGGCCGGACCGGTGGCCGGGGGGTAGCCGTAACCGGGCGTGCCGGGCGGCGGACCGGCCGGGGCGTGGGCCTCGCGGTCGTAGAACGGCCTGGAGTTGGCACGCAGCCACATGGCGACGGGGTCGTACTCGTCGGACATCGAGACGGTGGAGACGGGCAGACCGTCGGGGATCGCGCCGACCGACTGCTGCATCATGGCGCGCACGGCGTCGACGGACGGCCGGCCGGTGTCGTAGAGGTCGAGGCCGATCGCGAGGTACGGGACGCCGAGCGCGGGCTGCACCCAGGCGCGGCGCAGCGAGCGGACGGCCGGGGTGCGGTGGGCGTTCTGCGTGAGCTGGGCGTAGAACTGCGGGATCTCGATCGCGGGCTCGGAGAGCCTCAGCGGTCCGGCCGGCATCCGGTCGAGGCCGGTCGCGATCCGCCGCAGGTCGAGCCACGGGATGCCGACGCCGCCGCCCGGGGCGTGCGGATTGAGCCAGATCCCCCAGCGGTCGGGGAAGAGCGCGCGGGCGATGTCACGTCCGGTGACGAGCTCGTGGGCCCGGTTCCAGCCGCTGGCCGAGAGCTCCTGGGCGGAGGTCACACAGGGGGCGTAGCCCAGCCCGTCGACCTCCATGTTCCCGTACTGGGCATCCGGCGAACCCGCTGTGCCGTGCCAGAGGAGCATCCAGACCGGGCCGTCGGTGAGGGCCTGGAGCAGCGCTTCGTACGCGTCGTAGCGCCCGGGCGTCACCTGGCCCAGCACGTGCTCGATCTGCCCGGCCGCCGCGGTGCCTGACGCGCTCACTCTGGGTCCCGCCCCTCATCGATCCGCTGTGTCGCCTCGCCACTTCCGGGCACACGGGTGCGACCCCGCCATCAAACCAGCTTATGCCTCGCTTTTGACACCGACTTGACGGTGGTCAGTGTCCGTCGCGTCGGTAGAAGGGCCGTACCTTCTCCCGCATCCACTCCCCGACCGGGTCCTGGGCCACGTCGAGCAGGACGAGATTGACCGGCCAGGGCGGCTGGACCCGGCCGAGCGCGCGGCCCAGCGCGTCCATCGGGGCGCTCTGCCCGGCGCCGTCCCAGGTGGCGAACTCGACACCGACGAAGAGGACGGGATCGCCGCCCTCGATGGTGGCCAGCGCCCGGCGGGCGGTGCTCACGACACCGCTCCGCTCGAACTCGCCGGACACCTCGGCGAGGAAGTCGACGGGGTCCACCTGCCAGTCCGGCTCGTACAGCGTGACCCGGCCACCGCTGGCGGGGCCGTCCAGGGGCGTACGGCCGGCCCGGCACAGTTCGGCCACGGCCGGAGGCGGCAGCGGGAGACCGACGGCTCCGCCGGGATTCACCGCGATGCCGACCTGCGGGGGCAGCCCGCGGGCGAACTCGCGCGCGGGCGCGACGGCGAAGGAGAGGTGGGTGCCGACGCACAGCAGGAACTGGGCCTCGGAGCTGTACACGGGGACGTACGCGGCGCCGCCGATGTCCATCATCGGCAGATCGAGGTCCGCGCTGGCGGTGCTGCCGCCGTTGGGCAGCGGCACCCAGACCTGACTGCGGCCGAGAACCTCGATCAGCCGGCCGCCCGCATCCGGCACGTCGAGGGAGGCCACCAGTACTTCTTCGAGCTCGTTGGCCGGCCAGCCGTGGTGCGGCTGCGTCTCGAAAGGCGCCGGATTGTCCACTGGTCCCCTGTTCCCTTCTCGTCATGCACTGCGGCAGCGATGGTAGACGAGCCGAGGGGCTCCGGGCCGGGGCCCTACGGGCGCGCGAAGGAGATCCGGTCGAGCGCGTCGACCGCCTCACGGTCCAGCAGGACGGCCGAGGCGCATCCCACGGGCAGCAGGCCGGTCTCCGTGTCGCGCATCAGCCGGCCGACGGAGCGCCGGTGGCGGGCGAAGGCGTACCCGGAGACTCCGCGTCCGCGCTCGAGCTGGCCCTCCCTGGCCACCTCGGGGGTGACGTCGAGCAGGACGAGGTGCAGGATGCGGCCCCGCCGTCTGGCGTGCCGGGCCAGCCAGCGCCGCACCCAGGTCTGCGTACCGCAGTCGTGGACCACGACGGACTCGCCGGAGCGCAGGGTCTGCCAGAGCCCGGTGTAGTGCGCGAGCCGGACGAGGGGCCGGTAGAGGGCGTACGGCAGTAAACCGGGCAGGGCGCGGGCCCAGCGGTCCCTGGTGTCCTGGGAGTCGATGGCCCGGTCCGACACCGCGCGGCGGATCAGCGTCGACTTGCCGCTGCCGGGCAGCCCGGAGACGACCACCACATCACCCGCGGCGAAGTCCAGGCTGCGCGGGCTGCGCCCGTCCCGGCTGCGCAGATCGCGCACGACGGGTGCGTGCGTGCCCAGCGTCTCGCGGACGGGCACCGCCTGCTGCGGCGGCACCGCGCCGTGCGCGACCCCTGCGGTCGTCGCGTAACGCTGCAACGTCATCGCCTCCCCCTGTCCGGTGACCCACATCTGCCCAAGAAGTGTAAAGAAAAGGTAATGCGGCACAAGCGGCTCACCGGCCCGTATCCGTAGGGACCGGACGCCCCACTCTCCCGCATGCCGTGCGATGATGACCCCGCCAACTGCATACCGGCCGTTTGAATCCGCGCGGGAGAGTTCCGGACACTGTGTGTGCCGGGCGCCGAAGGAGCAAGTTCCTCCCTTGAATCTCTCAGGCCCCGTACCGCGTGGATGAGGCAGATCTGAAAAGCGAGCCGTTCCGCGGCTCCACCCAAGGTGCAAGCCGACCTCTGTGGGGACTGACCCCCTTCAGGGCCTCTCGGCGAACCTCTCAGGTTCCGATGACAGATGGGGAGGGATCGTCCTCTGTCGTCATGCCCTGGAGCCATATCCATGAGCACTGCCCCGAGCAATGCCCCCCGCCATACCGCGCTGGACGCCCTGCACCGTTCGCTGGGCGCGACCATGACCGACTTCGCGGGCTGGGACATGCCGCTGCGCTACGCCAGTGAGCGCGACGAGCACAACGCCGTACGTACGAAGGCCGGTCTCTTCGACCTGTCGCACATGGGCGAGATCACGGTCACGGGCCCGCAGGCCGTCGACCTCCTGAACCACGCGCTCGTCGGCAACATCGGCACGGTCGGCCTCGGCCGCGCCCGCTACACCATGATCTGCCGCGAGGACGGCGGCATCCTGGACGACCTGATCGTCTACCGCCTGGGCGAGACCGAGTACATGGTCGTCGCGAACGCGGGCAACGCGCAGATCGTCCTCGACGCGATCACCGAGCGCGCCGCCGGCTTCGACGCCGTCGTGCGGGACGACCGCGACGCGTACGCGCTGATCGCCGTCCAGGGCCCGGAGTCCCCCGGCATCCTCAAGTCCGTCACGGACGCCGACCTCGACGGACTCAAGTACTACGCCGGCCTGCCCGGCACCGTCGCCGGCGTCCCCGCGCTGATCGCCCGTACCGGCTATACCGGCGAGGACGGCTTCGAGCTCTTCGTCGCCCCCGAGCACGCCGAGCAGCTGTGGAAGGCCCTCACCGAGGCCGGCGCCCCCGTCGGCCTGATCCCGTGCGGGCTCTCCTGCCGCGACACGCTGCGCCTGGAGGCGGGCATGCCGCTGTACGGGCACGAGCTGACCACCGCGCTGACCCCGTTCGACGCCGGTCTCGGCCGGGTGGTGAAGTTCGAGAAGGAGGGCGACTTCGTCGGGCGCGAGGCGCTGCAGGCCGCCGCCGAGCGCGCCGAGATCGCTCCGCCGCGCAAGCTCGTCGGCCTGGTCGCCGAGGGCCGCCGGGTCCCCCGCGCCGGCTTCGAGGTCGTCGCCGACGGCAAGGTCGTCGGCGAGGTCACCTCCGGTGCCCCGTCGCCCACGCTGGGCAAGCCGATCGCGATGGCGTACGTGGACGCGGCGCACGCCGCGCCCGGCACGACGGGCGTCGGTGTCGACATCCGCGGCACCCACGAGCCGTACGAGGTCGTGGCCCTGCCGTTCTACAAGCGCCAGAAGTGACATCCGGGACATCCCGGCGTCCCCGACGTGACGCAGTCGCGTCTCACACCGTAAGACCACCGTTCATCAGCACTCCCCCGCGTACAGGAGAATTCAGGTCATGAGCAACCCCCAGCAGCTGCGGTACAGCAAGGAGCACGAGTGGCTGTCGGCCGTCGAGGACGGTGTGGCCACGATCGGTATCACCGAGTTCGCCGCCAACGCGCTCGGCGATGTCGTCTACGCCCAGCTCCCCGAGGTCGGTGACACGGTGACCGCGGGCGAGACCTGCGGCGAGCTGGAGTCGACCAAGTCCGTCAGCGACCTGTACTCGCCGGTCACCGGTGAGGTCACCGCGGCGAACCAGGACGTCGTGGACGACCCGTCGCTGGTGAACTCCGCTCCCTTCGAGGGCGGCTGGCTGTTCAAGGTACGCGTCGCGGACGAGCCGGAGGACCTGCTCTCCGCCGCCGAGTACACCGAGTTCTCCGGCAACTGAGACCCAAGGGATCCCCTGATGTCGCTTCTCAACTCCTCCCTCCACGAGCTGGACCCGGACGTCGCCGCCGCCGTCGACGCCGAGCTCCACCGTCAGCAGTCCACCCTCGAAATGATCGCCTCGGAGAACTTCGCTCCGGTCGCGGTCATGGAGGCGCAGGGCTCCGTCCTCACCAACAAGTACGCCGAGGGCTACCCGGGCCGCCGTTACTACGGTGGCTGCGAGCACGTCGACGTCGTCGAGCAGATCGCGATCGACCGCATCAAGGCGCTCTTCGGCGCCGAGGCCGCGAACGTCCAGCCGCACTCGGGTGCACAGGCCAACGCCGCCGCGATGTTCGCGCTGCTGAAGCCGGGCGACACGATCATGGGCCTGAGCCTGGCCCACGGCGGTCACCTGACCCACGGCATGAAGATCAACTTCTCCGGCAAGCTCTACAACGTGGTCCCGTACCACGTCGACGAGACCGGCATCGTGGACATGGCCGAGGTCGAGCGCCTGGCCAAGGAGACGAAGCCGAAGCTGATCGTCGCGGGCTGGTCCGCCTACCCGCGTCAGCTCGACTTCGCCGCCTTCCGCCGCATCGCGGACGAGGTCGGCGCGTACCTGATGGTCGACATGGCGCACTTCGCCGGTCTCGTGGCCGCGGGTCTGCACCCCAACCCGGTGCCGCACGCCCACGTCGTCACGACCACCACGCACAAGACCCTCGGTGGTCCGCGCGGTGGCGTGATCCTGTCGACGCAGGAGCTCGCCAAGAAGATCAACTCGGCGGTCTTCCCCGGTCAGCAGGGTGGCCCGCTGGAGCACGTGATCGCGGCCAAGGCGGTCTCGTTCAAGGTCGCGGCGGGCGAGGAGTTCAAGGAGCGCCAGCAGCGCACCCTGGACGGCGCGCGCATCCTGGCCGAGCGCCTGGTGCAGCCGGACGTCACCGAGGTCGGTGTCTCCGTCCTCTCCGGCGGTACGGACGTGCACCTGGTCCTCGTGGACCTGCGCAACTCCGAGCTGGACGGCCAGCAGGCCGAGGACCGGCTCCACGAGCTGGGCATCACGGTCAACCGGAACGCCATCCCGAACGACCCGCGTCCGCCGATGGTCACCTCGGGTCTGCGGATCGGTACGCCGGCCCTGGCCACGCGCGGTTTCCAGACCGAGGACTTCACCGAGGTCGCGGAGATCATCGCGTCGGCCCTCAAGCCGTCCTACGACGCCGACGACCTCAAGGCCCGCGTCAGCGCGCTGGCCGAGAAGTTCCCGCTGTACCCCGGCCTCAAGTAGGTCATCCGCAGTTTGCACAACCGGTGGGGGCACCGCGCACACTGAACAGTGAGCGGGGTGCCCCCTCCGCTGCCCCGCGCTCTGCGGGCCCGCCGGCCCGTCCCGCACCACCCGGCAGACAACGGCGTCTACCAACCCCTTTAGGAGTTCTCCCGTGGCCATCTCGGTCTTCGACCTCTTCTCGGTCGGCATCGGCCCGTCCAGCTCCCACACCGTCGGCCCGATGCGTGCGGCCCGTATGTTCGCCCGCCGCCTGAAGAACGAGGGCCTGCTGGCCCACACCGCTTCGATACGGGCCGAGCTGTACGGTTCGCTGGGCGCCACCGGCCACGGCCACGGCACCCCCAAGGCCGTCCTGCTCGGTCTGGAGGGCGAGTCGCCCCGCACGGTCGACGTCGAGGGCGCCGACGCGCGCGTCGAGGAGATCCGCTCCTCCGGGCGCATCAACCTCCTCGGCATGCACGAGATCCCCTTCGACACCGACGAGCAGCTGGTCCTGCACCGCCGCAAGGCACTGCCGTACCACGCCAACGGGATGACGATCTTCGCGTACGACTCCGAGGGCGCCACGCTCCTGGAGAAGACGTACTACTCGGTCGGCGGCGGCTTCGTCGTCGACGAGGACGCGGTGGCTGGAGAGAACCCGATCGTCCCGGACGACACCGTGCTCAAGCACCCCTTCCGCACCGGTGACGAGCTGCTCCGCCTGGCCCGGGAGACCGGCCTCTCGATCTCCTCCCTGATGCTGGAGAACGAGAAGGCGTGGCGCACCGAGGCCGAGATCCGCTCCGGCCTCCTGGACATCTGGCGCGTCATGCAGGCGTGCGTGGCCCGCGGCATGGCCACCGAGGGCATCCTGCCCGGCGGCCTGAAGGTCCGCCGCCGCGCCGCGAACTCGGCCCGCCAGCTGCGGGCCGAGGGCGACCCGCAGGCCCACGCGATGGAGTGGATCACCCTCTACGCCATGGCGGTCAACGAGGAGAACGCCGCGGGCGGCCGTGTCGTCACCGCTCCGACCAACGGCGCGGCCGGCATCATCCCCGCCGTCCTGCACTACTACATGAACTTCGCGGCCGGCGGCTGCACCGATGCCGAGAAGGACGACAGCGTCGTCCGCTTCCTGCTGGCCGCCGGTGCCATCGGCATGCTGTTCAAGGAGAACGCCTCCATCTCCGGCGCCGAGGTCGGCTGCCAGGGCGAGGTCGGCTCCGCCTGCTCCATGGCGGCGGGCGCCCTCGCCGAGGTGCTCGGCGGCTCGGCCGAGCAGGTGGAGAACGCCGCCGAGATCGGCATGGAGCACAACCTGGGTCTGACCTGCGACCCGGTGGGCGGACTCGTCCAGATCCCCTGCATCGAGCGCAACGGCATGGCGGCGGTCAAGGCCGTCACCGCGGCCAAGATGGCGCTGCGGGGCGACGGCACCCACAAGGTCTCCCTCGACAAGGTCATCAAGACCATGAAGGAGACCGGCGCCGACATGAGCGTGAAGTACAAGGAGACCGCGCGCGGCGGCCTCGCGGTGAACATCATCGAGTGCTGAGGTTCTAGGCCCTCATGACGACGGCCGGGCTCCCCCTCCGGGAGCCCGGCCGTCGCCGTGTTCGAGCGATCAGGTCAGCACGTGCCGGCCGGACGGTCCCGCTTCACGAGGTCCGTGGAGCCGGTGGTGCCGTCCAGCCAGAGGACGCGCTTGCCCTCGTCCGCGGCGGCGTACACCTGGTCGCCCCGGTTGCAGGAGACGCGCTGGGCGCCGCCCTTGCCGTCGGGTGCCACCTGGTACAGCTTCGGCAGGGTGTCGTTGGACCAGGACGTGGCCGGCGGCAGGACGGTGACGTTCACCGCGTCGTCCGAGGCGGTCAGGGAGTAGGCGTACAGGGAACCGTCGCCGGCCTCCGGGGTGACCGTGACGGGGTTCGAGCCGTCGAGGTCCGCGCGCCGCACCGATGCCTGGCCGGTGTCGGTGCCGTCGTTGTCCTCGATCCAGAAGACACCGTCGTCGGTGATCGCGGTCTGGCCGATGCTCCACACCTTGGTGCTGTCGATGGGCATCAGCGTCTTGGCGCCGGTCGCCCCGTCGAAGACCTCGACACCGATCTTGGTGAAACCGTCCTCACCGGGCCACACCTTGGCGTAGGCGATCTTCCCGTCCTTTATGGAGGGCAGACCTGAGACATGGTAGGGACGACCGCCGTCGACCAGATCGGTCTCACCGGTCTTCATGTTGACGTACCGGACGTTCGTGACGCCGAACTGCGGGTTGACCGCGGTGTAGGCGACGTAGTCGCCGTCCACGGTGAGTCCGGAGACGTCGCTGCCGATGGCACTGACCACCTTCGCGAGGCCGCCCTTGACCGGGCGCGCCATGATGAGGATGCCGTTGCTGCTGTACTGGGCCCACACAACGGTCTCGCCGTCGGTGTCCGCGTAGACGTTGTAGTCACCGTTGTTGGAGCTCATCAGCTGGGGCGTGCCCTTGCCGGAGGTGTTGCCCAGCCACACCGAGTACGGCTCGCTGCCGTCCTCGTTGGACTTGGAGACGGCGTACTTGCCGCCGCCCGCGCCCACGCCGGTACCGCCGACGTTGACCTTGCCCTGGAGAAGGTCGGTGTCGACGCCGAGCGCCTTCTCCCAGCCGGGCACGATGCCGTGCGCGTCGAACGACTTCTTCACGACGCCCAGCTGGGCCTTGGTTGCGCCCAGTTCCTGCGCGGCGGCGACGACCGCGGCGCGGCCCTCGGTGAAGCCGTCCAGGGGGGTCATGTACGCGGACAGGGCGCGGTAGACGACCTTGTCGGCGAGCTCGGCGCCGAGGTCCTGGCGCAGGTCCCACAGAGCGCCGGAGAAGATCGTGGAGTTGAGGTGCACACCGCCGTTGTCACCGCGGTAGGTGACGCCGATGAAGTCCTTCGAGGTGGTGGCGCCGTCGTTGAGGTCGCGCAGCGCGCACTCGCGCGGGCTGAGCGTCCTGCACAGGTCCTCGCCGAGCAGGCCGGAGTCCGGGTCGTCCATCGAGCCGCCGCCGGCTTCGAGGTCGATGGCGTTGCCGAAGTAGTCGGCGATCGCCTCGTTCATGGCGCCGGACTGGCCGACGTAGACCAGGTTCGCGGTGTGCTCGACGACGCCGTGGGTCATCTCGTGGCCGACCACGTCGGTGTCCGCGGAGAACGTGCGGTACTCGCCGCCGCCCTGCCCGTACACCATCTTCTGGCCGTCCCAGAAGGCGTTGTTGAACGGCTGACCGTTGTTGACCACCCCGACCAGGGAGTACATGTAGCCGTCTTTGCCGTCGAGGCTGTTCCGGTCGAACTTCGACTTGTAGAAGTCGTAGACCTTGCCGGCCGCCCAGTGGGCGTCGATCGCGCCGGCGTCGGTGAGGTCCTGGCCGAGCTCGGGTGTGGCCGGCTGGAACGGCTTGATGCCGGTGGGCCAGCGGCCGGACGCGCTGGCGGCCTCGCGGCCCCGGGCGTCGTAGGTGGTCAGCATGGGGCCGATATAGGGCGAATCGGCGGTCCGCTTGCTGTAGTCGATCATGTTGTAGACGCCCTTGGTGTCCTTGTACAGGTTCACCTCGGTCTTCTCGCCGTTGTAGCGGACGCCGGAGCCCTTGACGACGAGCTCGTCGGCGGCCGTGACGACCGGCTCGTCCGCCGTGCCCGCCTCACCGGCCGCGCCGGCCTGGGTGTCCGTGGCACCGAACGTCTTGATCGAGCTGTACTGCATCAGCGGGAAGCCGGAGTGCGCGTCGACGTACACCTCCTGCTTCACCGGCGCACCGTCGACCGGGCTGACGCCGGTGACGGTGATGTGCCGGGTGAGCACGCCGGCACCCTGCGGAAGAATCGTCAGACCCTGCTCGCTGCCGCTGAGCTCGGCCTGGCCGGGCTTCTCTCCCTCGGCCGGGCGCCGCAGCGGGGCACCCTGGCCCAGCTGCGAGTGGACGGCGCCGACGGCCCGCGCGATCGCGGTCTCCTCGGAGACCTTCGCCTCGACCGTGTCGAGCTTCAGCTCGGTGAAGTACTTGCCGGAGGTGCCGGTGACGGTGCGCTTGCCGTCCTTCTTCTCCATCCGGACGATGTACTCGCCGCCCAGGACCGAGATGCCCTTGTACGTCTGCCGCAGGCGCACCGTCTCACGGCCGCCCGCGTTCTCGGTGCCGACGGTCGCGAGGTCCTTCGCCGGGTCGGCGACGTGGTAGCGGCCCTTCCTGGCCTTGAGGTGACCGCGCGCGGCGTCGGCGGCGCTGCCCGTGGCGGCGACCTCCTCGTGCAGGCCGGTGACGAGTGCGGGCGTGTCCGTCTCGGTGCCCGGGGTCACCTCGGACGTGGCGGCCGGGGCGCCGGTTTCGGCGTGGGCGGCCGGCATCGCCGTCACCACGAGGCCCGCGGCGGCAATCACGGCCGCCAGTCCCTGACCGACCGCTATGGCGCCGGACCGACGGGCCTCGCCCGCCGTCCCCCCTGCTCGTGATGCTCTCCTGCGCGCTGAAGTCCGCACGGTGCTCCTTCGGTGCCATCGGTACGTGAACGGATATCGGATGCCGACATGCAAGTACCGGTGCAGGGGAGCAAACAATGAGTTCCGGATGCCCACTTGTGGTTTTGCCCACTTGTGTTGCCGATCGGGCGGGCCGATGCGGGCAGGGCGCCGACTCATGCCCAAATGCCCCCAGCTCGGGCGATTTCACCGGTCGCCGACGCTCCACGGCGCCCAGTAATAGCCGAGTAACGGCAGGTGTCTAGCGTCCGAACTCCGTACCGTTCCCGGAGGAGCACCTAGATGCACCTGCCCCGATCGCCCCGGCGCCAACGTGCCGCATGGGCGGCGGCTGCCCTCACCGCGACCACCCTGCTGATCGGCCCGCTGCCCGCGGCCGTCGCAGCGCCCGCGGCTGACGCGCCTTCCCCGAAGATCGACTCGTCCCTGCTCAAGGCCGTGGACGGAGGCGGCGAGACCTCGTTCTTCGTCGTCCTCAAGGACCAGGCCGACCTGTCCGCCGCCAAGGCCGAGCCCGCGCACGCCAAGGCGAAGTCGGCGTACAAGGAACTGCGCGCCAAGGCCGCGGACAGCCAGCGCTCGCTCAACACCTTCCTCGACAAGAAGAAGGTCGGCCACCAGGACTTCTGGATCGCCAACGCCGTCTACGTCACCGGTGACGAGCAGCTCGTCGACGAGCTCGCGAAGCGCTCGGACGTGGCGAAGATCGTCAAGGAGCAGCACTACACGCTCGACGAGGTCGAGAGCGCGGACAGCGGGACCGAGGCCGCCGAAGTCACCGACGAGGCCACGCCCGAGTGGGGCGTCAAGGACATCAAGGCCGACCAGGTCTGGTCCGAGTACAACAACCGCGGCGAGGGCATCGTCATCGCCAACGTCGACTCGGGTGTGCAGTTCGACCACCCGGACCTCGTCGGCAACTACCGTGGCAACAACGGCGACGGCAGCTTCACCCACGACTACAACTTCTACGACCCGACCGGCGAGTGCGGCACCAGCGGCCTCCCGTGCGACAACAACGGCCACGGCACCCACACCATGGGCACGATGGTCGCCGCGAACGGCATCGGCGTCGCGCCGAACGCGACGTGGATCGCCGCGAAGGGCTGCGAGACGTCCTCCTGCTCCGACGCGTCACTGCTGTCGGCCGGTCAGTGGATCCTCGCGCCGACCGACCGCAACGGTGAGAACCCGCGTCCCGACCTGGCCCCCGACATCGTCAACAACTCCTGGGGCGGCGGCAACACGACGTTCTACCAGGACATCGTCGAGGCATGGAACGCGGCCGGTATCTTCGAGGCGTTCGCCGCGGGCAACGACGGCGACGGCGTGACCTGTTCCACCACGAAGGCCCCGGGTGCGCAGGCGCCCGCCTACGGCGTCGGCGCGTACGACTCCACGGGCAAGATCGCCAACTTCTCCGGCTTCGGCCCGTCGCTGGTCGACGGTTCGGCGAAGCCGAACATCTCGGCCCCCGGCGTGAACATCCGCTCGACGTGGCCCGGCAGCACGTACAAGGCCATCAACGGTACGTCGATGGCGACGCCGCACGTCGCGGGCGCCGTGGCCCTGCTGTGGTCCTCGGCTCCCGCCCTCATCGGTGACATCGACGGCACCCGCGCGCTGCTCAACGAGGGCGCGACGGACGTCGACGACACGCACTGCGGCGGCACCGCCGGTATGAACAACGTGTGGGGCGAGGGCAAGCTCGACATCCTCAACACCGTCAACAAGGCCCCGCACACCGCGGGCACCGTGACCGGCAAGGTCACCGACAAGGCCACCGGTTCCGCGGTGTCCGGCGTCACCGTGAAGGTGAGCGGTACCGACACCGACCGCACCACGACCACCCGCGCGGACGGCTCCTACCGGCTGACGCTGGCCGCGGGCACGTACGACATCTCGTACGGCGGCTACGGCTACGCCATGGGCTCGGTCAAGGGCCTCGAACTCGCCGCCGGCCAGGACCTCGCGCAGGACGTCACGCTCGACGCCGTGCCGATGCACCCCGTGACCGGCACCGTCCTCGACGTCACCGGCAAGCCGCTCGCCAAGGCCACCGTCGAGGTCGACGGCGTCCCGGTGCCCGAGGTCACCACGGACGCCTCCGGCCGCTTCACCCTGCCAAAGGTCGCCGAGGGCTCCTACTCGATGACCACGACGCCCACCGCCCCCGTGCTGTGCAACGGCGTGGACACCACCGCGCTCACGGTCGACGGCGACGAGTCGATGACCGTCCGCCTGCCCGCCCGCACCGACCGGTCCGGCAACAGCTGCACCCCGGGTGCGTACGCCTGGGTCAAGGGCGCCGACAAGGTCGCCCTCAGCGGTGACGAGGACGCGAAGACCATCGCGCTCCCCTTCCCGGTGAAGCTGTACGGCGTCTCGTACTCCAGCGCCGCCGTGACCACGAACGGCATGATCAACTTCCTGGCGCCGCGCGTCGGCGACTACACCAACACCGCCCTGCCGTCGACGGCGAAGCCCGACGGCTTCGTCGCCCCGTTCTGGGACGACCTGACGCTGGACAAGAAGTCGAGCGTGCAGACGGCCACCACCGGCAAGGCCGGCAGCCGCACCTACGCGGTCGTCTGGAACAACGCCCTCCTCGCCGACGGCTCCTCGAACCGCGTCACCTTCGAGGCGGTCTTCGACGAGGCCACCGGCGCGATCACCTTCCAGTACCAGACCGTCCCGGGCAACGGTGGCAAGGCCACCGTCGGCATCGAGAACCAGTCCGGTTCCGACGCCCTCGAGTACTCCTTCAACCAGTCGGTGCTGACGAATGGTTCCGCCATTCGCATCGCCCAGGGAGCCTAGTGATGAGAGCCACCACTTCCCGGCGGGCCCTGCGGCTCGCCTCCGGCCTGGTCGCGGCCGGCCTCGCCCTGACGGCGGCGCCGCACGCGCTCGCCGCCGGTGACGACGACGGGTCGGCGATGAAGCTGACCAGCCAGCAGGCCGAGACACTGGCCGAGCGTCTGCAGGTCGACGTCTACGGCGACAACCAGAAGTCCATCAACGCCGGTGACCAGGACGGCGACACGGCCGACAGCGGTTCGTCCGACGAGGCCGACGCCCCGATCTCCGGGACCACCGCGGCGGCCCCGGTCACCTTCACCAACAAGTCCTCCCTGGAGGGCGTCCGCGGTGTCGGCGCGACCGTCCCCGCCGGCTCCGACGGCAGCTACTTCACCCTGCACAGCCTCGGCAACGTGCAGCTGCACAAGGCCGACGGCACCACGGCCTGGGCGCGCACCAACACGTCCCTGTACGCGGACTGGCAGGTCAAGCCGCTGCGGGTGTGGCAGTCCGAGCCGTACCCGGCGCGCATCCTGATGGGCTACAACGCGGTCAGCCCGTTCTCGGCCTCCTCCGACCAGGGCTTCGACACCGCCGACCTGACCGGCGACGGCACTCCCGACCTCGTCTTCTCGGCGAGCGTCGGCAGCTCGCCCTACCGGCCGTTCACCTCGCCCGGCTCCTCGCTGCCCACGGGCACGTTCGTGACGGTCCTCGACGGCAAGAGCGGCAAGATGCTCTGGTCGAAGGTCTACTCGCAGGCCACCGCGGTCAAGGTCGTCGACGGCACGCTGCTCGTCGCCAACACCCCCGCGTACAACCAGAACGCCCCGGCGGCCGAGACGGCCACGCTCAGCGGGATCCGCTTCTCGTACGCCGACGGCGCGCTGACCCCGGCGTCGACGTGGACGTACGACACCCAGCAGACCGAGGGCTCCTGGGGCGCACTGGAGTCCGTCGGTGACGGCAGGCTCGCGGCCTCGTGGAACCTCCGGAAGACGGAGACGACGCCGGGAAGCAGCCGCACCCTCGTGATGGACGCGGCCGACGGGTCCGTCGCCTGGCAGACCGACAGCGCCCTGTACAGCCGCCAGCTGCACCTGGACGCCACCCGCAACCGCCTCGTCGCCCTGGAGCAGACCGACTCCACGGACGGCGTGCGCTACGAGATCGCCTCGTACGCCCTGGGCGGCGGCGCGCGCGCCACGCTGGACGGCCGGTCCAACGCCCTGGCCACGGCCATGACGGTCGGTGACCTGCGGGGCGACGCGAAGACCGAGTACGTGGTCGCCGAGTCCACCTTCGACCCCGGCCTCTACGTGAACGCGAGCACGGTCCGGGTCCTCGACGGCACCAGCCCGGACACCGCCCTCTGGTCGCACACCGTCAAGCGGGATGCCGACAACGCCAGTGACGGCGCCAGCACCTGGCGTCTGGACGTGACGGCCGGCCGCCTCGTCGCGTCCGCGCAGAGCGACAAGCTCCTGGGCACGGCCGACAACTCCGGCGGTGGCCGGCTGGCCAGGCTGACCGTGTTCAACGGCGACGGTGACGTGCGCTGGGAACACGAGGACAACTCGGTCTCGCCGATGTTCCAGCAGCTGTTCAGCGACAAGAGCGGCGCGCACGTCCGGGTCGTCGACCTGGAGCAGAACGTCCGCGACTTCGACCTGGGCAAGGGCACGCAGCAGCGTCTGACGCCGCTCCAGGGCGACCTGTCGTACGCCAAGGCGCTCGACGTCGACGGCGACAAGAAGCCCGACGTCGTCGCCGGCGGCACGTCGCGCGGCGTGTGGGCCTACTCCGGCGCCTCGCTGCTCGGCGGTACGCCGCAGAAGCTGTGGCAGGCCACGGTCCCCGGCCAGGTGCACGCCATCGAGACCGGCGACGTGACCGGCGACAGCAACCCCGAGGTCGTCGTCGCCGCGGACACCGCGACCGTCGTCCTCGACGGGCGCACCGGGAAGGTCCTGAGCACCATCGACGGCGGCGGCGCCTACGTCCGCTCGGTCACCGTGGCCGACGTCGACGGCAAGGGCAAGGCCGAGATCCTCGTCCCGACCGACGCGCTGCGCGCCTACCAGGGCTCCGGCAAGAAGGTGTGGACGTACGCGGCGCCCGCGAGCGCAGGTGACGTGGTCTTCTCCGACACGGCGGTCGGCGACGGCCAGGTCTACGCCCAGTACACCAGCGTCGGCGCGCTGAACCTCGACTCCGCCGTCGTCGACGGCGTCGCGCTCAACGGCGCCAACGGCACCGTCCGCTGGACGGCGGCCCCCAAGGCCCCCTCCCAGTCCGTCGACGGGAAGCTGTACGGCGCGCTGCTCGACCACGGCGTCTTCGCCTCGTCGAAGATCCCCTATGCGGACGGGCACGCGGTCGCCTACACCTGGATCGTGTCGGCCGCGCCGGACTTCAGCTCGACGGAAGCCGCGAGCGCGACAGTCATCGTGGAGATCCGCGACGGCCGCACCGGCGAGTTGCTGCACCAGAAGCAGACCGGTAGCCCCTGGTCGCACGGCAGCTTCTTCACCGGTGACGACAGCGACGGTCTGCTCGCCACGAGCTTCGGCACCATCCGGGTCTTCGGCTCCGACGGCCAGGACGGCAAGGGCTCGACCTCCGCACCGCTGCGCACCACCCAGTTCATCACCGGTCCCGGCGGCCGGAAGCTGCTGGCCGGTGGCATGGAGGGCGGCGTGGGGGCGTGGGACCCGTCGATCCTGACCAGCGGGGGCTCCTTCAGCAGCTCGCTCGGCTCGGGCAGCGCCTCGGGGGGCCGCGAGTACCTCGCGGTCGACCTCGACGGTGACGGCGCGGAGGAGATGATCTCGCTCAACTTCGACATCAACGGTTACGACCGCATGTCCCAGCAACTGGGCGGCCGCGTCCTCAGCCCGAACAACGCCATCCACCAGATGACCACGTTCAAGCTCTCCTGACGCACACCGCTTCAGCCACCCCGACCGCCCTGACGGGAGCCGGCACGACACCCGGCTCCCGTCAGGGCTTTTGCGTCGAGCGGCTCGAAGGCCCAACTCCGTTTGCAGTCCCAGCGGTTCACCGATTGCTCAGAAACGTTCAGGTGTTCCTGGCGATCACGCAATTTCGGTCACAAACCGCTTCCTTCGGCCGCCGACAAAGGGTTCACTAGGTGTCACGCATGGTGACGTGCGCGGTCCCGACGGCTCGCGCATACGGATCCGATGCCCCGGACGCCCGGCGGAGGGAAGTGGACCGCATGACCGTCTCACCTCGTACGGTGACCCTCTGGCCAGGGCTGACGGACCGGGAGCACCCTCGCGCCGATGAGCCGACGCCGATGCGTGAATTCGATCAATTCCCCGTTCGTATCGTTCATCCGCATCGTCTCGACGAGGGGCACCAATGAGCCAGATTGTGTTGCCGGCGTTTCATATGCCGTTCCAGAGCGCAGGGTGCAATCCAGGCATGGAGGAAACGCGGAAGGCCGCCTGGGAGTGGGCGGAATCGAATGATCTCCTGCTGTCTCCGGTGGCCAGGAAGAAGATGGTGCGGACACGGCCGGAACTCTGGATTTCCCTCATCTTTCCGTCCGCCTCGCAGAAGCATCTCGATCTCTTCTGCCAGTGGCTGTTCTGGGCCTTCCTGGTGGACGACGAGTTCGACGACGGTCCGGCCGGACGCGATCCGCAGATGTGCGAGGAGGCGATCGCCCGGCTGGTGGACGTACTGGACGGGGCGGTGCCGCACGGCCCCATGGAGCGTGCGCTCGACGGACTGCGGTGGCGCACCTGTCAGGACCGGTCCCAGCGCTGGATCCGGCAGTTCCGCCGGGACACCGTCGCCTGGCTCTGGACCTACTACGCGGAGGCCGTCGAGCGGGCCGCGGGACAGGTGCCGAGCCGGGTCGACTTCGTGAAGCACCGCCGGGACTCGGTGGCGATGCAGCCCTTCCTGGACCTGCACGAGATCACCGCGGGAATCGATCTCCCGGATTCCGCGCGCAGCCTTCCGGCGTATATCGCCCTGCGCAACGCGGTGACCGATCATTCGGGTCTCTGCAATGACATCTGCTCCTTCGAGAAGGAGGCCCTGCTCGGTTACGAGCACAACGCCGTCCGGCTCATTCAGCGGGACCGCAGGTGCACACTCCAGGAAGCGGTGGACGAGGCCGGAATTCAGCTGGCCCGTATCGCCGAGCGCGTACAGCGGGCCGAAAAAGAACTTGCCGAGGAAATATACGCGGCGGGTATAGACGGCCGGACCAGAGCGGCCCTGGAGCGCTGCGTCCAGGACTATCGCGGGCTCGTGCGGGGCGACTTCGACTACCACGCCCGCGCGGAGCGCTACACCCGCCCCGATCTGCTGGAGGTCGACGAACGGGAAGCGATGTCCGGGTACTTCGCCGCCTGACGCCCCTGGAGGGGCGTCCGCTCCTCAGCCCGAGCAGTCGCTGTCGGGCGGCTGTTCGTCGCCGGAGCGCGCGAGTGGCAGGGCACGCAGGGCCAGCGCCCACCCCAGCCGGTCCTCACCCGACTCCGCCGATCTGCCGGTGAGTTCGGCGATCCGGCCGATGCGGTTGAGGACCGTGTTGCGGTGGCAGTAGAGGAGTTCGGCGGCCCGCGCCGCCGAGCAGCCGTGGTCAAGCCAGACGCGCAGGGTGCTGAGCAGTGCGTCGCGTTCGGCTGCCGTGTCCAGCACCGCGCCGAGGTAGGTGGAGACGATGCGGTCGGCGATCTCGTGCCGGCCGACGAGCAGGACCTCGGTCAGCCGGTCGTCGAACGCGGCGGCACCGCCGCTCCCGGCCGGCAGCGTACGGAGGGTCTGTTCGGCCAGCCGCAGCGCGTGCCCCGCCTGCGCCAGCCGGTCGAACTCCGGCGACACCCCGGCGGTCGCCCCGGTGCGGTCGCGGAGCAGCCGGACCAGCAGCCCGGACTCGTCCGCCGCCAGCCGCACGATGCCCGCGTACCGCCCCGACCTCGGCCGCCAGAACGACCAGAACCCGTGCTCCTCCAGGACGGGCCCGGGGTCGGGCGGGGCGGCCGGGTCCTGGGCGGCGACCACGATGACGTACCGGTCGGTGAGCGGCACACCGAGGGCGGCGGCCGCCGCCGCCGCGACGGCCGGGTCGGCCCCGCGCCCGTCGAGCAGCGCCTCGAAGAGGGCGACGCGACGGGTGTCCTGGCGGCCCTGCATCTCCAGCTGGGTCAGCCGGTACGACTCGGCCATGACCAGGGAGTAGCGGTCGATGGTCTCCCACACCGCACCCGCCATATCGAGTTCGACGTCCCTGCGGTCGGGAAGACCGGGCCGGCTCCGCCGGGAGTCCGCCTCGCGTCCGGCGCGCGCCCGCAGGTGCTCCGCCATGACCTGCCACATCACCCGGCCGCCGCGGCGGTATGCCTGGAGCACCGTGTCCAGCGGGACGTTCTGCTCCGCGCGGCGCCGCCCGGTCTCCCGCGCGGCCTGCTCGAAGTCGCCCCCGGTGGGCGGCAGTCCGCCGAAGTCCTCCAGCGCGCGCAGCAGGTTGTCGCGGCAGATCTCCAGCAGATCGCGCCTGCTGACGGGGGCGCCCGAGGCGTAGGTGGCGCTGTGCGCGTGGATGTCGTCGACGACCCTGCGGGTCAGCTCGTCGATCTCCGGGACGAGGGCCGTGGCCAGCGCGCGGCGCAGCTCGGTGCCGTCCCCGGCCCGGGAGGCCGTTCCTGGGTTCTCCGCCATGGAGGCAGGTTAGGCGGATGCCGCACGAGAAGCACAGGGCCGAGGCCACTGCCCAGGTGGGCGGGGTGGATGGTGGGCATCTGCACATGGCCGACGGGTGTGTCCGCGGCCGATCCTGAGGGACATCAGCCGTGTCAGCGAATGTCTCCCGGAGCGTGCCATGTCTCTCAGCGTCGCCACCGTCCTCGGTGAATCCGCCCGCCGGTACCCCGGCCGCATCGCCGCGGTCGACGGCGATGTGCGCCTGACCTACGGCGAGCTGTGGGCGCGCGCCCTGCGGTGCGCCGGGGCCCTGCGGGCCTCCGGCGTGAAGCCGGGCGACCGGGTGGCGCTGCTGCTGCCGAACTCGGCGGACTTCCTGCTCGCCTACTACGGGGCACTGGCCGCCGGGGCGACGGTGGTGCCGGTGCACGCGCTGCTCGTCGCGGACGAGGTGGCGTACGTCCTGCGGCACAGCGGCTCGGTGGCGCTGATCAGTTCGGGACCGTTGTGGCCGGTCGGCGAGGAGGCCGCGAGGGCGGCGGGGGTGCGGGCCCTGCACGGCGTGCCGGACGGTGAGCCCCTCCTCGCGCCGGAGCCCGCGGAGCCGGCGGACACGGCGGTGATCCTCTACACGAGCGGGACCACGGGCCGCCCCAAGGGGGCGCGGCTGACCCATCTCAACATCGTGCTCAACGCCTCCGTGATCACCCAGGACCTGCTGGACCTGCGCCCCGATGACGTGGTGCTGGGCTGTCTGCCGCTCTTCCACAGCTACGGACAGACCTGTGCGATGAACGCGACGCTGCGGGCCGGGGCGGCGCTCGTCCTGATGGGGCGCTTCACGGGACCGGCGGCGCTGGAGGCCATGGCCACGGAGGGCGTGAGCGTCTTCATGGGCGTACCGACGATGTACCACGCGCTGGTCGAGGCGGCGGCGCAGGAGGGAGCCGCGACGGCCGGGCCGACGCTGCGCGCGGCGGTGTCCGGCGGTGCGGCGCTGCCGGTGGCCGTCCTGGAGCGGTTCGAGGCCGCGTTCTCGACGCAGGTACTGGAGGGCTACGGCCTCACGGAGACCTCCCCCGTCGCGACGTTCAACCAGCCGCACACGGGCCGGCGTCCCGGCACGGTCGGGCATCCGGTGTGGGGCGTGGAGATCGGCATCGCGGACGCGGCCGCGGACGACGCGGTGCGGCTGCTGGCCGACGGGGAGACCGGTGAGGTCGTGGTGCGCGGGCACAACGTCTTCGCGGGCTATCTGGACGACCCGGAGGCCACGGCCGCGGCGGTCGTGGACGGCTGGTTCCGTACCGGGGATCTCGGGGTGCGGGACGCGGACGGCTTCCTGAGCATCGTCGACCGGAAGAAGGACCTGATCATCCGGGGCGGCTTCAACATCTATCCGCGCGAGGTCGAGGAGGTCCTCGTCCGGCATCCCGCGGTCTCCGAGGTCGCGGTGATCGGGGTGCCGGACGAGGCACGGGGGGAGGAGATCTGCGCGGTCGTGGTGGTGCGCCCGGACGCCGGGCCGGTCACGACGGACGAGCTGATCGCCTGGTCGCGCGAGCGGCTCGGCCGCCACAAGTACCCGCGGATCGTCCGCTTCACCGAGGAGCTGCCGCTCGGCCCGACCGGCAAGGTCCTCAAGCGGGCCCTGACCGCCACGTCCTGAACCCCCGACGGGAACAGCCGGGAGTACGCGCCCGTCCGCGGCGGATGGCCGGCCGCCCCCGGCCGTGATCTGCTGGTGCGCACGCGCGGCGTCACCCCGCCCGGCACCACGCCGTCCTCCCGCGAAAGGGCTGATGCGCACATGTCCGAGACCCGGGTGGGCATACCCCCGCAGGCCGCCACCGTCCACGGCACCGTGCGCGGCACGGTGGAGCACGGCGTGACGGTCTTCCGCGGCATTCCGTACGCCGCCCCGCCGGTGGGCGTCCGGCGCTTCCGGGCACCGGAGCCCCCGGAACCCTGGGAAGGGGTGCGGGACGCGGTCGAGTTCGGCCCGACGGCGCCCAAACGGGGGTACGCGCCCCCGCTGGACCGGCTGCTGCCGGACCCGGAGGTGGCGGGCGACGACTGCCTCTGCCTGAACGTGTGGACGCCGTCGGCCGGTGCCCGGGGGCTGCCCGTCCTCGTCTGGATCCACGGCGGTTCGCTGCTGCACGGCTCGTCGGCCGTGCCGCTCTACGACGGGGCCGCGTTCGCCCGGGACGGGGTGGTCCTCGTCTCGGTCAACTACCGCCTGGGCGTCGAGGGGTTCGGAGTCCTCCCGGACGCGCCCGACAACCGGGGGCTGCTCGACCAGCTCGCGGCCCTGGAGTGGGTCCGGGACAACATCGCGGCGTTCGGCGGCGATCCGCGGCGGGTGACGGTGGCCGGGGAGTCGGCGGGAGCCGTCAGCATCGGCGCGCTGCTCGCGGCGCCGCGGTCGGCGGGCCTGTTCCGGCGGGCGGTGCTCCAGAGCGGTATGCCCACGGCCGTCTCCCCCGAGGCCGGACGGCGTACGACGGAACTGATCGCGAAGCGTCTGGATGTCCCGGCGACGGCCGCCGCGCTGGCGGCGGTGGACCCGGAGGCGCTGCTGGACGCGCAGACCGCGGTGACGAGCGGAGGTTCCCCCCTGACCGGCGGGAACTCCTTCCAGATCGTGGTGGACGGCGCACTGCTGCCCCGCGATCCCGCCGACGCGCTGCGCGACGGTGCCGCTCACGGCGTCGACCTGCTGATGGGCGCGAACAGCGAGGAGTACCGGCTCTGGTTCGTGCCCAGCGGCCTGACCGAACGGCTGGGCAGGATCCGGCTGCGGCTGGCCCTGCTGAAGTTCAAGGTGCCGGCCGCCACGGCCCGCACGTACCGGGGCAACCGTCCCGGTTCCACTCCCGGCGAGCTGCTCGGCGCCCTCGCGACGGACCTGCTGCTGCGGGTCCCGCTCAACCGGCTGGCCGACAGCCGGGCCGGGGCCCGGGCCGCCACCCATGTCTACGAGTTCGGCTGGCCCTCTCCCGTACAGCGCCTCGGAGCCTGCCACGCCTTGGAGATCGGCTTCGTGTTCGACACCCTGGACCGGCCCGACGCGGTGGCCCTGACCGGTCCCGGCGCACCGCAGGAGCTGGCCGACGCGATGCACGGTGCGTGGGTACGGTTCGCGGCGTCCGGCGATCCGGGCTGGCCGGCCTGGGACGCGACCCGGCCGGTGATGACGTTCGGCCCCGGTGAGCCGTCGGTGGTCAGGGCCCCGCGCGAGGACGAACTGCGCGGCTGGGCCCCGTACCGCGGCTGACGGGGAGGCCCCGTCCGGCGGCCCCCCGGCCCTGCGGCCGGGGGTCCTCCAGGCGGTCAGCCCTTGTTCTGCGCCGCCCAGAACTCGTCGAAGGTGAGCAGGCCGTCACCGTTCGCGTCGTTCGAGTTGATGATCGCCTGCGCCACCGTCTCGGTGACGAACGGGTCGCCGAGCTGCGCCATCGCGCTCTTGTACTCGGTGGCCGTGATCAGACCGTCGCCGTTCTGGTCGAACCGGTCGAATGCCTTGCGTGCCGACTCGATGTCCGCCACTGTTCCGCCCCTTCGTAATGCGTCACTGACGGGAGTCAGATTATCGGGCGTATTCGGTGGCAGAAGCGGCGGCCATTAAACGATCATGCAGGCGGCGCCCTTCCGCGGGACGGGCGGAACGCGAGGCGAGGAGTCGACCGTCATGTCCGGTGCACTGGCAGACGTATTGGCGGCGGCGGCGCGGGGGACGTTCCCACCGCCCGACGGCTCCACGACCGTGGTCGGACAGCCGAGCGCGCGGGACGCCGGGGTGCTGGCGCTCACCGCGCACTCGGTGGTGTTCACCGACGAGGACCCGGAGTGGGTCCGGGCCACACTGGCCGCCACACCCGGCGACCCGCTGGCCGCGACGATGAATCCGTACTTCCTGAGCGCCCTGATGGCCCGGAGCGGGCGGGGCATGAACACCATCGACCTGCTGACGGTCGCCGACGCACTGCCGGGCGAACCTGAGCCCGGCCTGCGGGAGATCGCCGACCCGGAGCACCCGCGAGTGGTGCGGGCGATGAGGTACCGCGACGAGGTGCGCGTCTGGGCGGCGGACGGCGGGGTGGTGGTCCTGGGCCGCGGGGTCGCGGGGCGCTGGGAGGCCGGGATCGAGGTGGACGAGGCGGCGCGCGGCCGGCGTCTCGGTGAGCGCCTGGCCCTGGCCGCCCGGCATCTGGTGCCGGACGCGGTGGTGTGGGCCCAGCAGTCGCCGGGGAACGCCCGCAGCGTGCGTACGTTCCAGGCGGCCGGCTTCAGGGCGGTGGGAGCCGAGGCGCTCCTGAGTCGTCCACCGAGTGAATGATCAATGAATTAATCGACCGCCCCCATGCTTATGCACGAAAAGCCAGGCGGGTGACCCATCACACCTACGATTTACCTGCGAAATAGACCGGTAAGCCGAGATTGCCCGACTTGAGCCTTTGGCACCGAGGTCGCCCGTCTGCCATAGTCGATGACACGACCCCCATTGACCCGGGCCAGGTCGTCCAGAGCGGCCGTGAACACACCCCCCATTTCACGGCCCCCCATAGAAGCCCCCGCCGCGCCGCACAACGGCTGACCGGGGGCTTCTGTGCATCCGGAAGCGGCGGCGGACAGAGGCCGGGGGGCGAGCGGGACGGGCGGAGCCATGCGCGGGGAGGGCGGCCGAGCAGGGCGGGCGGAGCCATGTGCGGGACGCGTCAGCGGTCGGAGATCCGCATCTCGAACCAGGTGATCTTGCCGCGCGGTAAGAGGTCCACGCCCCACCGGTCGGAGAGCTTGTCGACGAGGAAGAGCCCCCGCCCGCTGACATCCATCTCCCGGACGGGCATCAGACAGGGCAGCCCGCGCGAGGGGTCACGGACTTCGATCCTGATCCAGCCCCGGCGGCGCAGCATCCGCAGACCGAAGACCCGGGCGCCGGTGTGCCGCACCGCGTTGCCGACGAGTTCCGAGACGAGCAGGACCGCGTGCTCGGCGATCAGCGGGGAGAGCGCCCACTGCCGCAGCACCACGCCCGAGGTGAGCCGGCGGGCGGTCGCGGCGGACTCCGGGAGCGAGGGCAACCGGACCTCGTCCTCCGTCGGATTCCCGAACAACTCCAGCGCCTTGAACGCCTGTTCGTCCTCAACGGTCGATGTCCAGCGTGCCGCGGTTGCGCTGCTGCGCGGTCGCGGCTGTTCCACACCCTCCAGGCCCGCCATGCCCACCATCATGGCCGCACGGGGAGGGTTCCGGGGCCGTTCCAGGGGAATCCCTACCCCGGAATCAACCATTCCGCAGGTGCGGGTAGGCATATGCCGCTGGCAGAATGCACCCCCATAGAGCCCATCTGAGCTGCGGAAACACCCTCCAGAACGGGATGTGCCAGGCCCGGCGGACCACTGGGCCTTAAGGTTCCCTTAAGGCCCAGCTAATCCGCCCGCACGGATGAACCCACGTCACTCTGTGCCCAACTGGCGTTCGGTCAGAGGAACTTGGCCTTGCCCGGGCCCTCCTCCACAAAGCTGCGCATTCCGCGCTCGCGGTCCTCGGTGGCGAACAGACCTGCGAACCAGTTGCGCTCGATCGTGAGCCCGGTGTCGATGTCCGTCTCCAGGCCCGCGTCCACGGACTCCTTGGCGGCCCGCAGCGCCAGCGCGGGCCCCTGGGCCAGTCGCGCGGCCCACGCGTGCGCCTGCTCGTACACCTCGGCCGCGGGAACCACCCGGTCCACCAGACCGATCGTCAGAGCCTCCGGCGCCTTCACATGACGGCCCGTGAAGATGAGGTCCTTGGCCCGCGACGGGCCGACCAGCCGGGCGAGGCGCTGGGTGCCGCCCGCGCCCGGGATCAGACCGAGCAGGATCTCCGGCTGGCCCAGCTTCGCGTTGTCCGCGGCGATCCGGAAGTCGGCGCAGAGCGCCAGCTCGCAGCCGCCGCCGAGCGCGTAACCGGTGATGGCGGCGACGACCGGCTTCGGGATGCGCGCGACGGCGGTGAAGGAGTCCTGGAGCGCCTTGGACCGCACGACCATGGCCGTGTGGTCCATGGCCTGCATCTCCTTGATGTCCGCGCCGGCGGCGAACACCTTCTCGCCGCCGTAGAGGATCACGGCGCGCACGTCGTCGCGGCGGGTGGCCTCCTCGGCCAGCTCGCGCAGGCGGTCCTGGGTGGCGACGTCCAGGGCGTTCATCGGCGGGCGGTCCAGCCGGATCGTGCCGACGTTGTCGCTTACTTCGAGGGTTACGGTCATGTGAGGCAGGTTAACCGGCGCTAACGACGGCGGGCCCGGTGCTGTTGGTCACAGCACCGGGCCCGCTCCGCCGACGTCCGGACCTACGCGGTCCACTCCGACCAGGGCATGTTCCAACCGTTGAGGCCGTTGTCCGGCTGGATCGTCTTGTCCTTGGAGTTCTTCACGACGACCACGTCGCCGATGAGGGACCTGTCGAAGAACCAGGCGGCCGGTGTCTGGCCGTCGTAACCGCCGCGCACATCGCGCAGACCGACGCAGCCGTGGCTGGTGTTGGTCGTGCCGAAGATGCCCGACCCGCCCCAGTAGTTGCCGTGGATGAACGTGCCCGAGGTGGAGAGACGCATCGCGTGCGGCACGTCCTTGATGTCGTACTCGCCGCCGAAGCCGACGGTGTCACCGTTCATCCGGGTCACCTTGAGCTTCTCGCTGATGACCATCTGACCGTTGTACGTGGTCGTCGCCGGGGCGCCCGCGGAGATCGGGATGTCCTTGATCTGCTTCCCGTCCCTGACCACCTTCATCCGGTGCGAGCTCGCGTCGACCGTGGAGACCTGGCTGCGGCCGATGGTGAACGACACCGTCTTGGCCTGCTTGCCGTAGACCCCCGGCCGCCCCTCGACGCCGTCGAGGCCGAGCTCCACGGTCACCTTGGTGCCCGCGGCCCAGTACTTCTCCGGACGGAAGTCGAGCCGGTCGTTGCCGAACCAGTGGCCCTCCACCTCGACGGCCGGTTCCGCCGTCACCCGGATCGCGTTCTCCACGGCGTCCGGGTCGGTGATCCCCCGGGTGAAGTGGATCGACACCGGCATGCCGACGCCGACGGTCGAACCGTCCTCCGGCGTGTACTGCCCAATGAAGGTGTTCTGCGGGACCAGCGTGGTGAACGTGGTGTCCTTCGCGGACTCACGCCCCTTGGCGTCCTTGGCGACCGCGTGCACGGCGTACTTCGTCGCCGCGGCGAGATGCCGGTCGGGAACCCAGCTCGCCCCGTCCGACGCGATCTTCCCCTCGACCTCGTTGCCCTTGGGGTCGGCGACCTTCACCGTGCTCAGCTTGCCCTGGGCGGCCGAGACCTTCAGCGCCCCGCTCGTCGCCACCGAGTCCGCGCCGTCCTCCGGAGCGATGGTCACCACCGCCTGCGAGGCGCTGGTGTCCGCGGCCTTCGGCCGGTCGTCCTTCCTGGGCTTGTTCCCCTCGTCGGCCGATCCCCCGCCGCAGGCCGTCACCAGCAACAGCAGCGCACCCAGAACCAGAGCCAGGGGGCCGGACGCCCCGCGCCCACGCCGTCCGCCACGCGCTCCGGCCGATGCCCCCCATATGGGCTGCCCGTTCAATGTGGTTGTCTCCCCTCGCACGGCCCGGCGACCCGCCGGTACCCGCACCCCCGCGCGCCGAACATGCGCGCCCGGCGCTAGATAATCACACCGGAAGCCGGGAGCACTCCCCTGCGCATGTCACCGTTCAGTCCCAACTTGTCCGGGGACATGCGCAGGTGGCGCGGGGTGCGGCGGGGCGGGGGAACGGCCGGGCGTCAGCGCAGCGCGGAGCCCGCCTTCCACGCCTTCCAGCCGAGGTTCCAGCCGCCGAGACCGTTGTCCGGTGCGACCTTCCTGTCCCGGGAGTTGACCACCTCGACCACGTCCCCGATGAGGGTCCGGTCGAAGAACCAGCCGCCCGGGGTCTCCCCGCTACCGCCCTTCGCGTCGCGCAGGCCGATGCAGCCGTGGCTGGTGTTGGAGGAGCCGAACGTGTCGTACGAGGCCCAGTAGTTGCCGTGCAGGAAGGTGCCGGACTCGGTGAGCCGGATGGCGTGCGGGACGTCCTTGATGTCGTACTCGCCGCCGAATCCGACCGTGCGCCCGTCCATCCGGGTCACCTCGTGCAACTCGGTGACCACCATCTTTCCGTTGTACGTGGTCGTCTTCGGCGCGCCCGCCGTGATCGGCACCGTGCTGAGCAGCTCGCCGTCGCGGCGTACCTCCATGGTGTGCTCGGCCGCGTCCACCAGGGACACCTGCGAACGGCCCACCGTGAAGCCGACCGTCTTCTGCTGACTGCCGTACACCCCGGGCGCGCCCTGCACATCGCGCAGCCCCACGTCGACGGTGACCTCGGTGCCCGGCTTCCAGTACGTCGCGGGGCGGAAGTCGAGGCGGTCCTTGCCGAACCAGTGGCCCACCACCTCGACCGCCGGCTCCGCGGTGACCCTGATGGCCTTCTCCACGGCCGCGCGGTTGCGGATGGGGCGGTTGAAGTCGAAGGAAACGATCATTCCGGTGCCGACCGTGGACCGGTTCTCCGGTTTGAAGTAGCCGATGAAGCGGTGCTCGGGGACGAGCGTGGTGAAGGTGGTGTTGCGCGCCGAGCGGCGGCCCGCGGCGTCGACGGCCACCGCCTCGATGCTGTACTTCGAGGCGAGGCCGAGCCGGCCGGTGCCGCCCAGCGGCTCCCAGGAGCGCCCGTCCTGCGAGATCCGGCCGGTCACCTCCTGCCGTTGCGCGTCCTCGATCCGGGTCACCCTCACCCGCTCCAGCCGCCCGTCGGGGACCTTCACCTCGATCCGGCTCTCCGAGTCGACGTCCTTGGCACCGTCCTGCGGGAGGATGCGGATCGCGTCGCGGGGAGTGCGTGGCTTGCCCTCGCCGATGAGCGGCGTTCCTTCGGTGCAGCCGGTCAGTACGGCCAGCACGGTGAGCAGTCCCGTCCATGCCGGCACGGCGGCCGAACCCGCCCGTGTCCTTTTCGCTACGTGGTTCACGCACCCCCAACGACCAGGGCCGCTCGGGGGAAACGTGAGTGCGGGCCCCGCCGTGGGCAGAACAGAGGGAAGGACCACATCGGGAAGGCCGCGGCCGGGACGCCGTGAGCTCCCTCGCCGGTGCCGGTCCGAACGAGCCGCGGGAGGCTGAGAGGTGTCGAGCGCAGCCGAGCAGGAGGACGTGCAGGAGTCGATCGGGAGGGTGGTGGAGGCGGAACCCGGGGGCCCGGGGTCCGACGGGATCCCCGAGGTCACGGGCGCCGGGGCGTCCCCCGCGCCCGGGGCGAACGGCCACCGCGCCGGGGCCGCCGCTCGCGGCGGGCCGCCCGCACCACCCGTCTGGCCGGGGGCGCCCATGCCGCTCGGCGCCCGCTTCCGGGTGGGACCCGACGGAGTGGCGGGGACCAACTTCGCGCTCTGGGCGGGCGGGGCGGAGTCGGTCGACCTCTGCCTCTTCGACGAGCGGGGCAACGAGACGCGCTGCCCGCTGACCGAACTGACCCACGAGATCTGGCACGGCTTCGTGCCGGGCGTCCGGCCCGGCACGCGCTACGGCTACCGGGTGCACGGCCGCTGGGACCCCTGGACCGGCGCCCGCTGGAACGCGGCGAAGCTGCTCCTGGACCCCTACGCACGGGCGGTGGACGGTTCCTTCACCCTGCCCTCCGAGGTGTACGGCCATGTGCGCGACTGGCCGCAGCAGCACGTCGCGGACACGGTGCGCGACGACCGGGACTCGGCCCCCTTCGTCCCCAAAGGAGTCGTGGTCCATGACGACGACGACTGGGTGGAGGACCGGCGCCCCAAGACGCCCTGGGCGGACTCCGTCATCTACGAACTCCACGTACGCGGCTTCACCAAGCTCCACCCGGACATCCCCCCGGAGCTGCGCGGTACGTACGCCGGTCTCGCGCATCCGGCGGCCGTCGGCCATCTGAAGCGGCTCGGTGTGACGGCGGTCGAGCTGCTGCCGGTGCACCAGTTCGCACACGAGGACCATCTGCTGCGGCGGGGGCTGCACAACTACTGGGGCTACAACTCCATCGGCTACTTCGCCCCGCACGCCGGCTACTCGGCGAGCGGCACGGCGGGCCAGCAGGTCGGCGAGTTCAAACGGATGGTGCGCGCGCTGCACGACGCCGGGATCGAGGTGATCCTCGACGTGGTCTACAACCACACGGCGGAGGCCGGCGAGCTGGGCCCGATGCTGTCGCTGCGCGGCATCGACAACCGCGGCTACTACCGGCTCCAGGCCGACGCCCGCAGGTACGCGGACTACACCGGCTGCGGCAACACCCTGCACGTGGTGCAGCCGCAGGTGCTGCGGCTGATCACCGACTCGCTGCGCTACTGGGTGACGGAGATGGGCGTCGACGGCTTCCGCTTCGACCTGGCGGCGGCGCTCGCCCGGTCGATGCACGACGTCGACATGCTCTCCCCGTTCCTCGCGGTGATCGCCCAGGACCCGGTGCTGCGCCGCGTCAAACTGATCGCCGAACCGTGGGACGTCGGCAACGGCGGCTACCAGGTGGGCGCGTTCCCCCCGCTGTGGACCGAGTGGAACGACCGCTACCGCGACGCCGTACGCGACTTCTGGCGCGGCGCCCTGCCCGATGTGAGAGACCTCGGCTACCGGCTGACCGGCTCCAGCGACCTGTACGCGTGGGGCGGCCGGCGGCCGTACGCCTCGGTCAACTTCGTCACGGCGCACGACGGCTTCACCCTGCGCGATCTGGTCAGTTACGAGCAGAAGCACAACGAGGCCAACGGCGAGGGCAACCGTGACGGCACGCACGACAACCGTGCCTGGAACGGCGGCGCCGAGGGCGAGACGGACGATCCCGGCATCAACGCGCTGCGCCGCCGCCAGCTGCGCAACCTCCTCACCACGCTGCTCCTGTCGACGGGCGTCCCGATGCTGGTGGCGGGCGACGAGATGGGACGTACGCAAGGGGGCAACAACAACGCCTACTGCCAGGACAACGAGGTCAGCTGGCTGGACTGGTCGCTGCTCGACCGGCCGGAGTGGCGCGGGCTGACCGAACTGACCGCCCGGGTGCTGGCCCTGCGCCACACCCATCCGGTGCTGCGGCGCCGGGCGTTCTTCTCGGGCCGCGCGCAGGCCCCGGACGGACTGCGTGACCTGGCGTGGTTCACCCGTGAGGGCAAGGAGATGACGGAGCAGGACTGGTACGCGCCGGCGGCGACACTCGGCCTGTATCTGTCGGGGCGGGACATCCCCGGCCGGGACGCCCGGGGCGAGCAGGTGACCGACGACAGCTTCCTGACGATCCTCCACGCGGGCGACCGGCCGACCGGCTTCACCCTGCCGGGACCGCCCTGGGCGGCCACGTACGAACTGCTCCTGGACACCTCGTCGGAGGACCAGTCCGCCGCTCCCGGGACGCTGCACCGGGGCGGCACGACCCTCACTGTTCCGGCGCGGGCGGTGCTGTTGCTGAAGGTGGGGGCGTGACGCACAGGGGCTGAAGGACACCCGTCGTGCGGTGGTGCGCGGACCGGATGCGGCGAGAAAAGGACATGAGGGATGTCAGTGGTGAACCGTAGGCTCGCTCCTGATGCCCGAAAAACTTGCAGAGCACACGGACCGGTCCGCCGTGCGCTCATTGCTGCGTCTGTGGCCCTACGTCCGTCCGGTACGCGTCCGGCTGTTCAGCGCGGCCCTCGTGGCGATCCTGGCCTCGTGCCTGGGACTCGTGATCCCGCTCGTACTGAAGTGGATGGTGGACGGTCCGGTCGCTGACCGCGACCCCGGCGGCGTATGGCTGGGAGCGCTGTTCCTGCTCCTCCTGGGGATAACCGAGGCGGTGCTCTTCGGTCTGCGGCGGTGGCTCGTGGCACGGCCGCTCGCGGGAGTCGAGGCGGCGATGCGCGCCGACCTCTACCGCCATCTGCAACGGCTTCCCGTGGCCTTCCACGACCGCTGGCCGTCGGGGCAGCTGCTCTCGCGCGGGACCACGGACCTGATGCTGCTGCGGATGTTCCTGGCCTTCCCGCTGACCTTCCTGCTGGTCAACGCGACCACGATCCTGGTCGGTTTCGTCATCCTGTTCGCCCAGGACTGGACGCTCGGCCTGGTCCTGCTCGCGCCCGCGGTGCCCCTGGTGATCATCTGCTCGCTGTTCGAGACGAAGTACTCCGTGGTGGCGCGCACGGCGCAGGACCAGGTGGGCGACCTGACGACGGTCGTCGAGGAGAGCGTCCTCGGCATCCGGATCGTCAAGGGCTTCGGCCGGCACCGCAGCCAGGCCCTGGCCTTCCGCGAGCTCTCGCAGCGGCTGCGCAGTACGGAACTGGGCAAGGCCCGGCTGCTCGCCGGGATCTGGGCCCTCATCACCGCCATCCCGGAGCTGGCGATCGGCGCGGCGCTGGTGCTCGGCACGATCCAGGTGGCGGACGGCGCGCTGTCGGCGGGCACGCTGGTGGCCTTCCTCTCGACGGCGCTGGCGCTGCGCTGGCCGGTGGAGTCGATCGGCTTCCTGCTGGCGATGAGCCAGGAGTCGGCGACGGCGACCGAGCGGTACTTCGAGGTCATGGACGTGGCGGAGGAGCTCGGCGCCGACGGGGACGGCGAGGGCCGCGAGGCCGACGGGTCCGGCATGGTCTTCGAAGGCGTCGAGTTCCGGTATCCCGACGCCGAGCCGGGCTCCGCGCCCGTGCTCGCGCGCATCGACCTGCGGATCCGCCCCGGCGAGACGATGGCCCTGGTGGGTGCGACGGGCTCGGGCAAGACGACGCTCACGGCTCTCGTACCGCGGCTGCACGAGGTCACGGCGGGCCGGATCACGCTGGACGGCGAGGACATCGCCCGCATGGCACGGCCGCGGCTGCGCGAGCTGGTGTCGGTGGCGTTCGAGGAGCCGACCCTCTTCTCGGCGACCGTCGGCGAGAACGTGCTGATGGGCGCCGAGGGAGCGGGCGAGGAGGAGCTGCGCCGCGCCCTCGCCGTCGCGCAGGCGGACTTCGTGTACGACCTTCCGCACGGCCTGGACACCGAGGTCGGCGAGCAGGGTCTCAGCCTCTCCGGCGGTCAGCGCCAGCGTCTCGCGCTGGCCCGCGCCGTCGTCGGCCGTCCCCGCTTCCTGGTGCTGGACGATCCGCTGTCCGCCCTGGACGTGCACACGGAGGCGCTCGTGGAGGCGGCGCTCCGCCGGGTGCTGGAGCGGACGACGGCGGTGGTGGTGGCGCACCGGCCGTCGACCGTGATGCTCGCGGACCGGGTGGCGCTGCTCTCCGACGGGCGGATCAGCGCCGTCGGTACGCACCAGGAACTGCTGCGCACCAACGCCGAATACGCCTGGCTGATGTCGGGCGCGGAGGAAGCGGAGGGCGCCACGGCTGCCCTGGAGAACGCGAACGCCACGTGCGAGGAGGGCAGCACCCGATGACCAGTACCACCACCGACGGACCCGCTCTGGCCGACGACGGCCTGCCCGGCGCGGAACGGGAGGCCCCGGCCGGTGACCCGTTCGACCGGGACGCCCTGCCCGCGCCGCGCGGCGCGACCCGGGCGCTGCTCGCCTCGCTGCTCCGTCCGCTGCGCGGCCGGGTCGGGGTGTCCGCGCTGTTCCTGGTGCTCCAGCAGGCCGCGGTCCAGGCGGGCCCGCTCCTGGTGGCGTACGCGATCGACAGGGGCGTACCGGCGTTCCGGGACGAGGACTACGGGCCGCTGATCGCCGTGGCCGTCGGGTACGCGCTCTGTTCGCTCGGGGCGGGCGTCCTCCAGTACGCGTTCATCCGGGCCTCGGCGCGGATCAACCAGGACGTCCTGCTCGATCTGCGCGGCCGGATCTTCCGTCACGCGCAGGCGCTGAGCGTGGACTTCCACGAGCGCTACACCTCCGGCCGGCTGATCTCCCGCTCCACCACGGATGTGGAATCCCTGCGGGAGCTGCTGAGCGAGGGGCTCCAGGAACTGATCGGCGTGATCCTTTCGTTCCTGTCCATCTCCCTGCTGCTGCTCTGGCTGGACCCCGCGATCGGATCGATCGCGGTGCTCTCCTTCGTACCGCTGTATCTGCTGGTGCGCCTCTACCAGCGGCGGGCGGCGCGGGCGTTCGCCGCCCGGTCGACGGCGATCGCCGCGGTCATCGTGAAGTTCGCGGAGACGATGAACGGCATCCGGCCGGTCCAGGCGTTCCGCCGCGAGCGGGTCAACGACGCGGACTTCTCCACGCTCAACCACCGTCACGAGCGGGCGAACGGCGACGCGATCCTGGAGATGGCGCGCTATGTCATCGGCTCCCGGCTGGTCGCCAACACGGCGGTGGCCGCGATGGTGCTGTGGGGCGCCTACCGCGTGGCGTCGGGGACGCTCGCCCTCGGCGTGCTGGCCGCGGCCGTGCTCTATCTGCGGCGGCTGTACGACCCGATCGACCGGCTCGGGATGTTCCTGAACTCCTACCAGTCCGCCGCCGCTTCGCTGGACAAGATCGCGGGTCTGCTCGCGCAGACGCCCACGGTCCCGGAGCCGGCCGCGCCCAAGGAACTCCCGGCCCTGACCGGTGACCAGCCGGGCCGCGAGGTCACCTTCGAGGGCGTGCGCTTCGCCTACCGCACGGGCGGCGAGATCCTGCCGCGCTTCGATCTGACGGTGCCGGCCGGGCAGACCGTCGCCGTGGTCGGTTCGACGGGCGCGGGGAAGTCGACGCTGGCGAAGCTGCTGGCCCGTTTCTACGATCCGACCGAGGGCCGGGTCCTGCTGGACGGCACCGATCTGCGGGACCTCGCCACGGCCGAACTGCGGCGGGGTGTCGTGATGGTGACCCAGGAGGCGTTCCTGTTCTCCGGGACGGTCGCCGAGAACATCGCGATCGGCCGGCCGGACGCGACGCCCGGGGAGATCGAGCGCGCGGCGAAGGCCATCGGCGCGCACGACTTCATCAGCAGCCTGCCCGACGGCTACGACACGGACGTACGGAAGCGGGGTGGCCGGATCTCCGCCGGTCAGCGCCAGCTGGTCGCCTTCGCCCGGGCCCTGCTCGCCGATCCTGCGGTGCTGATCCTGGACGAGGCGACGAGTTCGCTGGACATTCCGGGCGAACGGGCGGTGCAGCGTGCGATGGACACGGTGCTGCACGGCCGTACGGCGGTGGTCATCGCGCACCGGCTGTCGACGGTGGAGATCGCGGACCGGGTGCTGGTGATGGAGCACGGCCGGATCGTGGAGGACGGCGCTCCGGCCGAACTCATCGGTGGCACGGGCCGGTTCGCCGGGCTGCACCGCGCCTGGCGGGAGAGTCTGGCCTGAGCCGTACGCACCGACCGGAAGCCCCGAGGGACGGCGCGGAACGAGCCACACTCCGCGCCGTCTCAACAGGTGGTCATCGGCCGGAACCGCATGTGTCGTTCGAACACGCCGCGTGTGTTCCGAACCCCTCCTCGCCCTGGGATTACCGGCCCCGTCGAACTCCGGACGTCATCGCGGCAATGATCGGCGAAACGTCCGCTTAACGAACATGGCCCATCGGGCAACGGACGATTTCCGGCCAAGTTTTTGACGCGGTCCTGACAGGTGCACACATCTGCTGACACTCTTCACCCCGTTCTGCGCACCGCTTGCTCTGCCCGGATGGCTCACCCGGCCGCCCGATACCCCCCTCGCAGAAGGAGTCAGCGTGAGATCCACGCACAGCCGTCGTGCCACCGCGACCGGCGCTCTGATCGCCGCAGCAGCCATGCTCGCCGTCGGAATCCAGACCGGCACCGCCACCGCCACCCCCGGCAGTGGTCCCGTCGCCGCCCCGGCCGCCGCCAAGGCGGACCCGGGTTCGCTCCCCGCGCAGCTCTCGCCCTCGCAGCGCGCCGAGCTGCTCCGCGAGGCCAACTCCACCAAGGCGGCCACCGCCAAGCAGCTGGGCCTCGGCCCGCAGGAGAAGCTCGTCGTCCGCGATGTCGTCCAGGACCGCGACGGCACCACGCACACCCGGTACGAGCGCACCTTCGACGGCCTTCCGGTCCTCGGTGGCGACCTCGTCGTGCAGGAGACCGGTGCGGGCAAGACCGAGAGCGTCACCAAGGCGTCCAAGGCGACCACCGCCCAGCTGAAGGCCGTCGGCACCTCCGCGGACGTCGCGCCGGCCACCGCCGAGAAGCAGGCGCTGGGCGCCGCCAAGTCCGAGGGCTCGAAGGCGACCGAGGCCAGCAAGGCCCCGCGCAAGGTGGTCTGGCTGGCGAGCGGCACACCGCAGCTCGCCTACGAGACCGTCGTCGGCGGCTTCCAGCACGACGGCACCCCGAACGAGCTGCACGTCGTCACGGACGCCTCCAGCGGCGCGAAGCTCTACGAGTGGCAGGCCGTCGAGACCGGCACGGGCAACACCCAGTACAACGGCCAGGTCACGCTGGGCACCGCGCCCTCGTACACGCTGACCGACACCACCCGCGGCAACGGCAAGACGTACAACCTGAACCGCGGCACGTCCGGCACCGGAACCCTCTTCTCCGGCAGCGACGACATCTGGGGCGACGGCACCCCGCAGAACCTGGAGACCGCGGGCGCGGACGCGCACTACGGCGCGGCCGAGACCTGGGACTACTTCAAGACCGTGCACGGCCGCACGGGCATCCGCGGTGACGGTGTCGCCGCGTACTCCCGCGTCCACTACGGCAACAACTACGTCAACGCCTTCTGGCAGGACAGCTGCTTCTGCATGACGTACGGCGACGGTTCGGGCAACGTCAAGCCGCTGACCTCGCTGGACGTCGCCGCCCACGAGATGTCGCACGGCGTCACCGCCGCCACGGCCAACCTGGTCTACAGCGGTGAGTCCGGCGGCCTCAACGAGGCGACCTCCGACATCTTCGCCGCGGGCGTGGAGTTCTTCTCCAACACCACCGCCGACCCGGGCGACTACCTCGTCGGCGAGAAGATCGACATCAACGGCGACGGCACCCCGCTGCGCTACATGGACAAGCCGAGCAAGGACGGCGGCTCCAAGGACGCCTGGTACTCGGGCATCGGCTCGATCGACGTCCACTACTCCTCGGGCCCGGCGAACCACTGGTTCTACCTGCTCTCCGAGGGCAGTGGCGCCAAGACCGTCAACGGCGTCTCGTACAACTCGCCGACCTCCGACGGTCTGCCCGTGACCGGCATCGGCCGGGACAAGGCCCTGCAGATCTGGTTCAAGGCGCTCACCACGAAGTTCACCTCCACGACGAACTACGCCGCGGCCCGCACCGGCACCCTCGCCGTGGCCGGTGAGCTGTACGGCACGACCAGCGCCGAGTACAAGGCCGTGGCGGACGCCTGGGCCGGCATCGCCGTGGGCTCGCGCCCCGGTGGCGGCGGCGGTGGCACCGTCTTCGAGAACACCACCGCGGTCTCGATCCCGGACAACGGTGCGGCCGTCACCAGCACGGTCAACGTCACCGGCGTCACCGGCAACGCGCCGAGCGCCCTCCAGGTCGGCGTGGACATCACGCACACCTGGCGCGGTGACCTCGTCATCGACCTGGTCGCCCCCGACGGCACCGCGTACCGGCTGAAGAACTCCTCGTCGAGCGATTCCGCGGACAACGTGGTGACGACCTACACGGTCAACGCCTCGTCCGAGGTGGCGAACGGCGCCTGGAAGCTCAAGGTCCAGGACATCGCCGCGCAGGACACCGGCAAGATCAACAGCTTCAAGCTGACCTTCTGAGGTCGAGCGCGCTGAGCTGAGCCGAACCGAACGGCCCGGGAGGAGTTCACTCTCCTCCCGGGCCGTTCGCCGTTTCCTGCCGGGCCGGTGGTGCTCCCCGGCCGGACCGTCAGCGCAGCAGTACGCCCGCGCCGTCCACCGCGCCCTCGGCCGGCAGGGCGACCAGGCCGAGTTCCGCGCCGGAGGCCAGCAGCCGGTGCGCCGGCAGCACGCGCACGGTGTAGCCGTACGGTCCCGTGCGGTCGAGGGCGAGCGGGCCCTCGTAGAGCCAGCGGTCCTCCAGGTCGTGACCGCCGGCCGGCTTCAGCGGGAACGTCTGGGCGTCCGCGATCGCATCGCCGGAATCGACGCGCCCGGCGACCACCTGGACCTCGACGTCGTCCGGGTCCAGTCCGCCCAGGGCGACCCGCACCCGGAGCGACAGCGTGGAGCCCAGTTCCGCCGAGCCGCCCGTGACGGTGGCCGCCGACGCCTCCACGTGGTCGACGGCGACCCCGGGCCAGGCGGCCCGGACCCGGGCCTTCCACACCGCGAGTTCCCGCGCCGCCGCCGGGTCGAGGGAGCGCCGGGCCAGTGCGGCGGGGGCGTAGAGCCGCTCCACGTACTCACGCACCATGCGTCCCGCGAGCACCTTGGGTCCGAGGGTGACCAGAGTGCGGCGGACCATCTCGATCCAGCGATCCGGCATCCCCTCCCCGCCCCGGTCGTAGAAGCGCGGCGCGATCCGGTCCTCGATCAGCGCGTAGAGGGCGTTCGCCTCCAGCTCGTCGCGCCGGTCCTCGTCGGTGGCGGAGCCGTCGGCGGTGGGGATCGCCCACCCGAAGTCCGGCTCGTACCACTCGTCCCACCAGCCGTCCCGCACCGAGAGGTTGAGACAGCCGTTGAGCGCCGCCTTCATCCCGCTGGTGCCGCACGCCTCCAGCGGACGCAGCGGGTTGTTGAGCCAGACGTCGCAGCCCGGGTAGAGCTTCTGCGCCATGCCCATGCCGTAGTCCGGCAGGAAGACGATGCGGTGGCGCACCCGCGGGTCGTCCGAGAAGCGCACCAGTTCCTGCACCAGCCGCTTGCCGCCGTCGTCGGCAGGATGCGCCTTGCCCGCGACGACGATCTGGATCGGGTGTTCCGGGTGGAGCAGCAGCTCCGTCAGCCGGTCGCGGTCGCGGAGCATGAGCGTGAGGCGCTTGTACGAGGGCACACGGCGGGCGAACCCGATCGTGAGCACGTCCGGGTCCAGCACGCCGTCGATCCAGCCGAGTTCGGCCGTGCCCGCGCCGCGCCGCCGCCAGGAGGCGTACAGCCGCTTGCGCACCTCCGTGACCAGCTGTTCGCGCAGCACCCGGCGCAGGTCCCAGATCTCCCGGTCCGGGATGCCGGCCACGGCCTCCCACCGCCTGGGCGTGCCGGCGGGACGCCCGCCCGCTCCGCCGTCGGCGGCGCCTTCCACCGGCCCGCCGACGAGGGCGTCGCCGGCCCGGCCCGCGCCGACCTGTCCGGCACCGAGCCGGAAGACCTCCGGGGCCACCCAGGTCGGTGCGTGCACGCCGTTGGTCACCGAGGTGATCGGCACCTCGGAGGCGTCGAATCCCGGCCAGAGGCCGGAGAACATCTCCCGGCTGACGGCCCCGTGCAGGGTGGAGACGCCGTTGGCCCGCTGGGCGAGCCGCAGCCCCATGACGGCCATGTTGAAGAGGCCGGGTTCACCGCCCTCGTAGGTCTCCAGTCCGAGGCGGAGAATCCGGTCGACGGCGACGCCCGGCAGTTCGCCGTCGTCCCCGAAGTGCCGGGCCACCAGCTGGCGGTCGAAACGGTCTATCCCGGCGGGCACCGGGGTGTGGGTGGTGAAGACCGTACCGGCCCGCACCACTTCCAGGGCGGCGTCGAAGTCCAGCCCGGTCTCGGAAAGTTCCCTGATGCGTTCCAGACCGAGGAATCCGGCGTGCCCCTCGTTGGTGTGGAACACCTCGGGGTCGGCGGTCCCGGTCAGCCGGCAGTACGTCCGCACGGCGCGGACCCCGCCGATGCCGAGCAGCATCTCCTGGAGCAGACGGTGGTGGCTGCCACCGCCGTACAGCCGGTCGGTGACGTCGCGCTCGCCCGCCGCGTTCTCCTCCACGTCGGAGTCGAGCAGCAGCAGCGGTACGCGGCCCACCTGGGCCTGCCAGATGCAGGCGTGGAGCGAGCGCCCGCCGGGCAGGGCCAGCACCACCCGGCTGGGGGTGCCGTCGGTCTCCCGCAGCAGGGTGAGCGGCAGTTCGTTGGGGTCGAGGACGGGATAGTGCTCCTGCTGCCAGCCGTCGCGCGACAGGGTCTGGCGGAAGTAGCCGTGGCGGTAGAGCAGTCCCACTCCGATGAGGGGAACGCCCAGGTCACTGGCGGCCTTGAGGTGGTCGCCCGCGAGGATGCCGAGTCCGCCGGAGTACTGCGGCAGGGCCGCGGTCACACCGAACTCGGGCGAGAAGTAGGCGACGGCGGCGGGGAGTTCCGCGCCGCCGGCGAGCTGGTCCTGATACCACCTCGGGCCGTCTCGGTACTCCTTGAGGTCGTCGGAGACCTGGGTCAGCCGACGCAGGAACTCCTGGTCCCCGGCCAGCTCGGCGAGGCGTCCGGCGGACACGGCACCGAGGAGCCGGACGGGGTCGGCGTCCGCGGGCCGCCAGCCCTCGGGGTCGACGGCCTGGAAGAGCTCACGGGTCTCGGTGTGCCAGGACCACCGCAGGTTGCGGGCAAGGTCCTGGAGCGGTTGCAGGGAATCGGGGAGGACGGGACGCACGGTGAACCGACGAATGGCCTTCACGTATTCCACCTTTACAGGGGACGTACGAATCCGAGGGGACGCACCACGGTGTGCGCCCTCTCCGTCACCCTCGAAGGTAGCGGCGCGCCGCCGGACCCTGCCACGGCGCGCGACCGGCTCACCCGGTCCGGCGGACTCGTCCCGTCCGCACCCCCGCGCCCCGGCTCCTCCCCAGGCCCGGACACACCGGCGCCTCTCGCCCCGTCCGTACGACGTGCCCCACTCACCCCATGGGACCCGTTGGCCCAACACGCACGGATTCGCCCCAGTTGATATGGCCGATTCCGTACCGTCATGCGGCCTTGTGGCCCTCCGGAGCACAGGGAAGGCTTCCGTGTGACGGCCGGGGAGCGGCACACCGCCGCGGGGCACCCGGCAGCTACGACCGAGTAGTTAACACACCGCCGGATTGCCCACCCGAGAACCGTGGGCAGGCTTCCCCGGTACGCAGCCCCGGCAGTCCGTATCCGCGCACCGAATCGTGCGCGGATACCCCGCGCACCACCCATTCGAGTGCCATTCGAGTGAACGCGGACAGGAGCGGCCATGCCCACAACCAGCCAGTCGACAGCAGAGCGGCTACAAAGGACAAACCCCGACAACCGCGGCACGCCCGTACAGCTCTCCGCCACCCCGTCGCGCCCCGTGCCTCCCGAGCTCCAGCCCCCAGGTGATTCCATGATCGGTCGCATTCCCGTCCTCGACGTCCGCCCGCTCGTCGACTGCGGCAGAAGGCCGGCGAAAGCCGTCGCCGGTGAGACCTTCCAGGTCACCGCCACCGTCTTCCGCGAAGGCCATGACGCGGTGGCCGCCAACGTCGTCCTGCACGACCCCAGCGGACGCCCGGGGCCATGGACGCCGATGCGTGAACTGGCGCCCGGAACGGACCGCTGGGGAGCCGACGTCACCCCGTCGGCCGAAGGCAGCTGGACCTACACGGTGGAGGCGTGGAGCGACCCGGTCGCGACCTGGCGGCACGCGGCGCAGATCAAGATCCCCGCGGGCATCGACACCGAACTGGTCCTGGCCGAGGGCGCCGCGCTCTACGAGCGGGCCGCCGAGGACGTACCGAAGCAGGAGGGCCGGGAGGCGGTGCTCGCAGCGGCCGACGCCCTGCGCGACACCGCGCGCCCGGCGGCTTCCCGGCTCGCCGCGGCGCTCGCCCCCGCCGCCGACGAGGCCCTGACCCGCCACCCCCTGCGCGAACTGGTCACCGCCTCACGGCCGCTGCCCCTGACCGTGGAGCGCCGCCGGGCCCTCTACGGCTCCTGGTACGAGCTGTTCCCGCGCTCCGAAGGCGCCAGGACGGAGCAGATCAAGCCGCCGAAGGGCGCGAAGAAGGGCCGGACGGGCAAGGCCGCGAAGGCACAGCCGCCCGCCACCCGGATCATCAGCGGCACCTTCCGCACCGCCGCCGAGCGGCTGCCCGCGGTCGCGGCCATGGGCTTCGACGTCGTGTACCTCCCGCCGATCCACCCCATCGGCACCACCCACCGCAAGGGCGCGGACAACAGCCTCTCCCCCGGCCCGGACGACCCGGGCGTGCCCTGGGCGATCGGCTCGGCCGAGGGCGGCCACGACGCCGTCCACCCCGAGCTCGGCACCCTCGACGACTTCGACCACTTCGTCGAGACCGCCCGCACCCTGCGCATGGAGGTCGCGCTGGACTTCGCCCTCCAGTGCTCCCCCGACCACCCCTGGGTGACCGAACACCCGGAGTGGTTCCACCACCGGCCCGACGGCTCCATCGCCTACGCGGAGAATCCGCCGAAGAAGTACCAGGACATCTATCCGATCGCCTTCGACAAGGATCTGCGGGGGCTGGTCACGGAGTCCGTGCGCATCCTCCGGTTCTGGATGGACCACGGCGTACGCGTCTTCCGCGTCGACAACCCGCACACCAAGCCGGTGGTCTTCTGGGAGAAGGTGATCGGCGAGATCAACCGCACCGATCCCGACGTGATCTTCCTCGCCGAGGCGTTCACCCGCCCCGCGATGATGCGCACGCTCGCCGCGGTCGGCTTCCAGCAGTCGTACACGTACTTCACCTGGCGTAACACCAAGCAGGAACTCACCGAGTACGTCACGGAGCTTTCGGGCGACTCCGCCTCGTACATGCGCCCGAACTTCTTCGTGAACACCCCCGACATCCTTCCCGGTTACCTCCAGGACGGTGGTCGTCCCGCCTTCGAGACGCGGGCCGTCCTGGGCGCGACGCTCTCCCCGTCCTGGGGCGTGTACGCGGGGTTCGAACTGTGCGAGAACACCCCGGTGCGTTCCGGGAGCGAGGAGTACCTGCACTCGGAGAAGTACGAGATCAAGCCCAGGGACTGGGAGTCCGCGGAGCGCGAGGGCCGTTCGCTGGCCCCTCTGATCACCTCGCTCAACCGGATCAGACGACGCCATCCGGCGCTCCAGCAATTGCGCGACGTGCACTTCCACTCCGTCGACAACGAGGCGCTGATCGCGTACAGCAAGCGCTCGGGTTCGAACATCGTTCTGGTGGTCGTCAACCTCGACCCCCACCACACCCAGGAGGCCACGGTCTCGTTGGACATGCCACAGCTCTGCCTCGACTGGCATGAGCGCGTACCGGTGCGCGATGAGCTCACCGGCGACACCTATCACTGGGGCAGGACCTTCTATGTGCGTCTGGAGCCGGGTGTGACACCCGCGCACATCGTCGTTCTGCGACCGTCCCCGCCGACCGGAGGGTCACCCACACCATGATCGTCAACGAGCCCGTCCACGACACGTTCGAGGACACTCCCGCCAAGGACCGCGATCCCGACTGGTTCAAGCGCGCCGTCTTCTACGAGGTCCTCGTCCGGTCCTTCCAGGACTCCAACGGCGACGGCATCGGCGACCTCAAGGGCATCACCGCCAAACTCGACTATCTGCAGTGGCTGGGCGTCGACTGCCTCTGGCTGCCGCCGTTCTTCAAGTCGCCGCTGCGCGACGGCGGTTACGACGTCTCCGACTACACCGCCGTCCTGCCGGAGTTCGGTGACCTCGCCGACTTCGTCGAGTTCGTCGACGCCGCGCACCAGCGCGGCATGCGCGTGATCATCGACTTCGTCATGAACCACACGAGCGATCAGCACGACTGGTTCCAGCAGTCCCGCACGGACCCCGACGGGCCGTACGGCGACTACTACGTCTGGGCCGACGACGACAAGCAGTTCCAGGACGCCCGGATCATCTTCGTCGACACCGAGACGTCCAACTGGACCTTCGACCCGGTGCGCAAGCAGTACTACTGGCACCGGTTCTTCTCCCACCAGCCAGATCTCAACTACGAGAACCCGGCGGTCCAGGAAGAGATCATCTCGGCGCTGCGCTTCTGGCTGGACCTCGGCATCGACGGCTTCCGCCTCGACGCCGTGCCGTATCTCTACCAGCGCGAGAACACCAACTGCGAGAACCTCCCCGAGGCCCACGCCTTCCTCAAGCGGGTCCGCAAGGAGATCGACGCCAACTACCCGGACACCGTGCTGCTGGCCGAGGCCAACCAGTGGCCGGAGGACGTCGTCGACTACTTCGGCGACTTCCAGTCCGGCGGCGACGAGTGCCACATGGCGTTCCACTTCCCCGTGATGCCCCGCATCTTCATGGCCGTACGGCGCGAGAGCCGCTACCCGGTCTCGGAAATCCTGGCGAAGACCCCGGCGATCCCGAAGAACTGCCAGTGGGGGATCTTCCTGCGCAACCACGACGAGCTCACGCTCGAAATGGTCACGGACGAAGAGCGCGACTACATGTACGCGGAGTACGCCAAGGACCCGAGGATGCGGGCCAATATCGGCATCCGCCGCCGGCTGGCACCCCTCCTGGACAACGACCGGAACCAGATCGAGCTGTTCACGGCCCTGCTGCTGTCCCTGCCCGGCTCCCCGATCCTCTACTACGGGGACGAGATCGGGATGGGCGACAACATCTGGCTCGGCGACCGCGACGCCGTACGCACCCCGATGCAGTGGACCCCCGACCGGAACGCCGGCTTCTCCTCCAGTGATCCGGGGCGGCTGTACCTCCCCACGATCATGGACCCGGTCTACGGCTACCAGGTCACCAACGTCGAGGCGTCGATGGCCTCGCCGTCCTCGCTGCTGCACTGGACGCGGCGGATGATCGAGATCCGCAAGCAGAACCACGCGTTCGGAACGGGCTCGTACACGGAGCTGCCGTCCTCGAACCCGGCTGTGCTGGCCTTCATCCGGGAAGCTCCGCCGAACGGTGACGGCACCGACGATCTGGTGCTCTGCGTCCACAACTTCTCGCGGTTCGCACAGCCGACGGAGCTGGATCTGCGGGCGTACAACGGGCGTCATCCGGTGGAACTGATCGGCGGGGTGCGCTTCCCCGCCATCGGCCAGTGGCCCTACCTGCTCACTCTCGCGGGACACGGCTTCTACTGGTTCCGGCTGCGGAAGGACCCGCCCGTCGCCTGACGGAGCGTCGCTTCGTACGACCTCTCGCGGGGCGGTTTCCGCCGCCCCGCAGGGGGCACTCTCCCCCATATCGAGCCCTTCCGGGCTCCTCCGGTCCCTTCGGGACCAAAGATCGAGTCCGTACGGACCATCCTCTCCCGACACGTCCCGCACAGCCGGACAGCCATTGCCGCAATCCGGGACACTCTTCGCATCCTGTGGTGTGCCCGGGGAAAGGACGCGATGCCATGTCGGAGGCTGCATCCACTCGAGTCGCCACGTCGAAGAGTAAAACGAAGAGCACACGAACGAGCACGCAGCCACCTCCGCAGACGAGCCCCGAGGCGGTGACGGCGGACAGCGCCGCCACCGGCGCACCGGGGCAGACGTCCGGATGCGTGCCGACGAGTGCACCGGCCGGCCCTGTCGTCGGACCGGACCTCCTGCCCTCCCTCGCTCCCCTGCTCCATGCCTGGCTGCCCGGCCAGCGCTGGTTCGCGGGCAAGGGGCAGCCGGTCACCCGGTTCTCGCTCGTCTCGGCGACCGAGATACTGCCGGTGAGTACGTCCGGCACCGGTCCCGGACTCCTCCATCTGCTGGTCAGGGCCCATCAGCCCGGTCTGCCCGCGACGGCGCCGGGCGACTGCTATCAACTGCTGCTCGGGGTGCGGACCACGCTGCCGCCCCTGCTCGCCCCCGCCCTCATCGGCCGGATCCAGGAAGGTCCGCTGGCCGGCCGCGTCGTCTACGAGGGCCTGCACGACCCACGTGTCGCCGAACTTCTGCTGGAACGGTTCCGCCGTCCCGGCCCCCTCGGCCCGCTCCGCTTCGACCGGGGTGCCGCCGCGATCCCCGCCGGGCTCGCTCCCCGGGTGCTCGACGCCGAGCAGTCCAACTCCTCGCTCGTCTACGGCGACGCCTTCATCCTCAAGATCTTCCGCCGGGTCTTCCCGGGCACGAACCCCGATCTGGAGCTGCCGCTCGCGCTCACCCGCGAAGGCTGCGGGCGGGTGCCCGCCCCGGTCGCCTGGTTCGAGGCCACCACTCCGCAGCCGGTCACGCTCGGTGTCCTGCAGCCGTTCCTGCACGGCGCGCGGGACGGCTGGCAGCTCGCCCTCGGCGCACTCGCCGCGGGCCACGACTTCGTGCCGGAGGCCCGTGCGCTGGGACGGGCCACCGCCGAGGTGCACATCGCGCTGGCCGCGGCGCTCCCGACGCCCGCGCTGCGCCGCTCGCAGACCAGGCATCTCGTCGCCGGGATGACGGAGCGTCTGGAGGCCGCCGCCCAGGCGGTCCCGGCCCTCGTGCCGTACGTGTCCGGGCTGCGCGCCGCCTTCGACGCCGTCGCCGCGGTCGGTGACCGGGCCAGCGGCTGGGCGGCCCAGCGGGTCCACGGCGACCTGCATCTCGGTCAGACGCTGTGCGGCGAGGACGGTTTCTGGTCGCTGATCGACTTCGAGGGGGAGCCCGCCAGGCCCCTTCCGGAACGCCGCCGTCCGCAGCCGCCGGTGCGCGACGTCGCGGGCATGCTGCGCTCCTTCGACTACGCGGCACGCTCGCACCGCCCGTGGAACGCCGAGTGGGCGGCGCGCTGCCGCGCCGCGTACTGCGAGGGGTACGCGCAGGCCGCGGGCTCCGATCCGCGCAGCGAACCGGAACTGCTGCGCGCCTACGAGACCGACAAAGCGGTGTACGAGGTGCTGTACGAGGCACGGAACCGGCCCGACTGGCTGCCGGTCCCGATGGCCGCGATCCAGCGCCTGGCCACGGCGACCGACTGAACCACCCCGCCTCTCTTCCCCCTTCCCCTCCGCTTCTCTCCCCCTCCGAGGAGGCAGTCTCTGTGACCGCCCGCAAGCCGTCCCGCAAAACGTCGGACCCCATCGAGGTCCCGCCCGTCCAGCAGCCGGTGACCACCGAGGTCTCCGCCCCGGCCGCACCCGCCGTCCCCACGGCACCGGCCGCAACCGCGAGCGCGGCCCCCGCGGCCAGCGCGCCGCCGGCCAAGCGGACCCGGGCCAAGCGGACCGGCGCCACCCCGCCCCGCCCCCGGCGCGGTGGCGGCAGCAAGGGCGTCCTGCCCGCCGTCGCCATGGACGGCGGGGACCGGGCCCGGCTGCTCGCCGGTGAGCACCACGCCCCGCACGACCTGCTGGGCGCGCACCAGACCCGGGGCGGCGTGGAGTTCCGCGCGCTGCGCCCCTTCGCACGGTCGGTGACCGTGCTCGCCAAGGGTCTCCGGGCGGAACTCCACGAGGACGGCGACGGCTTCTTCTCCGGGGTCCTGCCGATGTCCGCCGTCCCCGAGTACCAGCTCGCGGTCGCCTACGAGGACAACGAGATCGAGGTCCACGACCCGTACCGCTTCCTGCCCGCGCTCGGCGATCTCGACCTGCATCTGATCGGCGAGGGCCGGCACGAGGAGCTGTGGACCGCTCTGGGCGCTCAGCCGATGGAGCACCAGGGGGTCACCGGTACCCGCTTCACCGTGTGGGCGCCGAACGCCCGCGGGGTGCGGGTCACGGGTGACTTCAACTACTGGGACGGCAAGGGCTTCCCGATGCGTTCGCTCGGCTCCTCGGGCGTGTGGGAGCTGTTCGTCCCGGCGGTCGGCGAGGGCACGCTGTACAAGTTCGACATCTGCCGCCCCGACGGCTCGCACACCCTGCGCGCCGACCCGATGGCCCGGCAGGCGGAGGTGCCTCCCGCCAATGCCTCGGTGGTCACGGCCTCGCACTACGAGTGGCAGGACGCGGACTGGATGGCGCACCGGGGCGACCGCCCGGTCCACGAGGCCCCGTTCTCGGTCTACGAGGTCCATCTGCCGTCCTGGCGACCGGGCCTGACGTACCGCCAGCTGGCCACCCAGCTGCCGGCCTACGTGCGCGATCTGGGCTTCACGCACGTCGAGCTGATGCCGGTCTCCGAGCACCCCTTCGGCGGCTCCTGGGGCTACCAGGTCACGGGCTTCTACGCCCCGACCTCGCGCATGGGAGGCCCGGACGACTTCCGTCACCTCGTCGACTCCCTGCACCGGGCGGGCATCGGGGTCATCGCCGACTGGGTACCGGCGCACTTCCCGCGCGACGACTGGGCACTCGCGGAGTTCGACGGCCGTCCGCTGTACGAGCACTCGGACCCGAACCGGGCCGCGCACCCCGACTGGGGCACGCTCGAATTCGACTTCGGCCGCAAGGAGGTCCGCAACTTCCTGGTCTCCAACGCCACGTACTGGTGCGAGGAGTTCCACATCGACGGCCTGCGCGTCGACGCCGTGGCCTCGATGCTCTACCTCGACTACTCCCGCGAGGACGGCGGCTGGTCGCCGAACGAGCGGGGCGGCCGGGAGAACCTGGACGCCGTCGCCTTCCTCCAGGAGATGAACGCGACCGTCTACCGGCGCAACCCCGGCGTCGTCACGATCGCCGAGGAGTCCACGGCCTGGGACGGCGTCACGCGCGCCACCCACCACGTCGGCCCCGGCGGCTTCGGCGGGCTGGGCTTCGGGCTGAAGTGGAACATGGGCTGGATGCACGACTCGCTCGACTACGTGTCGAAGGAGCCGGTGCACCGCAAGTACCACCACCACGAGATGACCTTCTCGATGGTGTACGCGTACAGCGAGAACTACGTCCTGCCGATCTCGCACGACGAGGTCGTGCACGGGAAGCAGGCCCTGGTCAGCAAGATGCCGGGTGACTGGTGGCAGCAGCGCGCCAACCACCGCGCCTACCTCGGCTTCATGTGGGCCCACCCCGGCAAGCAACTCCTGTTCATGGGGCAGGAGTTCGCCCAGGGTGCGGAGTGGTCCGAGGGGCACGGCCCGGACTGGTGGCTGCTCGACCCCTCGTACGAGGCGTCGGCCGACCACCGCGGCGTACGCACGCTGGTGAGTGATCTCAACGCGGTGTACGGGGCCGTGCCCGCGCTCTGGCAGCGCGACACCGTGCCGGAGGGGTTCGTCTGGGTCGACGGGGACGCCTCCGAGGACAACGTGTTCGCGTTTCTCCGCTACGACGCCGACGGTTCGCCGCTGCTGGCGATCTCGCACTTCTCGCCGGTGGTGCGCCACGACTACCGCATCGGCGTACCGGAGGGCTTCGAGAGCTGGGTCGAGGTCCTGAACACCGACTCGGCCCGCTACGGCGGCGGCGACGTACGCAACGAGGAGCCGCTGAAGCCGGAGGCCGTGGCCTCGCACGGCAGGCAGTCCAGTGTGCTCCTGACCCTGCCGCCGCTGGCCACGGTGTACTTCCGGCCGGCCTGACCGTCCGGTCCCGCACCCGGAGAGGGGGCCCGCACCGCGTCCGCCGGTGCGGGCCCCTTCACGCGCCGCCCAGGGCCTCGACCGTGCTCGCCCAGGAGTCACGGCCGTGGCCCCGCGCGATCGCCCGGTCGGAGACCGCCTTCACCGCCTCCAGCTGGGCCGCGTCCAGGCCGTGCCGGTGCGCGGTGTGCAGGATGTGGTCGAGGCTCGCGGTCATCATGGCGAGGTTGGCGCCCGCCCCGTCGTACGTCCGGGAGTCGATGTCCGCGGCCGTGGACGCCGCGATCGGCGGCAGGATGCCGGCGATCGTGTTCAGGTACGGCGCGAGTGCCGCGGCCTCCACCCCCTCGGCGCGGGCCAGCGCGAAGGCGTGCACCAGGCCGCCCATGGCGCCGTAGAAGAAGTCGAGCATCGCCATGTCGTAGGCGGCGGCCAGCCCGTGGTCCTCGCCGAGGAAGGCGGCGGGCGTGCCGAGTGCCTTGAGGACGGACTCGTGGCGCTCGTACGCCGCCCGGGCCCCGGCGTAGAAGATCAGCGCCTCCGGTCCGCCGATGACGGGGACTGGCACCATGATCGCGCCGTCGAGGTAGTCGACGGAGTGGGACGCGGCCCAGGCAGCCGCGTCCCGGGCGCGCTCCGGGGTGTCGGAGGTGAGGTTGACCAGGACCCGCCCGGCCAGGGCTTCCGCCAGCGGATCCAGGATCTTCTGCGCGGCGTCGTAGTCGACCACGCAGACCACGACGAGACCGGCGGCCCGGACGGCCTCTTCGGCCGACCCGGCGCGGTGCGCGCCACGGGCGACGAGTGCGTCGTCCCGGCCCGCGGAACGGTTCCAGACAGTGAGGGGATGGCCGGCGTCCAGGAAGGCCCCGGCAAGGGCCTGCCCCATCGCTCCGAGACCGATGACCGTGACAGGAGTGGCGGAACTGTTCGTGTGCGTCGTCATGGACACCATGGTCATCGCGGCAACGGCCCCCGCCAAGAACACACTTATTTGTCAGATACCCCCCGCGAGGTAAGCAAGGACGCCTCCCTGTGGGTCCTGAACCTCTGAACAAGCTCTGAAATATGCCCTGTTGCGCTTCGCGGGCCCGCATCCGGAGATACCCCTCGCAGACAGACACCGGGGGATGCCATGTGGACCGTTCTCATCCGTATCGACGTGGTGGTCACGCTGACCGCCTGCGCCGGCTCGCTCGCGCTCTCCGGCCGCCGCCCGTGGCGCGCCCGCCATCCGGCGCTCGGCCCCTACGAGCTGGCGTATCTGGCGGGCGGCCCGCAGCGGGTGGTGGAGGCGGCGCTGTACACCCTGTGGGGCGCGGACTCGCGCTTCACCGCCGGCGCAGCCGGCCGGCTGCGGCTCGGCCCGCCGCGCCCGGACACCGGAGCCCCCGTGGAGCGCGCGCTCGTCGAGGCGTGGCACGCCGCCGGCGGCGGCTCCCCGGCCCGGCTGCGGGCACGGGGCGCGCGGAGCGACGCCGTGCGGGAGGTCGGCGACCGGCTCGTCGCGTACGGGCTGGCGCCCCGCCCGCGGCGGACGGGGGCCCGACGGGCCGCGGCGCATCTGCTGACCGCGGCCGTGTGCGCGACGGCCGCGCTCACCGTGGCCACGGAGGTCCGGGCCGCCCCGCACCTGCGCGCCCTGCTCCTCCTGGGCGGCACCGCCCTGCTCGTGCGCGTGCTGTGCCCGGCCCGCAGCCTCCGCACCCCGGCGGGCCGCCGCCGTCTCGCAACGGCCCGCCGGACCGCACCCTGGGCCGGCGGGGAGCTCGGAGCCGTCGTCCTCGACGGGCACAGCGGGCTCCCGGACACCCCCGGAGGCTCCCGGCGGCGCGGTGGTCCCGGCGGCCTGCCGTCGATCGGACGGCAGCTGAGGAAGATGGGCAAGGCGCTGGAGCGGGAGGAGGACAGGCACTCCGACCAGACCCCGGACAGCACGGGCGGCCACCACCACGGCTGCGGCTCCGGGGGCGGCTGCGGAGGCGGCAACGACTGATCCGGGCCGGTCCCCCGCTGCCGCCGGCGCGTTCCCGGCCACGACGACGATCGCGCGGCTCACCACCCCGGCCGCCGTGATCGCCGCCTCGGGGAAGCGGCGCTGCGCCCCACCAGCCGGCTCACGCCGTCGTGAACACGTCCTCCAGTTCCTGGAGGAGCTTGCGCTTGGGGCGGGCGCCCACCATCGACTTCACCGGTTCGCCCGCGTGGAAGACCATCAGGGTCGGCATCGACAGCACCGCGTACCGCGAGGTGATGCCCGGGTTGGCGTCCACGTCGAGCTGGACGACCTTGAGCCGGCCGCTCTCCTCCGACGCCACGGCGCTGAGCACCGGGGCGAGCTGGCGGCAGGGGCCGCACCAGTCGGCGGTGAACTCCACCAGGACCGGGAGGCCCGCTCCCAGGACCTCCTCGTCGAAGGTCGCGTCGGTGACCTCAAGAACACCTTCTGCGTGAATCATTCGTCATCCTCCCAGTTCGCAACGTGGTTCGGGTCCGCCTGGCAGGTCGGCCGACGCCTCCAGCTCGGCGCGGGCCAGCTGTGCGCCCACTTCCGCCCTGACCGTCTGCAACTGCTCGATGAGCGTGTCGAGTTCACCGAGTTTGCGGCGGTAGACGGCGAGGGAGGCGGGGCATGCGTCGCCGGCCGGATGACCCGCGCGCAGGCACTCGACGAACGGGCGGGTCTCCTCCAGGTCGAAACCGAAGTCCTGGAGGGTCCGGATCTGCTGGATCATCCGCAGATCGTCCTCGTCGTACGTGCGGTAGCCGTTCACCGCCCGCCGTGCGTGCAGCAGCCCGCGTGACTCGTAGTAGCGCAGAGTCCGCGTGGTCGTTCCGGCCCGTTCTGCCAGCTCCCCGATTCGCATGTCCCGACCGTAATCCTTGACGCGGACGTCAAGGCAAGGTGTGGGTGCGTACGCTCGCCTCCATGAACGCGTTGCTGCCGCTCCTCGTGCTCGCCGGCGCCCTGGCCGCGGTGCTGGGCTGCCTCACCTGGCTGGCCGTCCATGTGCGACGGCGCGGTACGGCCGGTGCCGGGATCAGCGCGGCACTGGCCTCGTACGACGAGGCGTTCCGCGCGACGGCGCACGAGTCGCACCACGAGATCCAGGCGCAGGCCCGGCGCAAGGATCCGCTGCCGGCGCCGGACGGGCACTGGAAGGGGCGCGCGGAGCGCGCGGCCGGGCAGGCGGCGGACGGCGGGCGTTCGCTCCGGTCGCGCCCTCGCCGCCGCGGTCGCCGGGCTCCGCGGCGGCTGGTGGACCGGCTGAGGCGGGGGCGCTGAGGTCCCGGAACGCGGACGCGGCCGGTACGGGGGTTCCCGCACCGGCCGCGGAAGCATGATCCGGCGGCGCTCCTTGATCTCAGACCTTCGCGGGCACCTCGCCGCCCTCGCGGGGCTCGGGGATCGCGCTCTCCACCGGAACGTCGTCCGTCAGGGTCTTCTCGTCGAACGGGACCCGGCCGGCGAGGACTTCACCGACGCGCTCCTTGTCGATCTCCTTGGTCCAGGTGCCGACCAGGACCGTGGCGACCGCGTTGCCCGCGAAGTTCGTCAGGGCGCGGGCCTCGCTCATGAACCGGTCGATGCCGACGATCAGGCCGACGCCGTCGACCAGTTCGGGGCGGTGCGACTGGAGGCCGCCCGCGAGGGTGGCGAGGCCGGCGCCGGTGACGCCCGCCGCGCCCTTCGAGGCGATCACCATGAAGACCAGGAGCGAGATCTGCTCGCTCGCCGTCAGCGGGTCGCCCATGGCGTTGGCGATGAAGAGCGAGGACATCGTGAGGTAGATCGCGGTGCCGTCGAGGTTGAAGGAGTAGCCGGTCGGCACGGTGATGCCGACGACGGGCTTGCTGATGCCCAGGTGCTCCATCTTCGCGATGAGCCGGGGCAGGGCCGACTCCGAGGAGGAGGTGGACAGGATCAGCAGGAACTCGCGGCCCAGGTACTTCAGGAGCGACAGCAGATTGACCCCGGCGACGAGCCGCAGGATCGTGCCGAGCACAACGAAGACGAACAGCGCACACGTGACGTAGAAGCCGATCATGATGATCGCCAGGGACTTCAGCGCGTCCAGGCCGGTCTCGCCGACCACCGCGGCCATCGCGCCGAACGCGCCGACCGGAGCGGCCCACATGATCATGGCGAGGATACGGAAGACCAGCCGCTGGATGTGGCCGATGCCGCGCAGGACCGGCTCGCCGGCCGCGCCCATCGCCTGGAGCGCGAAGCCCGCGAGCAGCGCGATCAGCAGCGTCTGGAGCACCTCGCCGCCGGTGAAGGCGGAGACCATGGTGGTCGGGATGATGCCGAGCAGGAAGTCGGCGGTCGTCTCGCCGGCGCCCTCCGCCTGCGCCTCACCGGCGGCGCGGGCCGCCTCGGTGATGTGCAGACCGGAGCCGGGCTCCAGGATGTTGCCGACGATCAGGCCGATGGCCAGGGCGACCGTCGACATCACCAGGAAGTAGCCGAGGGCGAGCCCGCCGACGGCGCCGACCTTGGCGGCCTTGCGTACCGAGCCGACGCCCAGCACGATCGTGCAGAAGATGATCGGCGAGATCATCATCTTGATCAGGTTCACGAAGCCCGTACCGATGGGCTTGAGCTCCACGGCCACCCCGGGGGCCACGAAGCCCACGAGAATGCCGAGAACCACGGCTCCGATCACGGCCAGGTAGAGATAATGGGTCCGGTCCCGCCTTGCGGCTGCAGCTGCCACGGGGGCCTCCTCGGCTGATGTCGCGGTCGCTCCCCCGTCCCTGGGGGCCTCGGCGACTATCTATCTCCCTGTGACCCCCGTCACCCTTGCGTTCATATCGTTCACGGTCGGGTTCAAGCCACCTGCCGTCCGGCGGACCGGGCCAGGCAGACTGGGCGGCATGCGCCTCCCCCGTACCCGCCCCCGCAGCCTGGCCGGCCAGCTCTTCGCCATGCAGGTCGTGCTGGTGGCCGCCGTGGTCGCCGGGTGCGCCTTCTTCGCGTACGCCTCCGGGAGCGCGCAGGCGGAGGAGACCGCCACCCGGCAGGTGCGGGCCGCGGCGGTGGCGGTGGCCGGTTCCCCCTCCGTACGGGAGGCGATCCGCACCCCGGACCCCTCGGCCGTGCTCCAGCCGTACGCGGAACAGGTCCGCAGGGACACCGGGATCGCCTTCGTCACGATCATGAGTCCGCAGCGGGTGCGCTGGACGCATCCGGACACCGGGCGGATCGGCGAGACCTTCCTCGGGCACACCGCCCAGGCGCTGCGCGGAGAGACGTTCACCGAGACGTACACCGGGACGCTCGGGCCCTCGATACGGGTCGTGACGCCGGTCCTGGACGGCGGCCGGATCACCGGGCTCGTCAGTGCGGGCATCACCGTCGAGCGGGTCTCCACCCAGGTGCGCGAGCAACTGGGTGCGCTGGGGCTCGCCGCGGGCGGGGCGCTGGCGCTCGGCGGACTCGGTACGTATGTGATCAACGCCCGGCTCCGGCGCCACACGCACGGCATGAACGCGGGTGAGCTGAGCCGGATGCACGACTACCACGAGGCCACGCTGCACGCGCTCCGCGAGGGCCTGCTGATGCTCGACGGGCGGCGCAGGATCGCGCTGATCAACGACGCGGGCCGGGAGCTGCTCGGCCTGGAGCCGGGCGCGGTCGGCCGGACCGTCGACGAGCTGGCGCTGCCCGCGCCCCTGACAGGCGCGCTGCTGGCCTCGGAGCCCCGGGTCGACGAGGTCCATCTGGCGGCGGACCGGGTGATCGTCGTCAACACCCGCCCGGTGGTGGGCGGGGAGCGGCGAGGCACCGTGGTGACCCTGCGGGACCACACCGAACTCCAGGCGCTGTCGGGCGAGTTGGACTCCGAGCGCGGCTTCACCCAGGCACTGCGCTCCCAGGCCCACGAGGCGGCGAACCGGCTGCACACCGTGGTGTCCCTGATCGAACTGGGCCGCGTCGACGAGGCGGTGGACTTCGCGACGGCGGAACTGGAGCTGGCCCAGGTGCTCACCGACCGGGTCGTGGGCGCGGTCGCCGAACCGGTGCTGGCGGCGCTGCTGCTCGGCAAGGCGGCGCAGGCGAACGAGCGGGGCGTCGAGCTGGTGCTCGCGGACAGCAGCCTGATCGACGACGGGGCGCTGCCCGCCACGCTGGCGCAGCGCGATCTGGTGACCATCCTCGGCAATCTGATCGACAACGCGGTCGACGCGGCGTCGGAGGCGGCGACGGACGGGCCGGGCGTGGTGGGCGCCGCCCCCGGCGCGGTGACCGTCCCGTCGCCGCGCACCGGCTCGCGGGCCCGCGTCACGGTGACCGCGCTCGCCGGGGACGGCGAACTGCTGCTGCGGGTCGCGGACACCGGGGCGGGCATCGGCCCCGACGACGCCGACGAGGTCTTCCGGCGCGGCTGGTCGACGCACGGCGCCGGGCGCGGGCTCGGTCTCGCGCTCGTACGGCAGGCCGCGCACCGCAACGGCGGGACGATCGCCCTGGCCCGGGCCGCGGACGGCGGCGCCGAGTTCACGGTGCGGCTGCCGCTCCGGGACCGTACGGGCAAGGAGGTCACCGCATGATCCGGGTCCTGGTCGTCGAGGACGACCCGGTGGCGGCGGACGCCCATCAGCTGTACGTGGGCCGGGTGCCGGGCTTCGAGGTGGCGGCCGTGGCGCACTCACGGGCGGAGGCGGTACGGGCACTGGACCGCACCCCGGTGGATCTGCTGCTCCTGGACCTGTATCTGCCGGACGGACACGGCCTTCAGCTGCTGCGCTCGCTGCGCGCCGCCGGCCACGCGGCCGATGTCATCGCCGTGACGTCGGCGCGCGATCTGGCGGTGGTGCGGGAAGGGGTGTCGCTCGGTGTCGTCCAGTACGTGCTGAAGCCGTTCACGTACCCCACCCTCCGGGACCGGCTGGTGCGGTACGCGGAGTTCCACGCGGCGGCGGGCGAGGCGAGCGGCCAGGAGGAGGTGGACCGGGCTCTCGGGGCCCTGCGGGTCAGCCATCCGTCGGCGCTCCCCAAGGGGCTGAGCGGGCCGACCCTGGAGGCGGTGACCCGGGCCCTGCGGGCCGCCGGGGAGGGGCTGACGGCGGCTGCGGCCGGTGAGGAGCTGGGGATGTCGCGGATCACCGCGCGCCGCTATCTGGAGCATCTGGTGACCGTGGGCCGCGCGGCGCGCAGACCGCACTACGGGCAGGTGGGGCGCCCGGAGCTCCACTACCGGTGGGTTCCGGAGGGCCAGTGACCGCGCCCGCAGGGCCCCGGTTCGTCCTAGTAGCTTCCTACGAAGGGTGATCTGGGCGGAACCGACCGTAGCCAGGGGGTCCGCGGGCTCCTACCGTGGGGCCGTGCACCCCACTCCGCCCTTCAACGCCCCCGCCGCGCGCCGACTTCGCGAGGCTCTGGGGATGGCGCCCGGTCATGTCGCCTACGGTCTCGCCGCCCAGTACGGCCTCCGGCTTCCGCCGGAGACGGTGGTCGCCTGGGAGCGCGGTACGGCGACGCCGACCGACCGCGAGCTGACGGCGCTCGCCGGTGTGCTGTGGTGCGCGCCGGGCGAGCTGCTCTCCGCCGCCTCCACCTTGCGGGAGCACCGGCTGACCCAGGGCCTCTCGGTGGACGAGCTGGCCGCGCGGACGGGGCTGAGCGGCGCCGCGTACCAGCGGATGGAGGAGTCGGGCCGCTGGCGCGGCAACGAGCGGCAGTCCGCGGCACTGTGCGAGGAACTGGAGCTGACGGCGGCGCAGTTCCTGACCGCGAGCGGGCGGAACGAGGAGCTGGCGGAGCTGCTGAACAGCGCGGTCACGACGCGCTGGCAGGCGTACGTACGCCCGGTGGCGAAGCTCGTACCGCTGGACCGCGGCCTCATCCAGGACGTACTGGAGCAGTTGCACACCGACTACCAGTCGCTGATGGTGTCCACCCTGAGCTGGAACGGCGCCGACACGCAGCGCGCCGGGGCGACGGGCGACTCGGGCCGCGCCTTCCTGGCCCGGGTCGTCGAGCACTTCTGGCGCACGGCGGGCGTGTAGCGGCGTACGGCTCCGGCGTCACCGGGCCGCACGTCGTTCCGGGGCGGTGACCCCGGATCAGAAGACCGACTCGGCCTCGTACATCCGGTCCGCCGGTACGGTCTTCAGCCGGGTGACCGCGTCGGCGAGCGGGACCATGGCGATCTCGTTGCCCCGCAGCGCCGTCATCCTGCCGAACTCGCCCCGGTGCGTCGCCTCCACCGCGTTCCAGCCGAAGCGCGTCGCGAGCACCCGGTCGTACGCGGTCGGTGTGCCGCCGCGCTGCACATGCCCGAGGATGACCGGCCGGGCCTCCTTGCCGAGCCGCCTCTCCAGCTCGATGGCGAGCCGGTTGCCGATCCCGGCGAAGCGCTCGTGCCCGAACTGGTCGATCTCGCCCTTCGCGTACGGCATGGAGCCCTCGGCCGGGTGCGCGCCCTCGGCGACACAGATCACGGCGAACTTCTTGCCGCGCGCGAAGCGCTCCTCGACCATCTTGACCAGGTCGTCGACCTGGAACGGCCGCTCGGGCAGACAGATGCCGTGCGCGCCGCCGGCCATGCCGGACTCCAGCGCGATCCAGCCCGCGTGCCGGCCCATCACCTCGACGACCATGACCCGCTGGTGCGATTCGGCGGTCGTCTTGAGGCGGTCTATGGCTTCGGTGGCGACGCCCACCGCGGTGTCGAAGCCGAAGGTCCGGTCGGTGGCGGAGATGTCGTTGTCGATGGTCTTGGGGACACCGACGACGGGCATGCCGGCGTCCGACAGCATCCGGGCGGCGGTCAGGGTGCCCTCGCCGCCGATCGGGATGAGCGCGTCGATGCCGTAACGACGGCTCAGCTCGTCGCAGTTCTCGGCGGCTTCCCGCAGCCGGTCGCGCTCCAGGCGGGCCGAACCGAGGATGGTGCCCCCGCGTGCCAGGATGCCGCTGACGGCGTTGAGATCGAGCGGCCGGAAGTGGCCGTCGAGCAGCCCCTTGAACCCGTCCTCGAAGCCGATGACTTCATCGCCGTGACCCACCACGGCGCGGTGCACGACCGACCGGATCACTGCGTTCAGGCCAGGGCAGTCGCCGCCTGCGGTGAGAATTCCGATGCGCATCGTGCTGTGTCTCCTGCTCGTTAGTGCCGTGCATTCGGGGGGCTCCTCGAAGAGATCCCCGTACCGTGAGCCACGGCGATTGTCCCACGCCGGGCCCGGACCCCGCGCTCTCGGCTGCTCCAGCGGAAGAACCGGACGGCACGCGGGAAGGACACGGAACCGGGCGGCCCGCAGCCGGGAGACCCCCGAAGCGGTCCCGGGGACCTGGCGGACATCCGCTGGCGAACGGCCCGGGAACGGCCTCCGGAGAGGCATCTCCGGCGGGCGCCCGCGCCGTCCCCGCAGGTATCGTCAAGAGCAATGCAAGCCAATGACACCCCTTTCGGAATATCACCACCCCAACCGGTTGAACCAGCCGATCAGGACGGGAGAGCACGCGTGGCGCGCAGCGTGTACGTGACGGGAATCGACCGGGGGGACGGCCGCCAGGTCGTCGACCTGGGAGTCATGGAGCTACTGACGCGTCAGGTGGACCGGGTCGGAGTCTTCCGCCCGCTCGTGCACGACAGCCCCGACCGGCTGTTCGAGCTGCTGCGGGCGCGCTACCGGCTCACCCAGAGCCCGGAGACCGTATACGGCCTCGACTACCACGAGGCGTCCGCGGTCCAGGCGGAGCAGGGTACCGACGAACTCGTGTCACGGCTCGTCGAGCGCTTCCACCAGGTGGCCCGCGCGTACGAAGTGGTCCTGGTCCTCGGCTCCGACTTCTCCGCCACCCAGCTCCCGGACGAGCTGGCGCTCAACGCACGCCTGGCCAACGAGTTCGGCGCCTCGGTGATCGCGGTGGTCGGCGGCAAGGGCCAGCCCGCCGAGTCCGTACGGGCCGAGACGCGCAACGCCTACCGCGCCTACGCGGGGCTCGGCTGCGACGTCCTCGCCATGGTCGTGAACCGGGTGGCGCCCGAGGACCGCGAGAAGGTCGCCGAGCGGCTGGCGGCGCGGCTGCCCGTCCCCTGTTCGGTCCTGCCGGACGACCCGGCGCTCTCCGCGCCCACCGTCTCCCAGATCGTCGCGACGCTCGACGCCACGGTGCTGCTCGGGGACGACGCGGGCCTCTCCCGGGACGCCCTGGACTTCGTCTTCGGCGGCGCGATGCTGCCGAACGTGCTGAACGCGCTGACGCCGGGCTGCATGGTGGTCACCCCCGGGGACCGGGCGGACCTGGTGATCGGCGCGCTGGCCGCGCACAGCGCGGGCACACCGCCCATCGCCGGGCTGCTGCTGACGCTGGACGAGCGGCCGGGTGAGGAGATCCTGCGGCTCGCCGCGCGGCTCGCACCGGGGACCCCGGTCGTCGCGGTCGCCGGCGGCTCCTTCCCCACCGCCGCGGAACTCTTCACGCTCGAAGGCAAGCTGAACGCGGCGACGCCCCGCAAGGCGGAGATGGCGCTCGGCCTCTTCGAGCGCCACATGGACACCGCCGACCTGCTGGACCGGATCTCCGTGGCCCGCAGCGGCCGGGTCACGCCGATGATGTTCGAGCACGACCTGCTGGAGCAGGCCCGCGCCAAGCGGCGCCGGGTCGTCCTGCCCGAGGGCGCCGAGGAACGGGTGCTGCGCGCCGCCGATGTGCTGCTGCGGCGCGATGTCTGCGATCTGACCCTCCTCGGGGACGTCGACGTGATCCGCAAGAAGAGCGCGGACCTCGGCATCGACCTCGCCGGGACCCAGCTGATCGACCCGCAGACCTCGGAACTGCGCCAGTCCTTCGCGGAGCGGTACGCACAACTGCGCGCGCACCGCGGGGTGACGGTGGAGCTCGCGTACGACGTCGTGTCCGACGTGAACTACTTCGGCACGCTGATGGTCCAGGAGGGCCTGGCCGACGGCATGGTCTCCGGCTCGGTGCACTCCACCGCGGCGACGATCCGCCCGGCCTTCGAGATCATCAAGACCAAGCCGGACGCCTCGATCGTCTCCTCGGTCTTCTTCATGTGCCTCGCCGACAAGGTCCTGGTGTACGGGGACTGCGCGGTCAACCCGGACCCGGACGCGGAACAGCTCGCGGACATCGCCGTGCAGTCGGCCGCGACCGCCGCGAGGTTCGGGGTGGAGCCCCGGATCGCGATGCTGTCGTACTCGACGGGCACCTCGGGAACGGGCGCGGACGTCGACAAGGTGCGGGAGGCGACGGAGCGGGTACGCGCGTCACGGCCGGACCTCCGGATCGAGGGGCCGATCCAGTACGACGCGGCGGTCGAGCCGTCCGTCGCGGCGACCAAGCTGCCCGGCTCGGAGGTGGCCGGCCAGGCGACGGTGCTGATCTTCCCGGACCTCAACACCGGCAACAACACCTACAAGGCCGTGCAGCGCTCGGCGGGAGCGGTGGCCGTCGGCCCGGTGCTCCAGGGGCTCCGCAAGCCCGTCAACGACCTGTCCCGCGGCGCGCTCGTCCAGGACATCGTCAACACCGTGGCCATCACCGCGATCCAGGCGCAGGGCGAGGAGTGAACCGGATGACCACCCCGATCGGCGAAGGTACGACCACCGTGGCCCCCGAGCTCCCCCATCGCGTCCTCGTGCTCAACTCCGGCTCCTCGTCGGTGAAGTACCAGCTTCTCGACATGCGCGACCGGTCACGGCTCGCGGTCGGCCTGGTCGAGCGGATCGGCGAGGAGACCTCCCGGCTCACGCACACCCTGCTGGAGGGCGGCGGCGCGGAGCCGCGGGAGCGCACCGGCCGGATCGCGGACCACGAGGAGGCCCTGAAGGCGGCTGCCGAGGAACTGGCGGCCGACGGCCTCGGCCTGGACTCCCCCGAACTGGCGGCGATCGGCCACCGTGTGGTGCACGGCGGTCTGCGGTTCACCGAGCCCACCGTGATCACGGACGAGGTGCTGGCGGAGATCGAGCGTCTCGTCCCGGTGGCCCCGCTGCACAACCCGGCGAACATCACGGGCATCCGTACGGCACAGGCGCTGCGCCCCGACCTGCCGCAGGTCGCGGTCTTCGACACGGCGTTCCACACGACGATGCCGGAGAGCGCCGCGCGGTACGCGATCGACATCGAGACGGCGGACGCGCACCGGATCCGCCGTTACGGCTTCCACGGCACCTCGCACGCGTACGTCTCCCGCAGGACGGCGGAGCTGCTGGGCCGGCCGCGGGAAGAGCTCAGCCTCGTCGTGCTGCACCTGGGCAACGGCGCCTCGGCCTCCGCGGTGGCGGGCGGCCGGTGCGTGGACACCTCCATGGGACTGACCCCCTTGGAGGGGCTGGTGATGGGTACGCGTTCCGGAGACATCGATCCGGCGGTCACCTTCCATCTCATGCGGGTGGCGGGGATGTCCGCGGACGAGATCGATGTCCTGCTGAACAAGAAGAGCGGTCTGGTCGGGCTGTGCGGCGACAACGACATGCGGGAGATCCGCCGCCGGGTCGACGAGGGCGACGAGCGTGCCGCGCTCGCCTTCGACATCTACATCCACCGGCTGAAGAAGTACATCGGCGCCTATTCGGCGGTCCTCGGGCGGGTGGACGCGGTGGTGTTCACGGCGGGTGTCGGGGAGAACTCGGCCCCGGTGCGCGAGGCTGCCATCGCCGGTCTGGAGGAGCTGGGGCTCGCGGTGGACGCGGACCTCAACGCCGTGCGGTCCGGCGAACCGCGGCTGATCTCGCCGAACTACGCGCGGGTCGCGGTCGCCGTGGTGCCGACGGACGAGGAGCTGGAGATCGCCGGCCAGACCTTCGCCCTCGTCGGACAGGTCGACAACTGAGCACCCCCGCGCCCCTTTGTATCTTCCACCAGACGGAATATTCCGCAGCGAAACAAACCGATAGGATCCGCCTCATGCGCCGTTCCAAAATCGTCTGCACCCTCGGTCCCGCCGTCGACTCCCATGAGCAGCTCGTCGCTCTGATCGAGGCCGGCATGAGCGTGGCCCGTTTCAATTTCAGTCACGGCACCCATGAGGAGCACCAGGGCCGATACGACAGGGTCCGCAAGGCCGCCGCCGAGACCGGCCACGCGGTCGGTGTCCTCGCCGACCTCCAGGGACCGAAGATCCGCCTGGCGAAGTTCGCCGAGGGCCCCGTCGAGCTGGTCCGCGGGGACGAGTTCACGATCACCTCCGAGGACGTCCCCGGCGACAAGTCGATCTGCGGCACCACCTACAAGGGGCTGCCCGGCGACGTCACCAAGGGCGACCCGATCCTGATCAACGACGGCAACGTCGAGCTCAAGGTCGTCGCGGTCGAGGGCCCCCGGGTCCGGACCATCGTCATCGAGGGCGGTGTCATCTCCGACCACAAGGGCATCAACCTGCCGGGTGCTGCCGTGAACGTGCCGGCCCTGTCCGAGAAGGACGTCGAGGACCTGCGGTTCGCCCTCCGGATGGGCTGCGACCTGGTCGCCCTCTCCTTCGTGCGGGACGCCGAGGACGTGAAGGACGTCCACAAGGTGATGGACGAGGAGGGCCGCCGGGTCCCCGTCATCGCCAAGGTGGAGAAGCCGCAGGCCGTCGAGCACATGGAGGGCGTCGTCGCCGCCTTCGACGGTGTGATGGTCGCCCGCGGCGACCTGGCCGTCGAGTACCCGCTCGAAAAGGTCCCGATGGTGCAGAAGCGCCTCATCGAGCTGTGCCGCCGCAACGCCAAGCCGGTGATCGTGGCGACCCAGATGATGGAGTCGATGATCACCAACTCGCGCCCGACGCGCGCCGAGGCGTCCGACGTCGCCAACGCGATCCTGGACGGGGCCGACGCGGTCATGCTGTCCGCCGAGTCCAGCGTGGGCGCGTATCCGATCGAGACGGTCAAGACGATGTCGAAGATCGTCGTCGCCGCCGAGGAGGAGCTCCTCTCCAAGGGCCTCCAGCCGCTGGTGCCGGGCAAGAAGCCCCGCACGCAGGGCGGTTCGGTCGCCCGCGCGGCCTGCGAGATCGCGGACTTCCTGGACGGCAAGGCCCTCGTCGCCTTCACCAAGTCCGGTGACACGGCCCGCCGGTTGTCCCGCTACCGCACCGCGCAGCCGATCCTGGCCTTCACCACCGAGGAGGGCACCCGCAACCAGCTCGCGCTGAGCTGGGGCGTCGAGTCCTACATCGTCCCGCACGCGAACAACACGGACTCCATGGTCGACCTCGTGGACGCCGAGCTGCTGAAGCTGAACCGCTACAACACCGGCGACACGATGATCATCACGGCCGGCTCGCCCCCCGGCGTCCCCGGCACCACCAACATGGTCCGGGTCCACCACCTGGGCGGCGAAGAGCGCGACTGACGCGCCTGCGAACGAGATCACCGAGGGCCGGGCCGCCAAGCCCGGCCCTTTGCCGTGCCGCCTCGTCATGAAGCTGTGATCCGGCGCCGATCGACTTATTGATCATGGCGTGCAAAGTGATCAACTCAGGCCGATGCGCGGAACTTTGCGGATACGCCGAGGTCAACGGGGGCGTACGGGCATGACGGTGGGCCGCACCCCACGAGGGGTACGGCCCACCGCTCCCTGCGGCTCCCGAACGGGTCTGTGGACGAGAGGCCCTAGCTGTTGCCGCCCGTGAAGAAGTTCTGCAGTCCGGGCACCCTGAGCGAGCCCCCGAACTGGCCGGCCTGCGTCACCTTCACCTTGGTGAAGAAGGCGAACGGCACGTTCAGCGGCGGCGGGGTCTCCGGGCTGAAGGTGATCGGGATGAGGCCGAAGAGGTTGCCCTTCAGTTCCTGCGTGTACATCGTCACCTCGCCGTCGCGGATCGTGGACGTGGAGCCCTCGTCCGACGTGACGTGGCCGGTCGTGCCGGCCGGTCCCACCGTCAGCTGGTGGAGGTCCTTGATGTCGATGGAACTCGCGGTGAACTTCAGCACCTTCTTGATGCTGCCGTCCGTCCTCTTCACCTCGACGATGCCCTTGTAGTCGAGCCCGTTGAGCGTGAGCAGCGACGATTCGAGGACCCACGGCTCGTTCGGGAGCAGCGGGATGCCCTGCTCCAGGTCGGCCGCGGCGAGCGCCTCGGGGTCGGCGGTCGGACACGGGAAGCGCTCCTTGGCGCCGTCCGGGATGTCCTCGTCCTTCACCGGGTCGAGGCCCTTGATGTCCTCGTCGAGCTCCTCGACCTGCTTGCCCGCCTTGCCGGCCGCTTCCCGGATGGCGTCGGTGGTCTTGTCGACCGGGTCCTTCGCCTCGTCCGTCTCGTCGGTCGTGTCCGCCGGAGCGGTGGGGGCGGTCTCCTTCGGCGCGGGCGACTCGGTGGTGGGAGTCGGGGACGGGCTCGCCGTCTCCTGGTCCGGTCCGTCGAAGAGATCCTTGAGCGCGTCACCGACCCCGAGGGGGTCGAGCGGGTTCTTGGTCTCGGTGGGCTCGGGCGTCGCGGTCGGCGCCGCCGCGGGCTCGTCCTGCGCCGTGGTGGCGGGCGCGGTCGAGCTCGCCGAGGGCTTCGGCGCGGCCGGTTCGGTCGCCTCCGGCTCCTCGGGCTTGTCCGTGGCGTCCGCGCTCGGCGTGGCGCTCGGGGTCGGCGTGGCCGTCGCCTTCGGCTCCTGCGACTCGCTCGGTTCGTCGGAGCGGGTGACACAGGGCCCGGGGGCGAAGGGGATGTCCGAGGCGTCGTCGGCCATCGCGAGCTTGGGCGTGAGGCCCATGCCGACGAAGACCGCCGTGGGCATCGCGGCGAGCGCGAACGCCTTCTTGCCCGCGGGTATGTGGAGCTTGGTCATCAGCGACTTCTTCGGGGCCGCGTGGCGCGGTCCCCTCCGCTCGCGGAGGTCCTCGCCGGTGACCGTGTTCATCGGCTGTCCGTCGTCACCCCGCACGATGCCCCCCGCCGTCGGCCTCAACTGTGGTGTCGTACCCGGCCGGTTGCTGCTGGGGAACGGCCGCCCCGTGGAACACGTCCTCGGAGGGCTCGGTCCCCGGGTGCTCCTGCGGAGCGCCCTTGTGGAACAGGTCCTCGTCCGCCTTCGGCTCGCCCGGTGCCCAGGAGATGGACAGCGCGCCGCCGAGCATGGCGAACAGGAAGCCGATCAGGAAGCCGCCGATGTTGGCGACGGGTATGGAGATCAGCGCCAGCAGGATCGCCGCGACACCGGCGAACACGCGGACGATGTGGTGGAACCACATCGTCAGACCCAGCGTCATCAGCAGAATCCCGATGATCAGGGACCCGGCGCCGGCGGTGGTGGACATCGCCAGCGTCATATTGCCGAGATGCAGGTCGGCGTACGGGAAGTAGGCGATGGGTACACCGCCCACGATGGTGAACAGGCCCGCCCAGAACGGCCGGTTACCCCGCCAGGTGCGGAATCCCCGCCGGAGGACGGTGAGGTGGTGCTCGTTCTGCCCTGTGGACTCGGGGCTCATGGAAAACAGCTCCCTGGAACCGGTACTGCCGTGAGAAAAGAAAGGGTGGGCGGCCGGAGGCCCGCAGGGAGCGTTCCGGCCACCCGGGCGAGTGCTTAGAAGCACTCCTTGACGCCCTTGTGCAGCTTCAGGCTCAGGTTGCTGAGCTTGAAGGTGCCGGCCGTGGTCGCCCAGGCCGTCTGCTCCACGTTGGTCAGGGTGGCCTTCTTGGCGCGCTGCGCGAAGCCGCCCGCCTTGACCGCACCTTCGGTGCCGGGCTGGATGCCGGGGGCACCGAGCGACGAGGCACCCACACCGATGTCGATCTGCTCGAAGTACGCATCCGCGTCGAGCTGAGCGACGTCCAGGTAGAGGTTGGTCGCCTCGACCGGCTTCTCCGGGTTCGTACCGGCGTTCAGCTCGAGGCTGACGCTGCCGAGACCGAAGGGCAGGTTCGGCGTGACCACCGACTGGCACATGTTGGTGATCGTGGCCTTGCTGAAGCCGGACACCGCGACCGGGTGTGCCTGCTTCTCCTTGCCTTCGATGTCCGTGCCGACAGCGACGCTGCCGTACTGGACGAAGTTCTCACCGACGAGCTTGTCCGTGCTGACCTTGAAGCTCTGGCCGGACACGGCGAAGGAAGCGGCCAGCGCGCCCTGCGCGAGGCCGACACCGACTGCTGCGGTCGCGACGACGCTCGGCACCATGACCAGAGCGAAACGCTTCCATCTCGTCCCACCGCGGACTTGGGAACTCATAATTTTCCTCCTTCTCGGACGTACATCTCCGGTCGGGCTCGTGCCCGTCCTGGGATGGGAGAAGTGCTACGTCCTCGGGAAGGAGAGCGCCCGGACCGGAAGCGCGTACCGCGTCCGAATCACCGGCGATCACCCCCGAGCGACAACCACTGGTCACGCTTCTGCGCAACCGGTTCGGACAGGCCCTGCCGAACGGCAGGAACCCCCCTGTCCGCGGTCGGCGCCACTGCCGCCGACCGACCCGGTGGGGACCCAACTGAGCCGCAGGCCCCGACTGGTGGTCGGGTGGCGGAATTGGACCGAGCCCGGCCGATCGTGGTGCATTCGCGCCCGTGACACAAGGGGGTTCGTTACTCGCTAGTAACGGCCCGATAACCGAGCTGCGACGGGGTGGCGTCGACCGGCCACACAGGGTGGTGTCAAGCGGACACCGGAATGAGGAGAATGGGGTCCGTAAGCGGACAGATCCCAGGTCGCGATTTACTGCGAGTAACAGCGCGTACCTTTGTCAAGATTTGGTAAAGCAGAGGGGTGTCTTATCCCCCCGGACGCGAAAACGGCCGTGGCGCCCGAGGGCTCCACGGCCGTGTTGTCACTTCAGAACAAGACGCGCGCGAGGGAGGCACGCGCGGCGGCGACCCGCGGATCGTCGGGTCCGATGACCTCGAACAGCTCCAGCAGCCGCACCCGCGCGGCGTCCCGGTCGTCGCCGAAGTTGCGGCGGACCGTCTCCACGAGGCGCCCGAACGCGTCCTCGACGTGACCGCCCACGAGGTCCAGGTCGGCGGCGGCGATCTGCGCCTTCACGTCGTCCGGGTTCTCGGCCGCGTCCTTGCGCACCTGCTGCGGGTCCATCTTCTGGACGCGGCCCAGCAGATCCGCCTGCGCCAGGCCGAGCTTGGCCTCGATGTTGGCCGGGTCGTCGGAGAGCACGTTCCTGTACGCCTGGACGGCGCCGCCGAAGTCGTTGGCGTCGAGCGCCTGTGCCGCGGCTTCGAGCAGGGCGTCGTACGGGCCCGCGGGCACCTCGGCCGGCGCCTGGCCTTCCGCGTCCTCACCCTGCGCGGAGGGGTCGACGACGATTCCGGTGAGACCGAAGCGCTCCTCGCCGACCTGGATCAACTGGTCGAGGGTCTCGCGGATCTGGGCCTCGGGGGCGGCGCCCTGGAAGAGCGGGAGGGCCTGCCCGGCGACGACGGCGAAGACGGCCGGAATGCCCTGGATACCGAACTGCTGCATCAGCATCTGGTTGGCGTCGACGTCGACCTTGGCCAGTACGAAGCGGCCGTTGTACTCGACGGCCAGGCGCTCCAGGAGCGGGCCCAGCTGCTTGCACGGCTCGCACCACTCGGCCCAGAAGTCGATGACGACGGGGACCTCGGAGGAGCGGGTCAGCACATCGCGCTCGAAGCCCGCTTCGTCGACGTCGATCACGAGGGAGCTGGGGGCCGCGGCACCGCCGCCGCCCTGCCGGGAGGCGTCGGCACGGGCCTGCTCGGCCTTGGCCTTGGCCTCACCGGCGGCTTTGACGGCGGCGAGGTCGACGACGCCGCTCATGGACATGTTCCTAGGCTGCATACGTACATCCTCCCCCCTGGACAGGCCGTTCCGGAAAGCGATACGAGAACCGGCTCCGTCCGCCGCCTCCGCCGGTGTGCGTGGCGCGCGGACAGACACGGTCCCGGGGCCCCTGGAGGCCCCCTGTTCGGCGCCGGGTCCCCACCCGGCGCCAGTGGCTGTCGATCGGTCGTCGCGTGAGGACCGGTGTGAACCGTCGTCCTTACGCTACGACCCGTAGCGTAACTGTCCGGCACGCTTCCCGGACAGGAGGAGCCGGTGATCTCTCTCACGGCCACCGGGCACGGCGGACCGTACTTACTGGCGGGTATGGTCGCGGGATGCTGAGCCACTGCCACCCCAAAGCATCCCGAACCGGGCGTCCGCGCAGTGCCGCGGCGGACGAGGCGATCCTGGAGGCGACCCGTGCGTCACTCGTCGATCTCGGCTGGTCCAAGCTGACGATGGGTGACGTGGCCCTGCGCGCGGGGGTCGCCAAGACGACGCTCTACCGGCGCTGGGCGGGCAAGAACGAGCTGGTGGTGGATGCCGTCGCGGTGCTCTTCGACGAGCTCGAACTCCCCGATCTGGGCAGCCTGTCGGCCGATGTGCAGGGAGTGGTGCTCCAGTTCGCCGCGCTGCTGGAGCGGCCGGAGACCAAGACCGCGCTGATGGCGGTGGTCGCCGAGTCCACCCGCGACGAGGCGCTGCGGACCCGTATCCGGGATTCGATCGTGGAACGCCAGAAGCGCCTGGTGCTGCTGGGGCGGGAGCGGGCGCAGGAGCGCGGGGAACTGCCCTTCGAGCCGGACGCGGCCACGGCGGCGCGGACCGCGGATCTGATCTTCGACGTGATCGCCGGGGCCGTGGTGCACCGGGCACTGGTGAGCGCCGAGCCCGTCGATGCCGACTGGGCCCAGCGCTTCACCGTGCTGCTGCTCGCGGGGCTCGGGGCCGCCCCCACGGCCGCCGCGCCGGATCAGAAGCCGGGCGGCTCCGTGTAGGTGCCCCACTCCTCGCGCAGGACCCCGCAGATCTCGCCGAGGGTCGCCTCCGCGCGTACGGCGTCGAGCATCGGCGCGATCATGTTCGAGCCGTCGCGTGCGGCGGCCAGCATCGCGTCCAGGGAGCTGCGGACCCGGGCGTCGTCCCGTCCGGCCTTGCGGCTGACGAGCTCGCGCACCTGCTCGCGCTCGACCTCGTGGCTGACCCGCAGGATCTCCAGGTCGCCGGTGACCGAGCCGTGGTGGACGTTGACGCCGACGACCCGCTTGTCGCCCTTCTCCAGCGAACGCTGGTACTGGAAGGCGGACTCGGCGATCTCGCCGGTGAACCAGCCGTCCTCGATGCCGCGCAGGATGCCGGAGGTCATCGGACCGATGGGGTGGCGGCCGTCCGGGTGGACGCGCGTGCCGCGCTCCCTGATCTGGTCGAAGATCTTCTCGGCGTCGGCCTCGATACGGTCGGTGAGCTGCTCGACGTACCAGGAACCGCCCAGCGGGTCGGCCACGTTGGCGACGCCGGTCTCCTCCATCAGCACCTGCTGGGTCCGCAGCGCGATCTCGGCGGCCTGCTCGGAGGGGAGCGCGAGGGTCTCGTCGAGGGCGTTGGTGTGGAGCGAGTTGGTGCCGCCGAGTACGGCGGACAGGGCCTCGACCGCGGTCCTGACGACGTTGTTGTACGGCTGCTGCGCCGTGAGGGAGACCCCGGCCGTCTGGGTGTGGAAGCGGAGCCACTGCGCCTTGTCGGTCTTCGCCCCGTACACCTCCTTCATCCAGCGGGCCCAGATCCGGCGGGCTGCGCGGAACTTGGCGATCTCCTCGAAGAAGTCGAGGTGCGCGTCGAAGAAGAAGGAGAGGCCGGGGGCGAAGACGTCAACGTCCAGCCCGCGGGACAGGCCGAGCTCCACGTAGCCGAAGCCGTCGGCGAGGGTGTAAGCGAGCTCCTGCGCGGCCGTCGCCCCGGCCTCGCGGATGTGGTAGCCGGAGACCGAGAGCGGCTTGTACGCGGGGATGTCGCGCGCACAGTGCTCCATCAGGTCGCCGATGAGGCGCAGGTGGGGCTCGGGCTGGAAGAGCCACTCCTTCTGGGCGATGTACTCCTTGAAGATGTCGGTCTGGAGCGTGCCGTTGAGCACGGCCGGATCGACACCCTGGCGCTCGGCTGCGACCAGGTACATGCAGAAGACGGGCACGGCGGGGCCGCTGATCGTCATGGACGTGGTGACGTCGCCGAGCGGGATGTCCTTGAACAGGACCTCCATGTCGGCGGCGGAGTCGATGGCCACCCCGCAGTGACCGACCTCACCGAGCGAGCGGGGCTCGTCGGAGTCGCGGCCCATCAGCGTCGGCATGTCGAAGGCGACACTGAGCCCGCCGCCGCCCGCGGCGAGGATCATCTTGTAGCGCTCGTTCGTCTGCTCGGCGTTCCCGAAGCCGGCGAACTGGCGGATGGTCCAGGTCCGGCCGCGGTAGCCGGTCGGGTAGAGCCCCCGGGTGAAGGGGTACTCGCCGGGCCAGCCGATCCGCTCGAACCCCTCGTACGTGTCGCCGGGGCGTGGCCCGTACGCGGGCTCCACCGGGTCCCCGGAGAGCGTGGTGAAGTCTGCGTCCCGCTTGCGGGCCTTGTCGTAACGGGCCTGCCAGCGGAGGCGGCCTTCCTCGATCGCGTCAGCGTCCATACCTCGAATTTACTAGGACGTCCTAGTAAATGTCGATGGCAAACCGCCCGGTGCTTCGCACGGGGCGGTTCGGGGTGGTGCGGATCAGGCCTTGGCGTACTCGGGAGAGGCCCCGGCGATCAGCGGCTCGACCTCGCGGACGACCTGGCGCTCGACGAAGAACGCGGCCGTCGGGATCGTGCCGGAGATCAGCACCCAGAGCAGCTTGCCCATCGACCACTTCGCCTTGGAACCGAGATCGAAGGCGAAGACCAGGTAGATGATGTAGAGGACACCGTGGACCTGCGAGACCACCAGGGTCAGACCCTCACCGGTGTCGAATCCGTACTTGAAGACCATGCACACGCACAGGATCAACAACATGACGGCGGTGACGTAGGCCATCACCCGATAGCGGGTCAGCACGCTGCGTTTCATGCCGTCGAGCGTAACCGGACGTCCGGGGCGATCTTGCAGCGCCCTACTGGTCCTCGAAGTCCTTGGCCGCCACCCGCAGGGGGCGCAGCATCGCGAAGATCTCGGCGCACTCCTCGGCGTCGTAGACCCCGAGCCCGAAGTCCATGGCCATCAGGTCCCGGGTGGCCGCCTCGACGACCTCGCGACCCTTGTCCGTGATGGAGGCGAGCGTGCCGCGGCCGTCGTTCGGGTTGGGGCGCTTGTCCACGAGACCTGATCTGACCAGCCGGTCCACGGTGTTCGTCACCGAGGTGGGGTGCACCATGAGGCGCTCACCGATCTTGGACATCGGGAGCTCCCCGGCCTGGGAGAAGGTGAGCAGCACCAGCGCCTCGTAGCGCGCGAAGGTCAGCCCGTAGGGCTTGACGGCCGCGTCGACCTCGGCCAGCAGGATCTGCTGGGCCCGCATGATCGAGGTGATCGCGCCCATCGAGGGCACGGGTCCCCAGCGTCGCTGCCACAGTTCGTCGGCGCGGGCGATCGGATCGAAGGGAAGGCTGAGCGGCTTCGGCACGGCACGACCTTACCCAGTGGTCACATGCCGGTCAGCCCCGTCTCGCCTTTCGGTATCGGACCCTTGTTCGGAACCCGTTCGGGCGAGGTCCTGCGCACCTCCACGATCAGCAGAAAGGTGCAGACGGTACCGACCACTCCGGATCCCGCGACGACCTGATGGACCGGGAAGAACTCGGCCGCGAGCCCGGCCAGCGCCATGCCGATGCCCTGAACCGTCATCAGCCCGGCCGTGAGCAGGGTCATGGCCCGGCCCCGGAGCTCCTGCGGGACGGCGTCGACGAACCACTGGTCGAGGCCGATGACGTACGCCCCGCCCGCGCCGGCCAGCACGAGGGCGACCACGGTCAGGGGCATCCCGGGCAGCAGCGCGTACAGCACCAGGGGGACGAGTCCGAAGGCCGCGACCGGCAGCACGATCCGGGAACGGCCGCGGGGGCTCAGCACGGACCCCGCGTACAGCTCCGCGCCGATGTGGCCGACCGCCATGGCGCACATCATCAGTCCCAGCGCGGCCGGACCGGCCCCGATCGCGTCCGCGTACGGGGCGGCCAGGGCCTCAGGGGCGACGACGAACAGGGCGGGCACCCAGAAGAGCAGCATCAGGGCCCGGATCCTGCGGTCCGCGAGGACGGTCCGGGCACCCGAGAGGGAGTCCTTCATCAGGGCGCCGCCGCCCTCGCCGCCCGTGCGGGCGGGCCGGTCGCGGGTACCGAAGCGCAGGAGCAGGGCCGAGCACAGGAAGGTGACCACGGTGATGGTGATCGCTCCGCGCGGGGTCAGCGCGGCGAGCAGGACACCGCCCACGCCGAAGCCGATGAGCAGGGCGCTCTGCGAGACGATCCGGAGCAGCGAGCGGCCCAGTACGTAGAGGTCGCCTTCGCCGAGGATGTCGGTGAGGGCGGCCATCCGGGTCCCGGTGAACACCGGTGACACGGCCGCGACCAGGCAGCGCAGGGCGAGCAGCCCGGCCACGGGCGTACCCGGCAGCACCATGACGGCGACGCAGGCGGCGCAGATCAGATCGCAGGTGACGAGGACCCGGCGGGCCGGGTAGCGGTCGGCGACTCCGGCGAAGAGTGTGCCGCCGACGAGGTACGGGAGGAAGCCGAGCGCGAAGGTCAGGGCGCTGAGCAGGGGCGAGCCCGTGAGGTCGTAGACGAGGAAGGTCAGGGCCAGCTCGCTGACCACGACGCCGAGCAGGGACAGCAGGTGCGCGGCGAACACGGCGCGGAACTCCCGTACCGCGAACACGGCCAGGTAGCCCTGCGCGGAGGCCGCCGCTTGCGGGGGCTCCCGGAGCGCGTCCGCGGGGCCCGGGTCGGGGTGGGCGGCGCGCTCCGGGAGCGGGGCCGGAGACGGCACCTCGGAGGCGGGCTGGTCGCGGGCGCTGCCCGCCGGGGTGTCGGTGTCGCTCGGCATGGACGCATCCTGCCGCCGCAGGCCGGTGCTTCCGTAGACTTTCGGCTCAGGCCGAAAGTCCGGGTGCCGAAGCCCGGGAGCCGAGGGTCCGGGAGCCGAGGGTCCGGGAGCCGAGGGTCCGGGAGCCGAGGGTCCGGGAGGAGGAGCATGCCGTTCCATCTGCACTTCGAGGAGAGCGACCTGCTCCGCTGCCGGTTCGCGCTCTCGCCGCTCTGGGAGACCCAGGAGGCCGTGCGGACCCTCTCCCGCCCAGGGCGGCACGGCTACCACCTGCCCTGGCTGCGCCGCATCCGCGAGGGTGCCGCGGGTCTCGACCTCTCACCGCTCTGGCTGCTGATGCCCGAGCGCGGGCACAACCCCGACTTCTTCTGCCCGCCGCCCACGGGGCCGGCCACCACCTTCGAGGAGGAGATCGCCCAGGTGCGGGCGGTCGATCCCGCGATGGCGCGGGAGGACATGGCCCTGGCGCTGGCGGACCGGCCCGGCGGGCTGGAGTCCGCCGCCGGGCGACGGATGCTGGCCGACCCCGCGCGGACCGTCCGGGAGCTGACCGACCTTCTGGAGCGGGCCTGGCAGGTCCTCGTCGAGCCGCACTGGCCGCGGCTGCGCGCCCTGATGGAGGCGGACATCGCCTACCACTCGCGCCGCCTCGCCGAGGTCGGCTTCGAGCGGCTGCTGGGTGAGGTGAGTCCCCAGCTGCGCTGGTCGGGATCGACACTCACCGTGGTCGGGACCACGGGAGACCACACCCGGGTCCTGGGCGGGCAGGGGCTCGTCCTGATGCCGAGCGTCTTCGTCTGGCCACAGGTGGTCGGCGGGTACGAGCCGCCCTGGCAGCCCGCGGTGATCTATCCGGCCCGCGGCATCGGCGCCCTGTGGACGGAGGCCGGCGAACGCACCCCCGAGACGCTCGCCCGGCTGCTGGGCCGGGCCCGCGCGGACGTGCTGTGCGCTCTCGACGAGCCGGCCGGGACGAGCGCGCTGGCGCACCGGCTCTCCCTCGCCCCCTCCTCCGTGTCGGAGCATCTGTCGGTGCTGCGCGCGGCAGGGCTGCTGACCTCGCGGCGGTACGGGCATCAGGTGCTCTACGAGCGCACTCCGCTCGGGATCGCGCTGGCGGTGTCGGATCACCACTCAGGGTGACCGTTATGTCACGATTAATCCCGCTTGTGTACCCGTCTACGCCCGTGCCCGTGCCTGCCCGTGCGCCACCGTCCGAGGGGGCTGGATGTCCGGCCGCAGAATCTTCCCTGTACTCACCGCAGCGGTCCTCACCGCCACTCTGGCGGCGGGGTGCTCCTCTCCGTCGCCCCGCTCCGGGGACGCGCCCACCGACGCCGGACTGGTCCGGGGCGAGGCCGCGCCGAGCGCCACCTCCCCGTACTGGGTGGATCCGAACAGCGACGCCGCCCGCCAGGTGCGCACCTGGGAGAAGCAGGGCCGCACGGAGGACGCCAAGACCCTGAAGCGGATCTCCACCCGCCCGGTCGCGGACTGGCCCCGGGGCGACCAGCCGGCCGCCGGCATCCGCAACGCCGTGCGCAGCGCCGCCAAAACCGATACGAGCGTGCTGCTCGTCGCGTACAACATCCCGCACCGCGACTGCGGCGCCTACTCCGCGGGCGGCGCCGCCGACGCGGGCTTCTACCGCTGGTGGATCGGCGAGTTCGCCGACGCCATCGGCCGGGCCCCCGCCACCGTGATCCTGGAGCCCGACGCGCTGCCGCACATCGTGGACGGCTGCACCCCCGCGGAGAACCACGACGAGCGCTTCATGCTGCTGTCCGAGGCCGTGGACACCCTGAAGAAGCTGCCGCGGACCAAGGTCTACCTGGACGCCGGCAACCCCGACTGGATCAACGACCCGTCCAAGATGGTCGAGCCGCTCAAGCGCGCCGGCATCGACCGGGCCGACGGCTTCGCGCTCAACGTCGCCAACTTCCAGACCAATGCCACGGTGCGGTCGTACGGGGCCAGGCTCTCTCCGCTGGTGGGCGGCGCCCACTACGTGATCGACACCAGCCGCAACGGCAACGGCCCCCTGTCCGGGGACCGTGCCGAAGCGTGGTGCAACCCGCCGGGGCGCGCCCTGGGCACGCCCCCGACCACCCGCACCGGTGACGACGGGCTCGACGCCTACCTCTGGATCAAGCGGCCCGGCGACTCGGACGGCACCTGCCGCGGCGGCCCCTCGGCGGGCACCTGGTGGCCGGACTACGCCTTGGGCCTGGCCACCCGGACGAAGCCGTAGCCGTACGCCCGCTCAGCCGACCTTGACCCACTTCGCCTCGGACGGCGTTCCGTCGGTGTCGGTGACGAAGAGCATGTACCAGCCGGGCGGCACCAGCGTGCTGTCGTCCGGCACGTCCACCGTCACCGCTCCCCCGCGCTTCTTCAGACCGAGCTCGATCGACCGCTGCTCGACGTCGGTGGTGTGCGTGACGGCGCTCGGCCGCATCAGCCGGGCGGTCGCGATGCTCGCGGAGTCGGCGACCTCGTACGTGGCGCTGCCGCCCCGTACGACGTCCTGGGGCCCGGCCCCGATCACCGGCCGCTCCCCCTTCCCGTACAGCGAGGGCGGTGTGAAGACCTCCATGCGCTGCTCGAACTTGCCGAGCTTGGTGTTGTCCTTGTCGCCGTAGAGCGAGTCGGAACCGAAGGTCGCCACCCGTCCGTCCGGCAGGAGCAGGGCCTCCGAGTGGTAGTTGCGGCCCACGGTCGGTTCGGCCGCCTCCTTGAAGGCGTTGGCCTTGGGGTCGTAGAACTGCGCCTTGAGGATGTTGCTGGCGCCGCGCCCCCGGTAGTCCGCCGATCCGCCGCTGGTGAAGACCGTGTCGTCGGGCATGATCACGCTGTTCAGATAGCGGGTTCCCTGCGGGAGGTCCGGCCCCTCCTCGAAGACCGGGCTCTCCTCCTTCAGGTCGATGATCGCGGTGCGCGCGGTCGACTTCTTGGACTCGCCCACCCCGCCTCCGCCGAGGATCATCACCTTCTGGTCCTGGGCCGGCGGCAGCATGAGGGAGGCCGCCGTCTCGGTCTCGTCGGTGTCGGTGAGCCCGTCGACCGCGGTGAAGGTGTTCGTATTCAGGTCCCACACCCCGGGGACCCGCCCCTTGTCGGCGGGCCCGTATCCGGCGTTGGCCCCCGGATAGAAGAGCTTGCCGCCCTTGGTGAGGAAGAGCGCGGGGTAGGTCGGGAAGTAGTGGAAGGGTCCCTTGGACCACTTCTTCGTCTCGGGGTCGTAGATCTCGTTGTCCCCCGGAAGGATCGCGCCCACGTCGTCGAGGCCGGACACGGCGAGCACCTTGCCGTCCTCCAGCCCCACGAGGGTCGGATACCAGCGGGCCTCCTTCATCGGGTCGACGCGGATGTACTTCTCGGCCGTCGGGTCGAACTCGTAGGCCGCCCTGATCCCCTGGAAGTCCTGCTTGTCCATGGTGATCTTCTCGGCGAGACCGTACGAGTTGTCGGCGGCCTTGCCCTTCAGACCCTCGATCTCGTACTGGGCGGCCTCGGTGGTCACCGCCTGCGGGCCGTCCTTCAGCGACTCCACGAAGACCCGCGCCTCGGCGGCGGTCACCTTGGTCTTCCACGGCTTCATCTGGCCGCTCTTGAAGTAGTCGACCTCGAATTCGCGCTTGGCCTTCGGCACCGTCACGTCGAACTGCGAGACGTACTCGACGCCGGAGGGCGAGCGGAAGACGGTGCCCTTCTTGAGGGTGAGGGGCTTGTCCGGGTTCTCGTTCTTCACCCGCATCCCGCCGCCGGCCCGCTGCACCTTGTCGTCGAGCACCTCGTAGCGCGCGGTGCCTCCCGCGATCAGCAGCCGGCCGTCCGGGAGCGCCGCGTGGCCGCCGCAGAAGAAGTCCTCGGGAGTGGCGATCTTCTTGAAGGTGTTCGCCTTCGGGTCCCACAGAACGGTGTCGAACGTGCCCTCGTCGAAGCTCTTCTCGTTGTTGCCGGAGCCGGCGACGATCAGGACCTTGCCGGTGTGCAGCAGCGCGGCGTGAATGGCGTTCGTGCGGTACTCGTCCGGGATGTTCACGCGGTCCCAGGAGCCGTACTGGGCCTTGTACTCGGGCTGGTCGATCTTGTACGCGTGGTACCGGTCCTCGGCGAAGGAGAGTGCGGCCGGAGCGTTCAGCCCGGCGAGCACCACGATGGCACCGCCGCCCAGGAGCGTCTTCCTCATCCGTTTCGTGGGCGTGTAGGCCATGGCTCAGTTCCCTCCTGCTGTGGTGGTGGACGCGGCGCTGCTCGACGTCGCGGGCGCCGACGCCGTCGTGGTGGTGGTGACGAAGGCGGCATCCGGAGCCTTCGCCGGTACGGGCACGGCACTGCCGGTCCGGCTGCGGCGGTCCTGCCAGGACGTCCACGACCACACCGCGACGGGCGACAGGGCGATACCGAGGGCCAGTACGGCCCAGGTGCGCATCGCCGCATGGGTGTGACCCAGCTGGACGGACGCGATGAGCGAGCTCACCAGCACGGCGGCCCAGAAGAGGTGGATACGGAAGGTGAGGAGCCGGTCGGGGCTGGCCTGGCCGCCCTTGGGCGTGACGACGAACCGGCCGTCGGTGCGCAGCAGGGCGGAGCCCAGCGACTTCAGATAGATCGGCGCGGAGAGCGCGGACATCGCCATGCCCGCCAGCCCGCCCGATCCCTCGGGTTCGTGCGGCGAGACGTTGTGGCGGCGGTTCCAGAGGTAGAGCCCGATCTGGAGCGCGGCGGCGTCGCTGTAGAGCATGAGCCAGATCGAGGCCGCGACCTGGGTGCCGGAGGCTCCCAGCCAGAGGAACAGCACACAGCTCAGCACGCCCAGCAGCCAGTTGACCGCGGTCATCGGGTAGTAGACGAGCATCAGTGTGTAGCTGAGGAGCCGGCCGGGCGGGACCCGGAACAGCGCCTTGCCGTACTGCCGGAACAGCGTCTCGTACGTCCCCCTCGACCAGCGCAGCTGCTGGGTGAAGAAGTCGGTCCAGGAGGCCGGCCCCTCGCCGACGGCCAGCACGTCCGGGGTGTAGACGGAGCGCCAGTACCTTCCGGTCAGGGGGTTGCGGCGGCGGTGGATCTCGAAGCCGGTCGCCATGTCCTCGGTGATCGAGTCGTACAGCCCGCCGACCTGGCGCAGCGCGGCGATGCGTACGACGTTGTTGGTGCCGACGAACATCGGGGCGCCGTACCGGTTGCCCGCGCGCTGGATCAGCGCGTGGAAGAGGAACTGCTGCGACTCGGCGGCCTTCGTGACGGCCGAGTCGTAGTTCCCGTAGACCTGCGGGCCGACGACGAAGGCGATGTCGGGGTCCCGGAAGTAGCCGAGCATCCGCTCCAGGAAGTTGGGCATCGGGACGTGGTCGGTGTCGACGGAGGCGAAGAAGTCGTAGCCGTCCCCGTGCATGGCGAGCCAGGCGTTGTAGTTGCCGTGCTTCGTCCGCGCCTTGTGGACGCCCTTCTTGCGGTTCCACTCGGGCACCCCGCTCCGGGTGAAGTGGTGCACGCCCAGTTCCGCGCAGAGCATCCTGGCCGCCGGGTCGTCGCCCTCGTCGAGCAGCCAGATGTCCAGCGGCCCGGGGTGATGCATCCGCACGGCGCCCTGGAGCGTGGCCCGCACCATCGAGAGCGGTTCCTTGCCGGGTACGTACGTGGTGAGGAACGCGACGCGGGTGCCGGGCTCGGGCGTGACCGGGACCGGGTCCCGGGCGACGAGCGTGGCGTGCGCCACCGAGACCACGTTGACCAGCATGAACAGCTCGATCAGACCGATCGACGCGAGCATCACCGCGTCGGCCCAGATCAGCCAGCGTTCGCCGCCCTCGCGCTCGGTCCAGTGCGTGGGCCAGACCAGGTACAGGAGCAGCAGCCCGGTGAGCACCGGGGCGAGCGTCATCAGGAGGACTGCCCTTATTCGGTGCTTCTCCGTCGACAGCAGACTCCGGTACCGCACCCGGTATCCCGTCGCGTCCGGCTCCGTGAGCGGACCCGCGAGCCGGCTGTGGGTGTCGTAGTCGTAGCCCTCCGACCGCACCGTGCCTCCAAGTGTCGAACGGGTTGGTAACCCCACAGAAGGGGACTCCCAATGGCGTGTCGACTCGACAGGTCCGAGTGAGGGGTTTTTGAATCCGAACGCGACAGGCCCCCGGCCGTGTGGCGGCGGGGGCCTATCGGGTGAACGCAGAGCTACGGGAGACGGACGGAGTGTCAGCCCGCCAAGTGCCGTTCCACGGTCTCGACCTTGGACGTCAGGCCGTCGGTGACGCCCGGACGGATATCTGCCTTCAGTACCAGGGAGACGCGTCCGGCGCGTGCCTCGACCGCGGCGACGGCCCGCTTGACGACATCCATGACCTCGTCCCACTCGCCCTCGATCGAGGTGAACATGGCGTCGGTGCGATTGGGCAGCCCGGACTCGCGGACCACGCGCACCGCGTCGGCGACGTACTCGCCGACGTCCTCACCGACGCCGAGCGGGGAGACCGAGAAGGCGACGATCATGCGGTGACCGTGCCTTCACGGCGGGCCCGGTCGGCGATGACGCCGTCGGACTCGTAGCGCTTGATGAGCTTGTCGCCGTACAGCCCGCCGAAGGGCAGCAGCGAGAGCAGGAAGAACAGGGCCACGCGCTGCAGCGGCCACTTGGCCTTGACCCACACGTCCAGCAGCAGCACGGCGTAGATCACGAAGAGCGCGCCGTGCAGGATGCCGAGCGGCATCATCAGGAAGTCGATGTCCGAGACGCGGCTGAGGATCGAGCCGAAGAGGATCAGCGCCGGGAAGGAGAGCGCCTCGGGAATCGAGATGAGGCGCAGCCGGTGCAGGGCGGTAGCGGTCTTGATGTCCACGGGGGCACCTTCGGTGGGAGGACGGTGACGGCTTGTGAACGCAGGCACAAGCGGCACCCATTGTGGCATCGGCCGCTCCCGGTCAGGGCGGCGGGGTCACGGGGGCCCTGTCCGCCCGGCGCGTCGGCGGCTACCGTTCTCACCGTGGCGATGTTCCGACTCCAAAACGGCAAGACGCTCGCCGTCGACCTCACGGGTGACGGTGTCAAGGCGAAGAACGGCTCGATGGTCGCGTACGAGGGCCGGATGGCCTTCAAGAAGATGTCCGGCGGCGGTGAGGGCATCCGCGGCATGGTGACCCGCCGGCTGACCGGCGAGCAGATGACCATGATGGAGGTGACGGGCCAGGGGACCTGTTACTTCGCGGACCGGGCGAGCGAGATCAGCCTGGTGACCCTGCGGGGCGACAAGCTGTACGTCGAGGCGAGCAATCTGCTGGCCACCGACGGCGGGCTGCGCACCGGCACCAGCTTCACCGGCCTGCGCGGCGGGGCGGGCGGCAACGGCCTGTTCACCACGACCGTCGAGGGCACCGGCCAGGCGGCGATCATGTCGGACGGCACGGCGGTGGTGCTGCGGGTGACGACCCAGTACCCGCTGAGCGTCGACCCGGGCGCCTACATCGCCCATCAGGGCAACCTCCAGCAGCACTTCCAGTCCGGGGTGAACTTCCGCACGCTGATGGGCGAGGGCTCCGGCGAGGCGTTCCAGATCCGTTTCGAGGGCGAGGGCCTGGTCTACGTGCAGCCCAGCGAGCGCAACACCCTCGGGGGCGATGTCTGATGCCGTTCCGTGAGATCAACTCGAAGATGGTCGAGGCCACGGTGGTCCCCGGCCAGAAGATGTACAGCCAGCGCGGCGCGATGCTCGCCTACCGCGGCGACGTCTCGTTCACCCCGAACATCCAGGGCGGCCAGGGCGGCCTCGCCTCGATGATCGGCCGGCGGGTGGCCAACGAGGCGACCCCGCTGATGACGGTGGAGGGCAACGGCACGGTGATGTTCGGCCACGGCGGCCATCACATCCAGGTGATCGGCCTCAGCGGCGACACCCTCTACGTGGAGGCCGACCGGCTGCTCGCCTTCGACGGCACGCTCCAGCAGAGCACGATGTTCATGGGTTCCCAGGGCGGGGTCATGGGCATGGTGCGCGGCCAGGTGACCGGGCAGGGCCTGTTCACCACCAGCCTCACGGGCCACGGCGCCGTCGCGGTGATGGCGCACGGCGGAGTGATCGAGCTGCCGATCACCCCGGGCCGCGAGGTGCATGTGGACCCGCAGGCGTACGTCGCGCACCACGGCGACGTACGCAACAAGCTCTCCACCGCGCTCGGCTGGCGCGACATGGTGGGGCGCGGTTCCGGCGAGGCGTTCCAGCTGGAGCTCAGCGGCAGTGGCGCGGTGTACGTCCAGGCGTCGGAGGAGAAACTGTGAGCTCGCCCGTGATCCACGATCCGATGACCCTGCCGTCGGACGACAACGTCAACGCGTACACCTTCTGCGTGGAGCTCAAGGGGAGCCAGTGGTTCCTGCAGAAGGGCAAGATGATCGCCTACTACGGGCGGATCGAGTTCAACGGGATCGGGCACGGCCGCTTCGAGCGGCTGATCCGTACGAGTTTCCACTCGCCGCTGCACGCGAGCGACTGGGTGGTGGCCGAGGGCAGCGGCAAGATGCTGCTCGCCGACCGGGCCTTCGACGTGAACTCGTTCGACCTGGAGAACGGCAATCTGACGATCCGCTCCGGCAATCTGCTGGCGTACCAGCCGACGCTGGCGCTGAAGCAGTCGATCGTGCCGGGCTTCGTGACGCTGATCGGCACGGGGAAGTTCGTGGCCGCCTCCAACGGCCCGGTGGTCTTCATGGAGCCGCCGATGCGGGTCGACCCGCAGGCGCTGGTGGGCTGGGCGGACTGCCCCTCGCCCTGTCACCACTACGACCACGGCTACATGTCGGGCGTGATGGGCGGGCTGCGGTCGCTGACGGGGATCGGTGGGGCCTCGGGCGAGGAGCACCAGTTCGAGTTCGTCGGGGCGGGGACCGTGCTGCTCCAGTCGACCGAGGTACTGATGGCCGAGCAGCCGACGGGCGCGGTGCCGCATCAGGCGGGCGTGCCGGGCGGCGGGCAGCACTCCCCCGGCGCGGGTGGTGCGGGTCAACACGGCTCCGCGCCCCGTCTGCCCGGCCAGCTGGGGGACCTCCAGCGTCGCTTCGGCTTGTGAACGGTAGGCTGCGGAGTGTGACGTCGAACGTCTGCGCCCAGCCTTCGGTCCTTGCCTTCCGGGCCACCGGGGGCACGGCGGCCCGCAGGGGTGCCGGGCGTCACACCCTCACATTTCGTCCGGCTTTCAACTTCTTAGGTAGAATCCATACATGGAGACCGAGACGGCCACTCGCTGGCTGAGCGATGCTGAGCAGTGCGCCTGGCGCACCCACCTGGACGTCAACAGGCTGCTGACGCACCAGCTGGAGAAGGACCTCCAGCCGTTCGGCCTGACCATGAACGACTACGAGATCCTGGTCAACCTGTCGGAGTCGGACGACCAGCGCATGCGGATGAGCGACCTCGCCGCGTCCACGCTCCAGTCCAAGAGCAGGCTCTCGCACCAGATCACCCGCATGGAGACGGCGGGCCTGGTCCGCCGCGAGAACTGCGAGTCCGACCGGCGCGGGCTGTACGCGGTACTGACCGAGCTCGGCTCGGAGACCATGCGGAAGGTCGCGCCGCACCATGTCGCGTCGGTACGCAAGCACTTCATGGACCTGCTGTCACCGGAGGCCCTGGCTGAGCTGCACACCGCGCTGGCCCCGATCGCGGACCATCTGCGCGGCCGGCGCGGCAAGCCGTAGGGCCTCTCGTTCGGATCATGCCGGGCTCGCGTGCCCCGGTGCGCACGCGCTGCCCGGCAGGACCGTCAGACGGACCGGGGAAGCCGGAGCCGGAACAGTGCGCCGCCCTCCGGCGCACGGTCCACCGTCAGGGTGCCGCCGTGGCGGGCCGCCACGTCCCGGGCGATGGCGAGCCCCAGACCCGCCCCGCCCTCGTCCCGGCTGCGGGCGTCGTCCAGTCGCACGAACCGCTCGAAGATCCGCTCCCGCTCCGCCTCCGGAACGCCTGCCCCGTCGTCCGTGACCTCGACGAGCACGGCGTCACGGTCCGCCGACACCGAGACGGTCACCGCACGCTCCGTATGCCGCTCGGCGTTGTCCAGCAGGTTGCCGATCACCCGGGCCAACTGCCCGCGCGAACCCTTCACTTCGAGCGGGCCCGAGTCCGCAACGGACACCGTGACCGGAACCCGGTCGCCCGTGCGCTGCGACACCTCCTCCCGTACCAGGGCGCCCAGATCGACCGCCGCCCGCCCCGGCTGCTCCCCCGCGTCCAGGCGGGCGAGCAGGAGCAGATCGGCGGCCAGGTCCTGAAGCCGTACGGTGTCGGCGACCGCCCCCGGAACATCCAGCAGTTCCGGATGGGCCGCGCCCACCTCCAGCTGGGTGCGGAGCGAGGCGATCGGGCTCCGCAGCTCGTGCGAGGCGTCCGCGACGAAGCGCCGCTGCCGGCCCACCGAGGCTTCCAGCACGGTCAGCGTCTCGTTGGTGGTGCGGGCCAGCCTGGCGATCTCGTCGCGCGAGCCGGGCTCCGGCACCCGCCGGCCCAGGTCCTCGGACGCGGTGATCGCGGCCAGTTCCCGCCGGATGCCCTCGACCGGGCGCAGCGCGCGCCGGGTCACCAGCCAGGTCACCCCTGCGACGACGAGCAGCATGACGGGCAGGCCCGTCAGCATGGCCCCGCGCACGGTGCTCACGGCCTCCTGCTCGGCCGCCAGCGGGGCGCCCGCGTGGACGGTCAGGGTCAGTCCGGCGGAGTTCGTCGCCTCGACCGTCGCGAACCGGTAGTCCGCCGTCTCGCCGTCGACGGTCGCGGTGCCGTTCGCGAAGTCCGGTTCGTCGGAGGAGACTTCGCGGCGCGCCGGGTCGTTGCGGCTGTCGTCGTCGTCCTCGCTCTCGTCCTCGTCGTCGCCGGACGCCCGCGCCGACGGGACCGGGCGGACCTGCTCCGTGCCGGTCCCCGAGACCGCCTCCAGGTCCTTGGACACGGCGACCAGCCGTCCGTCCTCGTCCGTCACCTGCACCGGATGGTCGTCCTCGTCCTCCAGGCCGAGCTCGTCGTACGGGGTGTCGAGGGCGAGCTGCCCGGCCACCTCGCGGGCGGTCACCTCCGCCTCCAGCCCCGCGCGGTCGGTGAGGTTGGCGCGCAGGACGAGGAGCACGGCGAGCCCGGCGGCGATCAGCGCGACCGCGACGACCAGGGTGGCGCCGAGCGCGGCCCTGGCCCGTACGGACCTCACAGCGCCTCCAGCCGGTAGCCGGCGCCCCGCACCGTACGGATGGCAACCGCGCCGAGCTTGCGCCGCAGGGTGCTGATGTACACCTCGACGATGTTCGGGTCGCCGTCGTAGGCGAAGTCCCACACGTGCTCCAGGATGTCCGCCTTGCTCACCACCGCGCCCGCCCGCAGGGCGAGCTGCTCCAGTACGGCGAACTCCTTGGCGGTCAGCGCGATCTCGTCCTCGCCCCGGTGGACCCGCCGGGCGGCGGTGTCCATGCGCAGGGAGCCGACCGCCAGGACGGGCGAGGCCGGGCCGCTGCCGCGCCGGCGCAGCAGCGCCCTGATCCGGGCGACCAGCACGACGTAACTGAACGGTTTGGTCAGATAGTCGTCGGCGCCGGTGTCGAGCCCCTCCGCCTCGTCGTACTCCCCGTCCTTGGCGGTCAGCATCAGGATGGGGACCTCGTGGCCGGCCGCGCGCAGGGCGGCGCAGACCCGGTAGCCGTTCATGCCGGGCAGCATGACGTCGAGGACGACGAGGTCGTACGTCCCCTCCCCCGCCCGGTGCAGCCCTTCGAGGCCGTCGTGCACGACATCCACGGCGAAGCCCTCGGCGGTGAGTCCCCCGGCCAGGGACATCGCCAGCCGCTTCTCGTCCTCCACGATCAACAGACGCATACGCACAGAGTCGCAAACCGAACCTGAAGGCGCCTTCAGGTGGCTTCAGGCTGCGTTCAGCATCGCCCCGGCAGTCTGGCTCATGTCGAACCGGACAGCACTCGGGGAGGAACCCTCATGAAGCGCAACATCGCCATCGCGGCGGTCACCGCGGCCGTACTCGTCGGCGGCGGAGCCGTCGCCACCGCCGCGTTCGCGGACGACGACGACCGCAGCGGTACGAGCAGCGCCGCGAGCAGCGGCACGAAGGCGGCCGGCAGCGGGAGCACCGGCGGAAGCGGCCAGGACAGGGGCACGGTGATCACCGTCGACCAGGCCACCGCCGCCGCGCTCCGGGCCGTCCCCGGCACGGTCACCGAGGCCGAACTGGACGACGAGGACGGTGACGACGGCAACCTCGTCTGGGAACTCGACGTCTACGGCGCCGACAAGGTCTGGCACGACGTGAAGGTGGACGCCGTCGGGGCGAAGGTGCTCGCCGACCGCAAGGACGACGACAACGACGACCGCGACCGGCACGCGCCCAGGTCCGCGGCCGTCTCCCTGAACAACGCGGCCGGCGCCGCGCTCGCCGAACGGCCCGGCACGGTGACGTCGGTCGATCTGGACGACGACGATGACGACGACCGTCGTGGCGGCGCACTGCGCTGGGACGTCGACGTCCAGGGCAAGGACGGCAGGGGGTACGAACTGACCGTCGACGCCCGCAGCGGGAAGGTCACGGTGGACCTGGACGACCAGGACGACCACCGCGACGGCGACGACGACTGACGCGCACCCGCCCGCCCCGCGCCACGGTTCCGGACCGGCCCGCACGCCGCCCCGGAACCGTCTCGCGGATCACTCCCGGCCGGTGAGCCCCGCCACCAGTTCGTCGGCCGCGGCGTACGGGTCGAGCCGGCCCGCCACGATGCGCTCGGCGAGCGCGTCCAGACGGCGGTCGCCGTGGAGATCGGCGATCCGCTCGCGCAGGGCGGTGACGGCGATCGTCTCGACCTCGTGGGCCGCACGCGCGGTGCGCCGCTCGGTCAGCACCCCGTGCTCCTCCATCCACGCCCGGTGCTTCTCCAGGGCCTCCACGACCTCGTCGATGCCCTCGCCCCGGGCCGCGACCGTCTTCACGATCGGCGGGCGCCAGTCGCCGGGCCCCCGGGTCTCCCCGAGCCCCAGCATGTGGTTGAGCTCGCGGGCGGTGGCGTCGGCGCCGTCCCGGTCGGCCTTGTTGACCACGTACACGTCGCCGATCTCCAGGATTCCGGCCTTCGCCGCCTGGATGCCGTCGCCCATGCCGGGCGCCAGCAGGACGACGGAGGTATCGGCCTGGGAGGCGATCTCCACCTCCGACTGACCGACACCGACCGTCTCCACCAGGATCACGTCGCAGCCCGCAGCGTCCAGCACCCGGATCGCCTGCGGGGCCGACCAGGCGAGACCGCCGAGATGGCCGCGGGTGGCCATGGAACGGATGTAGACGCCCGGGTCGGACGCGTGGTCCGACATCCGGATCCGGTCACCGAGGAGCGCACCCCCGGAGAACGGCGAGGACGGGTCGACGGCGAGGACGCCGACCCGCTTCCCGGCCCGCCGGTACGCGGAGACCAGCGCCGACGTCGATGTCGACTTGCCGACACCCGGCGAACCGGTGAGGCCCACGACGTACGCGTTCCCGGCCAGCGGTGCCAGGGCCGCCATCACCTCGCGCAGCTGCGGCGAAGCCCCCTCCACCAGGGAGATCAGCCGGGCCACGGCCCGCGGCCTGCCCTCCCGCGCCTGCTCGACCAGGGTGGGGACGTCCACCATCACCGCTCCGTTCACTCGTAGGGCTGTCTCTACTTGGGTACGCGGATGATCAGCGCGTCGCCCTGACCGCCGCCGCCGCACAGGGCCGCGGCACCGGTGCCGCCGCCGCGGCGCTTCAGCTCCAGGGCGAGGTGCAGGACGACGCGGGCGCCCGACATCCCGATGGGGTGGCCGAGCGCGATGGCGCCGCCGTTGACGTTCACCTTGTCGGGCGTGACGCCGAGGTCCTTCATGGACTGGACCGCGACGGCGGCGAACGCCTCGTTGATCTCGATCAGGTCGAGGTCCGCGACGTCGAGCCCGTCCTTCTTCAGGGCGTGCCGGATCGCATTGGACGGCTGCGACTGGAGCGAGTTGTCCGGGCCCGCCACGTTGCCGTGGGCACCGATCTCGGCGATCCAGTCCAGGCCGAGCTCCTCGGCCTTGGCCTTGCTCATGACGACGACCGCGGCGGCGCCGTCGGAGATCTGCGAGGAGGTACCCGCGGTGATCGTGCCGTCCTTGGCGAAGGCCGGGCGCAGCTTGCCGAGCGACTCGACGGTCGTCTCGGCGCGGATGCCCTCGTCCTTGGAGAACAGGATCGGGTCGCCCTTGCGCTGCGGGATCTCGACCGGGGTGATCTCGGCCTCGAAGATGCCGTTCTTCTGGGCGGCGGCGGCACGCTGGTGGGAGAGCGCGGCGATCTCGTCCTGGGCGGCGCGGACGAGGCCGAGGCGGGTGTTGTGCTTCTCGGTGGACTCACCCATCGCGATGTTCTCGAAGGCGTCGGTCAGACCGTCGTGGGCCATCGCGTCGAGCATCTCGATCGCACCGTACTTGTAGCCCTCACGGGACTTCGGCAGCAGGTGCGGGGCGTTCGTCATGGACTCCTGGCCACCGGCGACCACGACGTCGAACTCACCGGCGCGGATCAGCTGGTCGGCCAGCGCGATCGCGTCGAGCCCGGACAGACACACCTTGTTGATGGTGAGCGCGGGGACGTTCATCGGGATTCCGGCCTTGACCGCGGCCTGGCGTGCCGGGATCTGCCCTGCCCCGGCCTGGAGCACCTGGCCCATGATCACGTACTCGACCTGGTCGCCGCCGATGCCGGCCCGGTCCAGCGCGGCCTTGATGGCGACGCCGCCGAGGTCGGCTCCCGAGAAGGACTTGAGGGAGCCGAGGAGGCGGCCCATGGGCGTCCGGGCGCCCGCGACGATCACAGAGGTGGTGGTACCGGTCGTTCCTGACATGGGCACGGCCCCTAGGGGTGAGGAGTGAACGAGGGTTTACACGAATGTACTGAGCGGTACCCCGCCCGTCATCCGGCAGCGGGTGTGATCGCGCGCACGTTGCGTAACCATCCACGGGGCGTTGCACTGGTTCCATGCTGACGCGAATCGACCACATCGGGATCGCCTGTTTCGACCTCGACAAAACCGTCGAGTTCTACCGCTCGACCTACGGGTTCGAAGTGTTCCACTCCGAGATCAACGAGGAGCAGGGCGTGCGGGAGGCCATGCTCAAGATCAACGATACGTCCGACGGCGGCGCCTCGTACCTCCAGCTGCTGGAGCCGACCCGCGAGGACTCGGCCGTGGGCAAGTGGCTGGCCAAGAACGGGGAGGGTGTCCACCACATCGCCTTCGGGACCGCGGACGTGGACGGGGACGCCGCGGACATCCGCGAGAAGGGCGTACGGGTGCTGTACGACGAGCCCCGGACCGGTTCCATGGGGTCCCGGATCACCTTCCTGCACCCCAAGGACTGCCACGGTGTCCTCACGGAACTGGTCACGTCCCGGACGGAGCACTGACCTCCGGATACCCGGCCCGGTAGAGTGGGCGGTTCCGGGCCGGGGCCGGGCCGGGGCCGCGCCGCGTCCCTGCCGTTGATCTGTCACCATTCCCCGGGGGACCACTCGCCGGACGAGCGGTGCTCGTTTGGAGAATTGCGACCAGGGGACGGATGGGACCGCGCAGTGCGGGGCTACGAACGCCAGGAGAGCCACCGAGCTGAAGACGACCATCTCTCGCGGTTCGAAGCCGAGATGGACCGGCTGAAAACCGACCGGGAGAAGGCCGTCCAGCACGCCGAGGACCTCGGTTACCAGGTCGAGGTCTTGCGTGCCAAGCTGCACGAGGCACGGCGCAATCTGGCGAGCCGTCCCGCGTACGACAGCGCGGACATCGGCTACCAGGCCGAGCAGCTGCTCCGTAATGCCCAGATCCAGGCCGACCAGTTGCGCACCGACGCCGAGCGCGAACTGCGCGACGCCCGTGCGCAGACGCAGCGGATCCTCCAGGAGCACGCGGAGCACCAGGCCCGTCTCCAGGCGGAGTTGCACACCGAGGCCGTGCAACGGCGCCAGCGGCTCGACCAGGAACTGGCGGAGCGCCGCCAGACCGTCGAGTCCCACGTCAACGAGAACGTCGCCTGGGCCGAGCAGCTGCGCGCCCGCACCGAGTCGCAGGCCCGCAGGCTCCTGGAGGAGTCCCGCGCCGAGGCCGAGCAGTCCCTCTCGGCGGCCCGCGCCGAAGCCACCCGTCTCGCGGACGAGACCCGTCAACGGCTGGGCTCCGAGGCCGAGTCGGCCCGCTCCGAAGCCGAAGCGATCCTGCTGCGGGCCCGCAGGGACGCCGAGCGTCTGATCAACGCGGCCTCGGACCAGGCGCAGGAGGCCACCTCCCACGCCGAGCAGCTGCGTAGCTCGACGACGGCGGAGACCCAGCAGACCCGGCAGCAGACCACCGAGCTGAACCGGGCAGCCGAGCAGCGCATGCAGGAGGCCGAGACGCAGCTGCGCGAGGCCCGCCTGGAGGCCGAGAAGGTCGTCTCCGAGGCGAAGGAGGCCGCGGTCAAGCGGCTGGCCGGCGCCGAGTCGCAGAACGAACAGCGCACCCGTACGGCCAAGTCGGAGATCGCCCGGCTGGTCGGCGAGGCCACGAAGGACGCCGAGGCGCTCAAGGCGGAGGCGGAGCAGGCGCTCGCCGATGCCCGCGCCGAGGCGGACCGGCTCACGTCCGAGGCGTCCGAGAAGGCCCGCACCGCGGCAGCCGAGGACGCGGCGGCCCAGCTCGCCAAGGCCGCCAGGACGGCCGAGGAGGTGCTGACCAAGGCGTCCGAGGACGCCAGGTCCACCACCCGGGCGGCGGGCGAGGAAGCCGAGCGCATCCGCCACGAGGCCGAGGCCGAGGCCGACCGGCTGCGCGGCGAGGCCGCCGAGCAGGCCGACCAGCTCAAGGGCGCCGCCAAGGACGACACCAAGGAGTACCGGGCCAAGACGGTCGAGTTGCAGGAGGAGGCGCGCAGGCTGCGCGGCGAGGCCGAGCAGCTGCGTTCCGAGGCGGTCGCCGAGGGCGAGCGCATCCGCGGCGAGGCCCGCCGCGAGGCCCTCCAGCAGATCGAGGAGGGTGCGCGCACCGCCGAGGAGCTGCTGGCCAAGGCCAAGGCGGACGCCGACGAGCTGCGTACGTCCGCGGGCACCGAGGGCGAGCGGGTCCGCTCCGAGGCGGCCGAGCGTGCCACCGCGCTGCGCAAGCAGGCGGAGGAGACCCTGGAGCGCGCCCTCGCCGAGGCCGAGCGGCTGCGGACCGAGGCCGAGGAGCAGGCCGGGTCCACCACGGCCGCCGCCGAGCAGGCGGCAGCAGAGCTGCGCGAGGAGACCGAGCGCGCGGTCGCCGCCCGGCAGACCGACGCCGCCGACGAGCTCACCCGGCTGCACACCGAGGCCGAGAAGCGGGTCACGGCCGCCGAGGAGGCCCTCGGCGAGGCCCGCACCGAGGCGGAGCGGGTGCGCCTCGAAGCGAACGAGGAGGCCGAGCGGCTGCGCGCGGAGGCCGCCGAGCGGCTCCGCACCCTCCGGGAGCAGGCCGAGACCGAGGCCGAGCGGCTGCGCACCGAAGCCGCCGCCGACGCCGCGCAGTCCCGTGCGGAGGGCGAGTCCGTCGCCGTACGGCTGCGCAGTGAGGCAGCCGCCGAGGCGGAGCGGCTCAAGACCGAGGCGCAGGACGGCGCGGACCGGGTACGGGCCGAGGCCGCAGCCGCCGCCGAGCGGGTCGGTACGGAGGCCGCCGAGGCCCTCGCCGCCGCCCAGGAGGAGGCGAACCGGCGCCGCCGCGAGGCCGAGGAGACCCTCGGTGCCGCACGCGCCGAGGCGGACCAGGAGCGCGAGCGGGCCCGCGAGCAGAGCGAGGAGCTCCTCGCCTCCGCGCGCAAGCGCGTCGAGGAGGCGCAGACCGAGGCCCACCGCCTGGTCGAGGAGGCGGACCGCCGGGCGACCGAGATGGTCTCCGCCGCCGAGCAGACCGCTCAGCAGGTACGGGACTCCGTCTCCGGTCTCCAGGAGCAGGCCGAGGAGGAGATCGCGGGGCTGCGCTCCACCGCCGAGCACGTCGCGGAGCGCACCAGGACCGAGGCGCAGGAGGAGGCCGACCGGGTCCGCGCCGACGCCTACGCCGAGCGGGAGCGGGCCACCGAGGACGCCAACCGGGTCCGCCGCGTCGCCAACGAGGAGGCCGAGGCCGCGAAGGTACTGGCCGAGCGCACGGTCTCCGAGGCGATCACCGAGTCCGAGCGGCTGCGCGCGGACACCTCGGAGTACAGCCAGCGGATCCGTACGGAGGCGTCCGACGCCCTCGCCTCGGCCGAGCAGGACGCCTCGCGCTCCCGCGCCGAGGCCCGCGACGACGCCAACCGCATCCGCAGCGAGGCGGCCACCCAGGCCGACCTGCTCGTCGGCGAGGCGACGAACGAGAGCGAGCGGATCCGTACCGAGACGACCGCGCAGGCGGAGCGCCTCGTCCGGGAGGCCACCGAGGAAGCGGAGCGGCTGCGCGCGGAAGTCGCCGAGCAGACCACCCAGCTTCTGGGCGAGGCCACCAACGAGGCCGAGCGCCTGCGCGCGGAGGCGGCGGAGACCGTCGGTTCGGCCCAGGAGCACGCGACACGGACCCGTACCGAGTCCGAACGGGTGCGCGCCGACGCGGAGTCGGCGACCGAGCAGATGCGTTCGGAGGCCCGCCAGGAGGCGGACCGCATGCTCGACGAGGCACGCGAGGCCGCGGCGAAGCGCCGTGCCGACGCCGCCGAGCAGGCCGACCAGCTCATCAACAAGGCCCAGGAGGAGGCGCTGCGCGCCGCCACCGAGGCCGAGGAGCAGGCGGACACGATGGTCGGGGCGGCCCGCAAGGAGGCCGTACGGATCACCTCGGACGCGACGGTCGAGGGCAACACCCTGGTGGAGCGGGCCCGTACGGACGCCGACGAGCTGCTGGTCGGCGCACGCCGCGACGCCACGGCCACCCGGGAACGCGCCGAGGAGCTCCGGACCCGTCTGGAGAGCGAGATCGAGGAACTGCACGAGCGGGCCCGCCGCGAGACCTCCGAGCAGATGAAGACCGCCGGCGAGCGTGTCGACAAGCTGATGAAGGCGGCGACGGAGCAGCGCGACGAGGCCGCCGCGAAGGCCAAGGAGCTGCTGGCCGACGCGAATTCGGAAGCCGGCAAGGTCCGGATCGCCGCGGTGAAGCGCGCCGAGTCGCTCCTCAAGGAGGCCGAGCTCAAGAAGGCCAGCCTGATCGCCCAGGCCGAGAAGCTGCGCGCCGAGGCGGAGGCCGAGGCGAAGCAGACCGTGGACGAGGGCCGGCGTGAGCTCGATGTGCTCGTGCGCAGGCGCGAGGACATCAATGCGGAGATTTCCCGTGTCCAGGACGTGCTCGAAGCGTTGGAGTCTTTCGAGGCGCCGACGGGTGGCGGGAAGACGGCCAACGGAAGTACGCCCGGTGGCGTCAAGGCCGGAGCCGCCGCGGCCAACCGTTCGGGTGGCAAGTCGTCCGAGGGCTAGCCGGTCCACCGCGCCACATGCTTCGACATGGACATTCAACCCTTCGAGTGGCAAGCGCTCCGGAGGTCAGCCACTCAAAAGGGGTGTCATTCTCCAGATCAAAGCGGCATCTGCACGTTGACACGCCGCTCAGGCCCCTAGGATTCCCCCTATCACCTCACCGGTCTCATTCGACAGGAACCCCATGAGTGACCCTTCCTCCCCCTTCGGCTTCGAGCTCGTGCGACGTGGTTACGACCGCGGTCAGGTGGACGACCGCATTACCAAGCTCGTCGCCGACCGTGATAGTGCTCTGGCCCGAATCACCTCTCTGGAAAAGCGCATCGAGGAGCTCCACCTCGAAACGCAGAACGCCCAGGCCCAGGTAAACGACGCCGAGCCGTCGTACGCCGGGCTGGGTGCGCGCGTCGAGAAGATCCTCCGCCTCGCCGAGGAGGAGGCGAAGGACCTGCGCGAGGAGGCCCGTCGCGCCGCCGAGCAGCACCGCGAGCTGGCCGAGTCGGCCGCCCAGCAGGTGCGCAACGACGCGGAGTCGTTCGCCGCCGAGCGCAAGGCGAAGGCCGAGGACGAGGGCGTTCGCATCGTCGAGAAGGCCAAGGGTGAGGCGACCACGCTGCGCACCGAGGCGCAGAAGGACGCCCAGCAGAAGCGCGAGGAGGCCGACGCCCTCTTCGAGGAGACCCGCGCCAAGGCCGCCCAGGCCGCCGCGGACTTCGAGACGAACCTGGCGAAGCGCCGCGAGCAGTCGGAGCGCGATCTCGCGTCCCGTCAGGCGAAGGCCGAGAAGCGTCTCGCCGAGATCGAGCACCGCGCCGAGCAGCTCCGCCTGGAGGCCGAGAAGCTCCGCACGGACGCCGAGCGCAGGGCCCGTCAGACGGTGGAGACGGCGCAGCGCCAGGCCGAGGACATCGTGGCCGACGCGAACGCCAAGGCCGACCGCATCCGCAGCGAATCGGAGCGCGAGCTGGCGGCGCTCACCAACCGCCGCGACTCGATCAACGCTCAGCTGACCAACGTCCGCGAGATGCTGGCGACGCTGACCGGTGCCGCGGTGGCCGCCGCCGGCTCCCCGGTGGACGACGAGCCCGCCACCCGCGGGGTTCCGGCTCAGCAGACCCGCTGACCCCGGAGTACCGCAGCTGTACCCCCTGACAGGCTCACGCGCGCCCGGTTCCGCCCTTGTGGTGGCGCCGGGCGCGCGGCCGTTCTAGCGTGAACGCATGATCGAGCTTGAGGGCCTCACCAAGCGATTCGGCGACAAGGTCGCCGTCGACCATCTGTCGTGCCAGGTCAGACCGGGAATGGTGACGGGTTTTCTCGGCCCCAACGGGGCGGGGAAATCGACCACGATGCGGATGATGCTCGATCTCGACAACCCCACCAGCGGCACGGTGCGCATCGACGGCAGGCACTACCGCGAGCTGGAGGAGCCGCTCAAGTACATCGGGGCGCTGCTCGACGCCAAGTCGATGCACGGTGGCCGCAGCGCGTACAACAATCTCCTCTGTCTCGCGCAGAGCAACCGCATCCCGACGAGCCGGGTCGCGGAAGTCCTCGACATGGTCGGACTCAGCGCGGTGGCGCGGAAGAAGTCGAAGGGTTTCTCGCTCGGCATGGGCCAGCGCCTGGGAATCGCTTCGGCGCTCCTCGGCAATCCCGAGATCCTGATGTTCGACGAGCCGGTCAATGGTCTGGACCCCGAGGGAATTCACTGGATCAGGAATCTGATGAAGGCCCTCGCGGCCGAGGGCCGGACGATCTTCGTCTCCTCCCATCTGATGAGTGAAATGGCACTGACCGCCGATCACTTGATCGTGATCGGCCAGGGCAGACTGCTGGCCGACACCTCAATGGCCGACTTCATCCACGACAACTCCCGCAGTTACGTACGGCTGCGCTCCCCGCAGCAGGAGCGGCTGCGCGACGTGCTGCACGGGGAGGGCATCGTCGCCGTCGAGTCGGGCAACGGCACCCTGGAGATCGACGGCGCCACCACCGAGCAGCTCGGTGAGCTCGCCGCCCTCCACCAGATCGTGCTGCACGAACTGAGCTCCCAGCGGGCCTCGCTGGAGGAGGCGTTCATGCAGATGACCGCGGGCTCCGTCGAGTACCACGCGCACTCGGAGGGCGACGCCGCGCTGCAGGCTCCCCCGGGACCGCAGTGGGGCGCGGACTGGGACCGGACGACCAGCGGCGTTTCGAATGACGGCAAGGGAGCATGACCACGATGGCATCGGTACCCGCGGTCCTGACCTCCGAGTGGACCAAGATCCGTACGGTCTCCTCGACCACCTGGACCCTCATCTCCGCGTTCGCCGTCACCGTCGCCATGAGCGCGGCACTCTGCGCACTGATGAACTCCCAGTTCGACGACCTCTCCGACGCGGAGCGGGCCACCTTCGACCCGACCTTCGTCAGCTTCTCCGGGATGATTCTCGGTCAGCTCGCGATGGTGGTCTTCGGTGTGCTGGTGGTCGGTACGGAGTACAGCTCCGGCATGATCCGTACGTCACTGGCGGCCGTGCCCCAGCGCGCCACGTTCCTCTTCAGCAAGATCGCGGTGGCGGGCGTCCTGGCCCTGGCGGTCGGCCTCGCGACGAGCTTCATCTCGTTCTTCCTCGGTCAGGCACTGCTCGGCGACCACCGCACGGACCTCGCCGCGGACAACGTGCTGCGGGCCGTCGTCGGCGGTGGCCTCTACATGGGCCTCATCGCGATCTTCTCGATGGGCGTGGCCGCGATGCTGCGCAGTTCCATGCTGTCGCTCGGCATCCTGATGCCGTTCTTCTTCCTCGTCTCGCAGATCCTGTCGGCCGTCCCGGGCGCCAAGAGCGTGGCCCGCTACTTCCCCGACCAGGCCGGATCGAAGATCATGCAGGTGGTGCCGGACGCGATGAACAGCGACCCGGCTCCGTACGGTCCCTGGGGCGGTCTCGGCATCATGCTGGTGTGGGTGGTGGCCGCGGTGATCGGCGGTTACGCCGTGCTGAAGGAGCGCGACGCGTAACAACTTGGCTGGAACCGTCAAAGCCTGGTTATCCTCCTAACTCTTACGGGGGCGTGCGGCCAGGAGGCCTGGGCCCCGACGACAGATAAGTCGATGGGGCTGGAGAATGATCGAGGCAGTCGGCCTGACCAAGCGCTACGGCGCCAAGACGGCCGTGCACAACCTTTCCTTCCAGGTGCGGCCGGGGGCCGTCACCGGGTTCCTCGGTCCCAACGGGTCCGGCAAGTCCACGACCATGCGCATGATGCTCGGTCTGGACACTCCGACCGCGGGCCATGTGACGATCGGCGGCCACGCCTTCCGCAGCCTGCCGAACGCACCGCGCCAGGTGGGCGCGCTGCTCGACGCCAAGGCGGTGCACGGCGGGCGCAGCGCCAGGAACCATCTCCTCTCGCTGGCCCAGCTGTCCGGTATCCCGGCCGCGCGGGTCGACGAGGTCCTGGGTGTCGTCGGTCTCCAGGACGTGGCGCGCAAGCGGTCCAAGGGCTTCTCGCTCGGTATGGGGCAGCGGCTCGGGATCGCGGCGGCCATGCTCGGCGATCCGCAGGTGCTGCTCTTCGACGAGCCGGTCAACGGTCTCGACCCCGAGGGCATCCTCTGGGTCCGCAATCTCATGAAGATGCTGGCCTCCGAGGGACGTACGGTCTTCGTCTCCAGCCACCTGATGAGCGAGATGGCGCTGACCGCCGACCATCTGATCGTGATCGGCCGCGGCCAGCTGCTCGCCGACATGAGCGTCACGGACTTCATCTCCGCCAACTCCGCCGACTTCGCCCGGGTCCGGGTCCCCTCGGACCTCCCGGAGCAGCGCGAGAAGCTCACCGCCTCGCTCACCGAGGCGGGCGGCCAGGTCATGTCGGAGCCGGACGGGGCCCTGCGGGTCACCGGTCTCCAGCTGCCCCGGATCAGCGATCTGGCGCACGGCGCGGACGTCCGGCTGTGGGAGCTCTCGCCGCACCAGGCGTCGCTGGAGGAGGCGTACATGCGGATGACGCAGGGCGCCGTGGACTACCGCTCGACGGTGGACGCCAAGGCCGCGCTCCAGCAGCAGGCCCCGGCGGGCTACGGACAGCAGCCCGGCTACGCGCAGCCGCCGCAGCAGCAGCAGCAGCCCGAGATGCCGCAGCAGGGCTGGTACGCCCCGCCGCCGCCGGGACAGAACCCGTACGCGGCCCCGGCCGCTCCGGCGCCCGCCGCCGCCCCGGCCCAGCCCCCCGCGCCGGCCGCGCCTCCCGCTCCGGCCGCCCCCGCAGAACCGACCAAGCGCGAGACCAGCGAGGACTCCCGATGACGACGCCGGCTCCCCAGGCCCCGTACCAGCCCCCGCAGCAGGCCCAGGCGCCACAGAACTGGCAGGGCGCTCCCGGCGGCCTCTACAACTCGCCGATCCCCGTGCGCCGCGCCAGCCTCGGCGACGCGATCGCCTCCGAGTGGACGAAGATCCGCTCCGTGCGCTCCACGATGTGGACGCTCGGCGTGATGATCGTGCTGCTGCTCGGCATCGGGCTGCTCTCGGCGATCGCCGTCACCGCATCCGACGCCGATCTCGGCACCACCCCGGTGCTCAGCCTCGGTTTCTTCGGGGTGCTCCTCGGGTCGATCTGCGTGATCACGCTCGGCGTGCTGACGATCGCCTCGGAGTACGGCACCGGAATGATCCGGACGACGCTGACGGCCTGCCCGAGCCGTGCGCGGGTGCTGACCGCGAAGGCGATCGTCTTCTTCCTGCTGTCCTTCGTGATCACCACGGTGACCACCGCGCTCGTCGGCATGCTCCAGACGGCCATGGTGGACGGCACGGAGCCCTCCGGCGACGACTGGCTGCGCGCCACGGTCGGTGTCGGCCTCTACATCGCGACGCTCGGACTGCTCTCGCTCGCGCTCGGCGCACTGATCCGGCACTCGGCCGGTGCGATCACGATCATGATCGCCGTGGTGCTGCTGCCGCTCGTGCTGGCGATGTTCATGTTCTCCGAGACGCTGGCCGACCTGCAGCAGGCGCTCTTCGAGTACTCGATCCCCAACCAGCTCGGCGCGTTCTACGACGCCTCGGTCACGACCTCGGGGCCGTCCGGCTGGGAGCCCCTGTGGATCATCCTGGGCGTGACCGCCGTCGCCATGGGCGGCGCGTATCTCTCCCTGGACCGCCGCGACGTCTGACGCACGGCCCGCTCCTCAGTGGCGCGGGGCGTTCCTGGACCGCTGCACCCGCGTGGTGCGGCGGTCCTTCGCGTTCCAGCACGCCTTGTGCCAGTGCCTGCGGTCGTCGATGCCGCCGAACTCGGGCCAGGCGACCAGATGCGGGACGCCGGACGGGATCTCCTGGTCGCAACCGGGGCAGCGGTACCGTTTCCCCGCCGCGCTCGCACCGCTCACCGGGCGCACCGACCACTCCTCGCCCTGCCAGCTCTCGGTCGCTCCGCCACCGCCGTACCGCTGCCCCTCCGAGAAGGCGTTACCGGCGGGGCTTTCGCCGCCTCGGGGGCGGTTGCGGCGCGGAGACACGTGACACCTCATGGGGCAGAACGGGCGGTTTCCCGTCCAGCGTAGGCCCATCGGGCCGGGCAGTCGGCCTCTACCGCGTGGAACCCCGGGCGCGCCGGGGGCCAGTTACCGGAAAATCGCAACAACTTCTCTTTGGACCGTGCCTTTGGCACGTGTCAGACGTTGTTGCCTATAGGGGAGAACCGCGTCGGCCGTAAGGAGGCAACAGGCGATGCGCGTGGGAACGTTCGTACTGGCAGCTCAGTTTCCGGGCCAGGGGCAGGGTGAAGCACTGCACCGGGCGGTCCGGTCCGCGGAGGTCGCGGAGGAATCCGGACTCGACTCGGTCTGGCTGGCAGAACACCATTTCGTGCCGTACGGGGTATGCCCGTCCGCCGTCACACTGGCCGCGCTGCTGCTCGGCCGCACCCGCAGAATCCGCGTCGGTACGGCGGTGAGCGTGCTGCCCACCCAGCACCCCGTGGCACTCGGCGAGCAGGCGGCACTGCTGCACATCACCAGCGGGGGCCGGTTCTCCCTGGGCGTGGGGCGGGGCGGGCCGTGGGTGGACCTGGAGGTGTTCGGCGGGGGCCTCTCCGCGTACGAGAAGGGCTTCCCGGAATCGCTGGAGCTGCTGCTCGACTGGCTGCGCAAGCCCCGGGTGGGCGGCACCGGGGAGCGGTTCGGCTTCCGCGAGGTGGCGGTCGTGCCGCGCGCCGACGAGCTGCTGGCCGACGACCCGGCGGGCCCCGAGGGCCCGGAGGTGATCGTGGCGTGCACCTCGCCGAAGAGCGTCCGGCTCGCTGCCGCGAAGGGGCTGCCCATGCTCCTCGGTATGCACTGCGGGGACGAGGAGAAGGCCCAGATGGTCGCCCTGTGGCGCACCGCCGCCCGGGAGGCCGGGCACCCTCCCGACCTCGTGGAGAGCGTCGGACATGTGTCCGCAGGAGTGGCCCAGATCGCGGACAGGCCGGCCGACGCCGTGGAGACGCTCGTGAAGGCGATGCCGGGGTGGCTCAAACAGGGGCTGGACGCCCATGTGACGGTCGACGGCAGGCACCGGGTGATGCGCGACCCCGTCGCCTATACGGAACTGTTGTGCGGCATGCATCCGGTGGGCCCGCCCCGCCTCGCGGCCGACCGCCTGGCGGCGACCGCGGAGCGGACCGGGATCACCCGCTTCGCCCTCCTGGTGGAAGGGTCGGGCGATCTCGCCGCGACCGAGGAGAACGTGCAGCGACTGGGCACCGAGGTGCTGCCGTTGCTGACGTGATGCGCTCATTCCGGTGATCCTGGCGGGTGCTGGTAGCTCTGGTGGTGCTCATGGTGCCGGTGTGCTGGCGTGCTGGTGGTACGGGAGCTGCCGCCCCGGAGCCTGTCGCACCTCCCGCGGCCCGGAGCGGCAGCAGAAGCGTTCAGCAGTCCCGTAGTTCGGGCGACTGGTTGAGCAACTGGCCCCTCACCGAGGTGAAGCGGGCCAGACGCTCGTCGACCGAAGCGTCCAGCGGGAACACCGCTACGCGGTGGCAGTTCTGGAATGCCAGACGCACTCCGAAGTGCCGCTGAAGTGCGCCACGTATCGCATCACTCGCGAGCGCACGCAGCAGCTGACCACGTGCCTGCTCGTCCGGCGGCGGCGTCTGGTTGTCGGCGAACTGTCCGCCGTCGACCTTCAGCTGGGCCACCAGAGAGCTGATCATCTCCCATGCGTAGGGCAGGGAGGTCCGGACGCAGTCGACGAAGTCGGCTTCGTCGACCTCGCCTCGCTCGGCCTGTTCCAACAGCGCCGGTGAGACGTCGAGCGACATGGGTTCTCCTCTCGCGACCCCGACGGTGGCCGGGGCCTTACGGGCAGGGAAGGAGGACGGCGACGCAGCGTACACAGACGGCGACCTCCTGCTTACACGGTAAGCGCGCAGTCCGGGCCGCACCAGGAGATTGGGAACACAACCGGCCAATAACGAAGGCTCTCAAAGAGGGGCAAGCCCGAAGAGCCCGGCTCCTGTGCACTCGGGAGGCAGCTGGGGGAATCGCGTCGAGCACCTGTCGTCGAGTAGCGTTGCCGACCATGCGTCTCGTCATCGCCCGTTGCTCCGTCGACTACGCGGGCCGGCTCACCGCCCACCTGCCCTCGGCCCCCCGTCTGATCCTGGTGAAGGCGGACGGCAGTGTGTCGATCCATGCCGACGACCGGGCGTACAAACCGCTCAACTGGATGTCCCCGCCCTGCTCCCTCAAGGAGGGAGCCGACGGCGACGAGGGCATCTGGACCGTGGTGAACAAAGCGGGCGAGAAACTGATCATCACGATGGAGGAAATCCTCCACGACTCCTCGCACGAGCTGGGCGTCGACCCGGGCCTCATCAAGGACGGCGTCGAAGCGCACCTCCAGGAGCTCCTCGCCGACCGGATCGAGATCCTCGGTGAGGGCCACACCCTGATCCGCCGCGAGTACCCCACCGCCATCGGCCCCGTGGACATCCTGTGCCGCGACGCGGACGGCGGGACGGTGGCCGTGGAGCTCAAGCGCCGCGGCGACATCGACGGCGTGGAGCAGCTGACCCGCTACCTGGAGCTGCTGAACCGCGATCCCCATCTCGCCCCCGTGAAGGGCGTCTTCGCGGCCCAGGAGATCAAGCCGCAGGCCCGCGTCCTGGCGACGGACCGCGGTATCGGCTGCGTGGTCCTGGACTACGACGCGATGCGTGGCATCGAGGACGACAAGCTGCGGCTGTTCTGACCGCGCCTTCCCCTCTCAAGCGCCGGACGGGCTCTCTGCCCCGTCCGGCGTTCTGACGTCGCGGTTCAGGCCGTCGTAGGCCCGGGAGCGCTGCTGCCAGTCGTCGGTCCACTCGCCGAGTCCGTGGTCTCGGGAGCGGACGGCGGCGGTTCCTCCGTGGGCGGGGTGGTGGGCGGCGTGGTCGGCGGAGTCGTCGGAGGAGTCGTCGGCGGCGTGGTGGGCGGAGTCGTCGGCGGCTCGGTCGTGGGCTTCGTGGGAGTCCCCGTGGTCGGCTTCCCGCTCGTCGGCCGCCCCGAGGGGCTCTCACTGGGGTCGTCCGCGGACGACGTGGCGCCCGGGTCGGACGTACCCGCGGACGGGGTGGCACCGGCGGACGAGGTGGCCTGACCGGACGGGCCGGGGGACGGGGTGCCCTCTTCGGACGTCCCGCTCTTGGACGCACCGGCCGCCGGCTCGTCCGCCGGGAACCCGCTCTCCGTGTCGTCCACGTCGGCCGACTGCTCGGTCGTCACGTTCCTGCTGTCCGGATCCTCGCCGTCCGACGTCGTCCCGAGCGCCACGACGGTGCCCAGCACGGCGACGAGCAGCGCTCCCGCACCGGCCCCCACCAGATTGCGCCGGGCGCCGCGGAGGAACGCGGGCCCGCGGCTCGCCGCTGTTCCCGGCCGGGCCGAGACCAGGGCGGTCGTCTCCCCCGGCACCGTCTGCCGGGGGAAGAGCGGCAGTGCCGGTATCCCGGCGGGCGGCGAGAGCGGCTCGTCGTGCCGCGCGTCCGCCAGTTCCTCGCCCGTGAGGGTACGGAGGCCCGGCACCGGTTCGCCGGAGCGGTCCGCGACCAGGGCGAGTGCCCTGCGCCCGGCCACCGCGCCCGACTTGTCGGCGAGCGCTCCGCGCATGCCGATGGACGCCTCCAGTTCGGCCCTGGCGCGCTCCAGGTGGCCGGTGCAGAGGGCGAGCACTCCCAGCTCGTGGTGGAAGTACGCCTCCTCCGCCACCTCGCCGGCGATCCTCGCGCCCTCCTGGCCGATTCTGAGCACCTTCTCCCAGGCGCCCCACTGCATTCCGGCCGCGAAGGCCGGGGAGGCGCTGCGCGCCAGCAGGACGGCGACGCTGGCCTGTCCCGCCCGGTCGCCCGGCACCAGGTGCGCCAGCGCCGCGAGGACGGCGTCGGACTCGGCGACCGCCCGCACGGACGTGACCGAGGGGTGGCCCGCCCACCAGGCGTAGTGCTGGGCGGCGGTCCTGGCACGGTCGGCCGCGCCCTCGTCGTACCCGCCGGCCTCCAGCTGGGCGACGACGCCCGCCGCCAGCCGGTAGCGGGAACCGGCCGGGGAGAGCAGACCGCACCCGGCGAGCTCGCCGAGGGCGGCGTCGGCGTGGGTGTCCCCCACGAGCGCCGGCAGATGCGCCTGGTGCGGCACCTCACCGCCGAGCGCGACGGCGAAGCGCAGGGTCTCGCGCGCGGCCTCGCTCAGCCGGGAGGCGAGCAGCACCGCGGGGGCTGCGCCCTCCCCCAGGCTGGGCAGCGGCGGCTCCGGCGCGTCCTCCGCGGCGAGGGGTGCTCCGGCGCCGTACGCGTCGAAGGCTTCGGGATCGCGCTGCAGGTCGCGGTGGCGCAGCAGGGCACCCGCCTGGACGAAGCGCAGGGGCAGCCCCTCCGACTCGAACCAGAGGTCACCTGCCCAGTTCGCCTCGTCCTCGGTGAGCGTGCGTTCGACGACCTGCTCCAGCAGGTCGATCGAGGCGCTGCGGCCGAGCCCGGTGAGAGCGACCTCTTCGAGGTGCGCGTCGGCGCCGGGTGCGGCGACGCCGGGCGTCGCGGCGAGCAGGAAGGCGCACTCGGGCGTGGCTTCGAGCAGTTCTTCGAGCGCGGCGCCGCCGAACTCCAGGTCGTCGAGGACGACGACGGCGCCGATGCCGCGGATCAGCCCGAGGAGTTCCTCACGGCCGGGACGGTGCAGCGGCGCGCGGTAGACGGCCTCGAACAGCCCGTACTGAAGGTCGGTGGTGGTGCGCTTGTGGCCACTGAGCCGTACGACTCCGTCGGGCGCCAGGTCCGCGCAGTCGCCGGCGACCGCGTTCAGCAGGGCCGTGCGGCCCGATCCGGCGGGTCCGGTGAGCCGTACCGACCGCCCGCGTGCCAGCAGCCGTACCAGCCGCTCGCGGACCTCCTGGCGCTCCAGGAGCGGCAGTTGCGGGCCGGGCGGGCCCGGCGGGACGGACGGGGCGGCGGCGCGTTCGCGGTCCGCGCGCTCGGTGGCGGTGTGCCGCACGGGCGCCTCGGGCTGCCGGCCCGGCGGACAGGGTTCGACCTCGCTGCCGTCGACGGGGTTGACCGTGAGGAGCAGGTCGCCCGATATGAGCTGGACCGTGCGGGCCTGTTGCGGCGTCTGCAGTCCGAACTCGGGTGCCATCGCCTCGCGGGACTGCCGCCGCGGCACGCCGTCCTCCGCGAAGCCGTCGTGATCCTGGCCGTATTCCTCGGGTCCCCGGTTGATCGGGTCCATTGCAAAGCCCCCCAGATGCGTCGCGCGCGGTTGCCCCTCCCGGCCGCGCACGCCCCGCTGTCGCTTCTGGTCCGGTGTCCGCCCATGGGTCCGTCAATCGGCAGACGGCCGAACCCTAAACCTTCGCACAGTATCTACGAACCATCGGGGTGCCGCGCCGCCCAGGACGTCACGGTCTCGTGAGGATTGTGCGCGCACGCACCCCGCCCGCCGCCGTGATCCGGGCGGGAGGCATCAGACGCGCGGAAGCGATTCCGCGGCGATTCCGCCCTCGATGGCCAGGATGCGGTGCAGCCTGGTCGCGACCAGCAGGCGCTGCATCTGGGGCGGTACGCCACGGAGCACGAGGCGTCGTCCGGCCCTGCCCGCCCGTCGGTGGGCACCCATGATGACGCCGAGTCCGGTGGCATCCCATGAATCCAGCTCGGTCAGGTCCAGCACGAGATCGCCGACGCCGTCGTCGACGGCCGAGTGGAGGACCGTACGGGCGTCCGCCGCGCTTCGGACGTCGAGGCGGCCCCCGACGACCAGCTCGGCGTGGTCGCCCCTGATGTGCATATGCGCTCCCCGGGAGTACTCCGTAGTCCGTCTGTCTGTTCTGTCTCTGCCACAACTGACTGCCGCAACGACAAGGAAGTTGCCGTCTGTAAGCGAACCGATACCGAATTCACTCCGTGGAGTGACGTCGGCCCGCTCGTTGCTCATGGATCCCGGGAGCCGGAATCCTCCGGCTCACCGGGTCCCGGGCCCGATCGACGGCAGATCAGGCGGCCCGGGACATGATCGATCTCAGTACGTGTAGAAGCCCTGCCCGCTCTTGCGGCCGATGTCACCTGCATCGACCATCCGGCGCATCAGCTCCGGAGCCGCGAACTTCTCGTCCTGCGACTCGGTGTAGATGTTGCCGGTGGCGTGCAGCAGGATGTCGACGCCGGTCAGGTCGGCCGTGGCGAGAGGGCCCATGGCGTGCCCGAAGCCCAGCTTGCAGGCGATGTCGATGTCCTCGGCCGAGGCGACGCCCGACTCGTAGAGCTTGGCGGCCTCGACGACCAGCGCCGAGATGAGCCGCGTGGTGACGAAGCCCGCGACGTCACGGTTGACGACGATGCAGGTCTTGCCGACCGACTCGGCGAACTCCCGCGCGGTGGCGAGCGCTTCGTCGCTCGTCTTGTAACCGCGGACGAGCTCGCAGAGCTGCATCATCGGGACCGGCGAGAAGAAGTGCACGCCGACGACCCGCTCCGGCCGCTCCGTCACGGCGGCGATCTTGGTGATCGGGATGGCGGAGGTGTTGGAGGCGAGCACGGCGTCCTCGCGCACGATCTTGTCGAGCGCGCGGAAGATCTCGTGCTTGACCTCGAGCTTCTCGAAGACGGCCTCTACGACGACGTCCGCGTCGGCGACCGCGTCGAGGTCGGTGCTCGTCGTGATGCGGGCGAGCGCGGCCTCGGCGTCGGCCGCGTCCAGCTTGCCCTTGGAGACGAACCGGTCGTACGACCCCTTGATGCCGTCGAGACCGCGGGCCAGAGCCGCGTCGGTGACGTCGCGCAGGACGACGTCCCAGCCCGCCTGGGCAGAGACCTGCGCGATGCCGGACCCCATGAGTCCGGCCCCGATGACGGCGAGCTTCCTGGCCACGTTTGCACCCCTTTGGATAACGGCTGTTCACATACTCTCCGGCGGAGATTAGTACCCGTGAGGGGCGCTGGGGAGGCGAAGAGATGCGCGTCACGTCTCAAATGACGGACATCACATCGGGACGCCTCATTCGGCGGCGCACCGCGTGCAGTTGGCCACCTGCGTCCCCGCGGGGGCGGCTACGAACCTAGGCTGGCCCCATGGTCAATCTGACGCGCATCTACACCCGTACCGGCGACAAGGGCACCACCGCCCTCGGCGACATGAGCCGGACCGCCAAGACCGATCTGCGCATCTCGGCGTATGCCGACGCGAATGAGGCCAATGCCGTCATCGGTACGGCGATCGCGCTCGGGCAGCTGCCCGAGGACGTGGTGAAGGTCCTCGTCCGCGTCCAGAACGACCTGTTCGACGTGGGCGCGGACCTGTCGACGCCGGTCGCGGAGGACCCGAAGTATCCGCCGCTGCGGGTCGAGCAGTCCTACGTCGACAAGCTGGAGGCGGACTGCGACAGCTTCCTGGAGGAACTGGAGAAGCTGCGCAGCTTCATCCTTCCGGGCGGTACGCCGGGCGCGGCGCTGCTGCACCAGGCGTGCACCGTCGTCCGGCGGGCCGAGCGGTCCACCTGGGCGGCGCTCGAGGTGCACGGGGACGTGATGAACGCGCTGACCGCGACCTATCTCAACCGGCTGTCCGACCTCCTGTTCATCCTCGCGAGGACGGCGAACAAGGAGGTCGGCGACGTGCTGTGGGTGCCGGGCGGCGATCGCTGAGGTTCACCGGTCCCGGCCGGCCGGCGTGCTGTCCTCCACCGCGGTACGGGCCCGGTCCCCGGGCCCGTCCGCCGTGCTCCTCGGCGCCTGCTTCGGAAACAGGGTGTAGCTCCCGGCGATGAGCAGGTTGATGCCGATCACCCACAGCATCTTCTGCTGCCACATCCGCAGCGAGCCGACGTCCCCGCCGTCCCCGACGTACCAGACCGCGGCCTGGAGCAGCGCCGTCGCGGTGACGGCGGCGACGATCCAACGGGCGGCCGTGCGCCACTCGTGGGCGGCCCGCGCCATGCCGTACTTCGGCGGCTTCACCGGCGGCGGACCGCCCGCGAAACGGTGGGCGACCCGGACGTCCGCCCACCTGATAGCCGAGTGTCCGAGCCCCACGGTGAACCCGATGTAGACGGCCGCGAGTCCGTGCTTCCAGTCGGGCTCGGCGCCGTTCTTCAGGTCCACGGCCGTCACCACCAGCAGCACGATCTCCAGCAGCGGCTCGCACAACAGCACCGCGGCGCCGAGCCGGGGCTTCTTCGCCAGGTACCGCAGCGCGAGTCCCGCGGCCAGCAGCACCCAGAAGGCGACTTCGCAGATCACGATCAGTACGACGATCACGGTTCTTCTCCTCCCGTTCCCTTCCAGACTCCCGGCTCCGCGGCCCCGGGTCGTCGTCGTCAGTGACGAAGCCCGACTGCATCCTTCGATGTAGCCCCGCCTCACCCGTCGTACGGAGGTCCGGCCGGGGACGGCCGTGTTGGATGGGAGGGTGCTCCCCGTCTCCCGCCCCCATCGCCACGACGTACTGATCGCGGCCGTCGGGCTGTCCGGCGGCCTGCTCCTGTGGACGATCGGTCTGCACATGCAGGGGGTGCGGCTGATCGGCGCCCCCTGGGCGGCGCTGGTGCCCCTCGCCGTGATGGCCGGTGTCGAACTGCTGCGCAGAAGCGCCCCGCTGACGGCTCTGCTGCTCGCCGTCCCCACCCTGGTCGCCGACCTGCTCACGGTCGGGAACCTGGCCACGGTCATGATGTTCACCGACGTCGTGTACGCGGCCGTGGTGTACGGACCCCCGGCCGCCGCCCGCCGGATCCCGGTGGGCTCGCTCCTGGTCACGGCCGGCGTGACGATCGGCTGCCTGACCTGGTTCCGTACGGCCGAGGCGCTGCTGTTCGGTGTCCTGACCGGTCTGGTGTCGTTCGCGCCCGCCATCACGGCCGTCAGCGTGCGCAACCATCGCGACGCGGCCGAGACCGCCCGGCTGCGGGCCGACCAGACCGCGCTGCTCGCCGAGATGGACCGCGTCCAGGCGGTGACCGCCGAGCGGGCGCGGATGGCGCGCGAGCTGCACGACATGGTGGCCAACCATCTCTCCGCGATCGCCATCCATTCCACGGCGGCGCTCTCCATCGACGACCCGGGCACCTCCCGCGAGGCGCTCGGGGTGATCCGCGAGAACAGCGTCGAGGGACTGGCCGAGATGCGGCGGCTCATCGGACTGCTCCGGCACAGCGGGACCGGGAACGGACCGAGCGCGGCGCCGACCCTCGCCTCGGTGGACGTCCTGATCGAGCAGGCGCGGACGAACGGGGCGTCGAGCGGGCTCACCTGCACGCTGGAGGACGCGCGCCGGGACGCGGAGCGACTGCCGGCGCCGGTCGAGCTGGCGGCGTACCGCATCGTCCAGGAGTCCCTGACGAACGCGCTGAAGCACGCGGCGCCCGGACAGGTCGCGGTGCGGCTCGCTCACGAGGGGGACATGCTCTCGGTGGAGATCACCAGCGAGCTGGGGAGCCGGCCGGGACCGCGTGCGCCCGGTTCGGGGGCGGGTCTCGTGGGCATGCGCGAGCGGGTGGCGCTGCTCGGCGGCACGATCGCGGCGGGTCCCGGGACCGCGGAGGACGGCCGGACGGTCTGGCGGGTACGGGCCGAACTGCCCGTCGAGGAAAGGACAGTGAGGCAATGACGATCCGGGTACTGGTCGCCGAGGACCAGTCGGCGGTACGCGCGGGACTGGTGCTGATTCTCGGCAGCGCACCGGACATCGAGGTCGTCGGGGAAGCGGGCGACGGCGAGGCCGCGGTGCGACTGGCACGCGAACTGCGCCCGGACGTCGTGCTGATGGATGTGCAGATGCCTCGGCTCGACGGGGTGTCGGCGACCCGCGAGGTGGTGGCGGAGCAGCTCGCGGACGTGCTGGTGCTGACGACGTTCGATCTGGACGAGTACGTCTTCGGGGCGCTGCGGGCCGGGGCTGCGGGCTTTCTGCTGAAGAACACCGATGCGCACGATCTGCTCCAAGCGGTACGGACCGTGGCGCGCGGCGAGGGACTGATCGCCCCGGCGGTGACGCGTCGGCTGATCGCGGAGTTCGCCGGAGCCACCCCCGCACGCCGGCCGGACACACCTCCTCCGGCGGGGCTGGAATCGCTCACGCGGCGGGAGCGCGAGGTTCTGGGATGTCTGGGCGAAGGGCTGTCGAACGCGGAGATCGCGGTGCGGCTCTCGATGGCGGAAGCAACGGTGAAGACGCACGTCAGCAGGCTGTTGGGGAAGCTGGAGCTGCGGAGCCGGGCCCAAGCAGCGGTGATCGCGCAGGAGTTGGGCATCTGAGGTTTAGCTCTGATCTTTGGTCTGGACCTCTTGACGATTGGTCCAGACCTTCCTAATCTCACCGAGCACACTGCGGTGAGTACGCCATGACAAGGCGCGCTCAGGGCGGCGCAGGGTTTGCAGTCCACGGACCACCCCCCGTTTGTCGGACCTCACCCGAGGAGCACCGTTGAGCACTGAGACCCCCCCACGCCGGGCCGGATTCAGACAGAGACTCAGTACCGGCACCACCATCCGTTCCAAGGCCGTAGCGGGCGTCACCGCACTGCTTCTGCCGCTCGCGGCGATGGTCGGCCTGGCCAGCCCCGCCGAGGCCGCCACGTCGGCGACCGCCACCTACCTCAAGAAGTCCGACTGGGGCACCGGCTTCGAAGGCCAGTGGACGGTGAAGAACACCGGAACCACCTCGCTGTCCTCCTGGACGATCGAGTGGGACTTCCCCACCGGCACCGCGGTCGGCTCCGCCTGGGACGCCACCGTCACCGGTTCCGGCACCCACTGGACCGCCAAGAACCTCAGCTGGAACGGCACCGTCGCCCCCGGCGCCAGCATCAGCTTCGGCTTCAACGGGACCGGATCCGGCTCCCCCAGCGGCTGCAAGCTGAACGGCGCCTCCTGCGACGGCGGCAGCGTCCCCGGCGACAACGCCCCCTCGGCGCCGGGCACCCCCACCGCGAGCGCCATCACCGACACGTCGGCGAAGCTCACCTGGACCGCGGCGACCGACGACAAGGGCATCAAGAACTACGACGTCCTGCGCGGCGGCGCCAAGGTCGCCACGGTCACCGGTACGACGTACACGGACACCGCCCTCTCCGCGGGTACCGACTACTCGTACACCGTGCAGGCCCGCGACACCGCGGACCAGACCGGACCGGTCAGTGGCTCGGTCGCCGTCCGCACCACCGGCGGCGGCACCACTCCCCCGCCCGGTGACAAGATCAACCTCGGCTACTTCACCAACTGGGGCGTCTACGGGCGCAACTACCACGTGAAGAACCTGGTGACCTCGGGCTCCGCCTCGAAGATCACGCACATCAACTACGCCTTCGGCAACGTCCAGGGCGGCAAGTGCACCATCGGTGACGCCTACGCCGACTACGACAAGGCGTACACCGCCGACCAGTCGGTCGACGGCGTCGCGGACACCTGGGACCAGCCGCTGCGCGGCAACTTCAACCAGCTCCGCAAGCTCAAGGCGAAGTACCCGAACATCAAGGTCCTCTGGTCCTTCGGCGGCTGGACCTGGTCCGGCGGCTTCGGTGCCGCGGCCCAGAACCCGGCCGCGTTCGCCCAGTCCTGCTACGACCTGGTCGAGGACCCCCGCTGGGCCGATGTCTTCGACGGCATCGACATCGACTGGGAGTACCCCAACGCCTGCGGTCTCACCTGTGACACCAGCGGCCCGGCCGCACTGAAGAACCTCGCCTCCGCGCTGCGCACCAAGTTCGGCGCGAGCAACCTCGTCACGGCCGCCATCACCGCGGACGGCTCCGACGGCGGCAAGATCGACGCCGCGGACTACGCGGGCGCCGCGCAGTCCATGGACTGGTACAACGTCATGACGTACGACTTCTTCGGCGCGTGGGCGGACAAGGGCCCGACGGCCCCGCACTCCCCGCTCACCTCGTACACCGGCATCCCCCAGGCCGGCTTCAACGCCTCCGACGCCATCGCCAAGCTGAAGGCCAAGGGCGTCCCGGCCAAGAAGCTGCTGCTCGGCATCGGCTTCTACGGCCGCGGCTGGACCGGCGTCACCCAGTCCGCCCCGGGCGGCACGGCGACCGGCGCGGCCCAGGGAACGTACGAAGCGGGCATCGAGGACTACAAGGTCCTCAAGAGCAGCTGCCCCGCCACCGGCACCATCGCCGGCACCGCCTACGCCCACTGCGGCACCAACTGGTGGAGCTACGACACCCCGGCCACCGTCACCTCGAAGATGACCTGGGCGAAGAACCAGGGCCTGGGAGGCGCCTTCTTCTGGGAGTTCAGCGGTGACACCGCCAACGGCGAACTGGTGAGCGCGATCAACAGCGGCCTCAAGTAATCCCCACGCCGTAGCGCCACCGCACGACCCGCACAGCCCGGAAAAGCAGCCGGGGAGACAGGTCCGCCCCCTGTCTCCCCGGTTTTTCGCTGTCCTGCTACACGGCCCTGCGGCCTGGGTGACGCACCGTACGTGTGCGGCCCTCAGGCCACGTTGACGCGCTGGCCGGGCGGCGCCGCCTCCAGCCAGGCGAGAAAGCCGGTGAGAGCGTCCTCGCTCATCGCCAGCTCCAGGCGGGTCCCCCGGTGGAGACAGCCGAGCACGACGGAGTCGGACAGGAGCGCGAGCTCCTCCTCGCCCTCGGGAAGCCGGCGGGCGATCACCTCGATCGAGGCACGCTCCAGGGCGCGGCGGGGACGGGGATCGTAGGAGAAGACCCGGAACCAGTCGACCCGGTCGCCGCTGTAGCGCGCGACGCCGTACACCCAGCCCTTGCCGGTGGGGTCCGGTTCCTTGGAGATGTCCCAGCGGAGACTGCAGTCGAACGTGCCGCCCGAGCGCTGGATCAGCCGCCGGCGCAGGCCGAACACGAACAGACCCACCACGACCAGTACGACGACCAGACCGCCAACCCACAGAGCGAGGACCATCTCCACCGACCTCCTCGCAACGTCGATTACGGATACCGGACCGAACTGCATCTGCATTGCCTCAGCCGCGGCACGGTCTGGAGAATTCCAGCTCGGGCCGCGGCTGAGTAAAAACATCTGTCGGCGGGGGTGCTAGTGCACCGCCACCGCGCGCAGTCGTACATCGGCGCGCCGCTCGGCAGCGGCGTCCGTGTCCGACTTCGCGCGCTCCAGCGCACGCTCGGCGCGCTGGACATCGATCTCGTCCGCCAGCTCGGCGATCTCCGCCAGCAGCGACAGCTTGTCGTCCGCGAACGAGATGAATCCACCGTGCACAGCGGCGACGACGGTGCCGCCCTCACTGGTACGGATCGTCACCGGGCCCGATTCCAGCACACCGAGAAGCGGCTGGTGACCGGGCATGACGCCGATGTCGCCGGACGTGGTACGCGCGACGACCAGGGTGGCCTCGCCGGACCAGACACTGCGGTCCGCGGCGACCAGCTCGACATGCAGCTCAGCAGCCAAGGGTGGCTCCTCGGGTCACCACCCGGCGGTCGAGCCGGGTGTTGGGTCAATTCTACGGGGCGTGGTGAGGGGGGCGGGACACGCCCACCCCCCTCGGTGAGCCGAAGGCTCAGGAGACGCCGAGCTCCTTGGCGTTGGCCTTGAGGTCCTCAATGCCACCGCACATGAAGAACGCCTGCTCCGGGAAGTGGTCGTACTCACCGTCGCAGATCGAGTTGAACGCGGCGATCGACTCGTCGAGCGGCACGTCCGAACCGTCCAGGCCGGTGAACTGCTTGGCGGCGTGGGTGTTCTGCGACAGGAAGCGCTCGACGCGACGGGCACGGTGGACAACGAGCTTGTCCTCCTCGCCCAGCTCGTCGATACCGAGGATCGCGATGATGTCCTGGAGGTCCTTGTACTTCTGCAGGATTCCCTTGACACGGGTAGCCGTGTCGTAGTGGTCCTGCGTGATGTAACGCGGGTCCAGGATGCGGGACGTGGAGTCCAGCGGGTCCACGGCCGGGTAGATGCCCTTCTCGGAGATCGGACGGGAAAGAACCGTCGTCGCGTCGAGGTGGGCGAACGTGGTGGCCGGGGCCGGGTCGGTCAGGTCGTCCGCGGGGACGTAGATCGCCTGCATCGAGGTGATCGAGTGACCACGCGTCGAGGTGATGCGCTCCTGGAGCACACCCATCTCGTCGGCCAGGGTCGGCTGGTAACCCACTGCGGACGGCATACGGCCGAGCAGCGTGGAGACCTCGGAACCGGCCTGCGTGAAGCGGAAGATGTTGTCGATGAAGAGCAGCACGTCCTGCTTCTGCACATCGCGGAAGTACTCCGCCATGGTCAGGGCGGACAGGGCCACGCGAAGACGCGTGCCCGGCGGCTCGTCCATCTGGCCGAAGACCAGCGCGGTCTTGTCCAGAACACCGGAGTCCGTCATCTCGTCGATGAGGTCGTTGCCCTCACGGGTGCGCTCACCGACGCCGGCGAACACCGACACACCGTCGTGCAGCTTCGCCACACGCATGATCATTTCCTGGATGAGGACCGTCTTGCCGACGCCCGCACCACCGAACAGACCGATCTTGCCGCCCTTGACGTACGGGGTCAGCAGGTCGACGACCTTCAGGCCGGTCTCGAACATCTCGGTCTTGGACTCGAGCTGGTCGAAGGCCGGGGCCTTGCGGTGGATCGGCCAGCGCTCGGTGATCTGAGCTTCGGCTTCCGGCTCGTTCAGGATCTGACCGAGGGTGTTGAACACCTTGCCCTTGGTGATGTCACCGACGGGGACCATGATGCCCGCACCCGTGTCGGTCACCGGGGCCTGGCGGACCAGACCGTCGGTGGGCTGCATCGAGATCGCACGGACGACGCCGTCACCCAGGTGCTGGGCGACTTCGAGGGTCAGCGTCTTGCGAGCGCCGTCCTCGGCCGGGTCGTCGACCTCGACGTGCAGTGCGTTGTAGATCTCCGGCATCGCGTCGACGGGGAACTCCACGTCGACGACCGGGCCGATGACCCGGGCGACGCGGCCCGTGGCAGCGGCCGTCTCAACAGTGGTCGTCATTACTTGTCACTCCCCGCGGTCGCGTCGGCCAGAGCACTGGCACCGCCGACGATCTCGCTGATTTCCTGGGTGATTTCGGCCTGGCGGGCCGCGTTGGCAAGCCGGGAGAGGCTCTTGATGAGATCCCCGGCGTTGTCGGTCGCCGACTTCATCGCGCGGCGGCGGGCGGCGTGCTCGGAAGCGGCTGCCTGCAGCAGTGCGTTGTAGATACGGCTCTCGACGTAGCGCGGCAGGAGGGCGTCGAGGACGTCCTCCGCCGACGGCTCGAAGTCGAACAGCGGAAGGATCTCGCCCTTCGTACCGCTCTCCTCCGCAACCTTGTCGAGCGACAGCGGCAGCATGCGGTTGTCCACCGCGTTCTGCGTCATCATCGACACGAACTCGGTGAAGACGATGTGCAGTTCGTCGACGCCGCCCTCGGCCGAGTCCTTCTGGATGGCCTCGATCAGGGGCGCGGCGACGTTCTTTGCATCCCCGTACGCCGGGCTGTCGGTGAAGCCGGTCCAGGACTCCGCGACCTTGCGCTCGCGGAAGCCGTAGTAGGCGACACCCTTGCGGCCGACGATGTACGTGTCGACCTCCTTGCCCTCACCCGCGAGCCGCTCCCGGAGCCGCTCCGCCGCCTTGATGGCGTTGGAGGAGTAGCCGCCGGCCAGACCGCGGTCGCTCGTGATGAGCAGAACCGCGGCGCGGACCGGGGACTCGGCCTCGGTGGTGAGCGGATGCTTGGTGGTGGAGCCGGTCGCCACCGCGGTCACCGCACGGTTCAGCTCGGTCGCGTACGGCATCGAAGCCTGCACCTTGCGCTGCGCCTTGACGATGCGCGAGGCGGCGATCATTTCCATCGCCTTGGTGATCTTCTTGGTCGCGGTGACGGCTTGGATGCGGCGCTTGTAAACGCGAAGCTGAGCGCCCATCGATCAGCCCTCGCCCAGAAGCTTGCCGTCCGAGGTCTCGAACTGCTGCTTGAAGGCGGCGATCGCGTCGGCGATCGACTGCAGCGTGTCGTCGGACATCTTGCCGCCCTCGGCGATGCTGGTCAGGAGGTCCTTGCGCTCGCGGCGCAGGTACTCCAGCAGCTCGCTCTCGAAGCGACGGATGTCCTCGACCGGGACGTCGTCCATCTTGCCGGTGGTGCCGGCCCAGACGGAGACGACCTGCTCCTCGACGGGGAAGGGTGCGTACTGCGGCTGCTTCAGCAGCTCGACCATGCGCTTACCGCGCTCCAGCGAAGCCTTGGAGGCCGCGTCCAGGTCGGAACCGAAGGCGGCGAACGCCTCCAGCTCGCGGTACTGGGCGAGGTCCACGCGAAGCCGGCCGGAGACCTGCTTCATGGCCTTGTGCTGGGCGGAGCCACCGACTCGGGAGACCGAGATACCGACGTTGAGCGCCGGACGCTGACCTGCGTTGAACAGGTCGGACTCCAGGAAGCACTGGCCGTCGGTGATGGAGATGACGTTGGTCGGGATGAACGCCGACACGTCGTTCGCCTTGGTCTCGACGATCGGGAGACCCGTCATCGAGCCCTTGCCCATCTCGTCGGAGAGCTTGGCGCAACGCTCAAGCAGACGAGAGTGGAGGTAGAAGACGTCACCGGGGTACGCCTCACGGCCCGGCGGACGGCGCAGCAGCAGCGAGACGGCGCGGTAGGCGTCGGCCTGCTTCGACAGGTCGTCGAAGATGATCAGGACGTGCTTGCCGGCGTACATCCAGTGCTGGCCGATGGCCGAACCGGTGTACGGCGCCAGGTACTTGAAGCCGGCCGGGTCGGACGCCGGGGCGGCGACGATGGTCGTGTACTCGAGCGCGCCGGCCTCTTCCAGGGCACCACGCACGGAGGCGATGGTGGATCCCTTCTGACCGATGGCGACGTAGATGCAGCGCACCTGCTTGTTCACGTCGCCCGAGCGCCAGTTGTCGCGCTGGTTGATGATCGTGTCGACGGCCAGAGCGGTCTTACCCGTCTGACGGTCACCAATGATCAGCTGACGCTGGCCACGGCCGATCGGCACCATGGCGTCGACGGCCTTGTAGCCGGTCTGCATCGGCTCGTGCACCGACTTGCGGACCATGACGCCAGGGGCCTGCAGCTCGAGGGCGCGACGGCTTTCGGTCGCGATCTCGCCGAGACCGTCGATCGGGTTGCCGAGCGGGTCGACAACGCGGCCGAGGTAACCCTCGCCGACGCCGACGGAGAGCACCTCACCGGTGCGCTGCACCGGCTGGCCCTCCTCGATACCGCTGAACTCGCCGAGGACGATCGCACCGATCTCGCGCTCCTCGAGGTTGAGGGCGAGACCGAGGGTTCCGTCCTCGAACTTCAGCAGCTCGTTCGCCATGGCGGAGGGCAGGCCCTCCACCTTCGCGATGCCGTCGCCGGCAACGCTGACCGTACCGACCTCCTCGCGCGAGGCCGCGTCCGGCTTGTACGACTGGACAAAGTTCTCCAGCGCGTCCCGGATCTCCTCCGGCCGGATCGTGAGCTCCGCCATCTGGGTTCCCTGCTCTCCTTGTTGGGCCCGAAGTTTCTTAAGGGGGTCTGGGGGCGACCCCCAGGAATCTTCTGCAATTTCTGCACGGCCCAACCGGGCCGCTGTTCTTGCTCGTTCAGTTGGTGCGTGTGCGCTGCGCGCTGTCAGCCGGCCATCCGGCGGGTGGCCTCTTCGAGGCGCTCCGCGATCGTGCCGTTGATGACCTCGTCACCGACGCGCACCGAGATCCCGCCGAGGACCGTGGGGTCCACGTCCAGGTTCAGGTGCATCTGCCGGCCGTAGATCTTCGCCAGGGCGGCGCCGAGGCGCTGCTTCTGCCGATCGGACAGCGGTACCGCCGAGGTGACGACAGCGACCATGCGGTCCCGGCGCTCCGCGGCGAGCTTGGACAGGGAATCGAGTCCCGCCTCCAGGCTACGTCCACGGGGCTGGGTCACGAGGCGCGTGACGATTCGCTCGGTGACGGGCTGCGCCTTGCCGCCGAGCAGGCTGCGGAGCAGCTCGCCCTTGGCGGCGGTGGACGCGGTCCGGCTGGTCAGTGCGGAACGCAGTCCCTTGTCGGAACCGACGATCCGGCCGAAGCGGAACAGCTCGTCCTCGACGTCGTCGAGCACACCCGCGCGCTGGGCCGCGGTGAGGTCTGCGGTGTTCGCCAGCTCCTCGACCGAGTCCACGAGGTCACGCGACTGCGACCAGCGGGAGCGGACCATGCCGGAGACCAGGTCCACGGCTTCGCCGCCCACCTGACCGCTCAGCAGCCGTCCGGCCAGCTCGGCCTTGGCCTCGCCACCCTGCGACGGGTCGGTGAGGACCCGGCGCAGCGATACCTCGCGGTGGAGCAGCGCGGTGACGGCTGCCAGCTCCTCGGCGAGCTTCGCCGCGTCGACCGACGTGTTGTCGGTCAGCGCGTCGAGACGCTCACGTGCGGCAGCCAGTGCCTCGCGGCTCGCTCCGTTCATCGGACGGCCTCGGCCTTCGCCTCGAGTTCATCGAGGAAACGGTCGACGGTGCCGCTCTGCCGGGCGTGGTCCTCGAGGGACTCGCCGACGAGCTTGCCGGCCAGGGCGGTGGCGAGGGTGCCCACGTCCTGACGCAGCGCGGACGCCGCAGCCTTGCGGTCGGCCTCGATCTGGGCGTGGCCGGCAGCGATGATCTCTTCGCGCTGCCGCTGACCTTCCGCCCTCATCTCCTGGATGATGACGACACCCTGCTCCTGCGCCTCCTGGCGCATGCGAGCGGCTTCGTGGCGGGCCTCGGCGAGCTGAGCCTTGTACTGCTCAAGAACGCTCTGGGCCTCGGTCTGGGCCGCATCGGCCTTTTCGATACCGCCTTCGATGGCCTCGCGACGCTCGTCCAGAACCTTGTTGATGTTCGGGAGGAGCTTCCAGGCGAGGAAACCGAAGACGATGACGAAGGCGATGAGGCCGATGACGAGCTCTGGAATCGGCGGGATGAGGGGATTTTCCATCTCCTCAGCCGCGACCGTAAGCAGCTGGCTCACATCAGTGCCTTTCGTCTCGGATGCTGTTCGTCGGACCTGAAGATCAGGAACCGTAGACGAACGGCATAACCAGACCGATGAGGGCGAGCGCCTCACAGAAGGCGAAGCCGAGGATCTGGTTGGCGCGGATGAGGCCGGCGGCCTCGGGCTGGCGGGCGAGGGCCTGGGTGCCGTTACCGAAGATGATGCCGACGCCGACGCCGGGACCGATGGCGGCGAGGCCGTAACCGATGGAGCCGAGAGCCTTCAGGTCGCCAGTGACAGCGGCGAGGGTCTGGGACATGCCAGTCTTCCTTCTCTTTCAAGGACCGATGGGGGTTGGCCACCGGACGAATAAGGGTCGGTGCGCGGTACTCAGTGGTGCTTGGCGAGTGCGCCCTGGATGAAGGTGCAGGTCAGGAGTACGAAGACGTACGCCTGCAGCGCCTGGACGAAGAGCTCGAACGCGGTCATGACGATGACCATGACGAACGAGACGCCTGCGTACGCGATGCCGATGCCGTTGAGCAGGTACCAGCTGGCGATCGTGAACAGCAGCAGCAGGGTGTGCCCGGCGAACATGTTCGCGAAGAGTCGGACCGCGTGCGTGAACGGCCGGACGAAGAGGTTCGAGAAGAACTCGATCAGCATGGCCAGCGGGAGCACCGGACCGAGCGACTTGTCGTAGCCGGTGATGTTCTTGAACCCACCGATGAATCCGTGCCGCTTGAAGGTCAGGCTGACCCACAGCACGTAGACGATCACGGCAAGCACGATCGGGTACGCGATGATCGACGTCACCGGGAACTGGGCGACCGGAATGATCGACCAGAGGTTCATCATCCAGACGAAGAAGAACAGCGAGACGACGAGGGGGACGTACTTCTCGCCCTCGCGCTTGCCGATCGTCTCGTAGACGATGCCGCGGCGGATGAAGTCGTAACCCATCTCCGCGATCGACTGCAGCTTGCCGGGGACCATCTTGGGCTTACGGAAAGCAGCCCAGAAGAAACCGACGACGATGATCGAGCCGAGCAGGGCCAGCAGCATCGGCTTGTTGAAGTACAGGTTGCTGTCCGGGTCACCCCAAATGGGCTCGAACAGGAACGAGTGCAGGCCGGGTGCCGGGAAACCACAACCGTCGAAGATGTGGCAATCGGTCTCGAAGGCGAGCACCTGTGTCGGGTCAGCACTCACCGCGGGCTCCTTCAGCGTGGCGCATAGGTACGGCAACCTCGTTGTGTCGGCGCGGCGCGCAGCCGCGGTTCGGCACTGGACTGGTGTTACGGATGTGTGAGCGGCAGTCAGGCATTGAGCCTCGCGATCGAGCAGGCGTCAGCTCACATGCCCGCGCCCGCAGTGCCGCAGTTGGAACCGGACGATAGCAGGGTCCCGAACCTGTACTTATTCCGCCCCTACCCTTCACGTCGACGACCCCGTGTTCTTGGGCTTGTCACCCTTGTCGGAGTCGGGTTCGACGTAAAGGATCTTGGCCTTCATGTGCGCACGCGCCTGTGCGCCGATCCACACGAGAGTCGTCGCGACCAGCGTGATCGCGAACGCCTTCGGGTTGAACACCTCGGTGTCCTTGAAAGCGGCGACGAAGATGAACAGCAGCAGGAGCTGTGCCGTATACAGCATCAGCCCCATGGCCTGGAACAGGTGCGGAAGGGACCTGGCGGTCCGCTGCAGAACGACCAGCCCGATCCCCATGAAGAGGATCACCACCAGCGTCGCAACGACCGCTCCCAGGGCTCCCTTGCCACCGGCGACCGCACCGCTGATCGCAGCGGCGAGAGCGCCGGCGGCAGCGGTGGGCACGGCGGCCTGGAGGAGAGTCCGGACGTCGTTGGACGGCATGGCGGCAACTCCGCTTTGCAGGGGGATGGGCAATGGTGTCGTCATGGACGAGCGTAGGCCCGGTTGAGTCGAAGCTCGGCCAAAGGACCCTCTTACCAAGGTCCTTCGGCTCTATCACCGGGTCTCGTGAACGGTATCACAAACTATTTGATGAGGTCTTTACCTGAAAAGTGTGCCAACTGTCACACATGAGAGTGAGCCTGCGCGTTTGCGCGAGACACTCCAACGCATTGTCTGGTAATGGGCGTTGATGCCCGAAACGTCAACGCGATGAATCGGCCCGGCGCCGGTCGTGCAGGCGTGCGCGGGAGCCGATCGCCGTCGCCCCGTTGACACCCGAGACCCCGACCGCCACAGGGGTCCGCTCAGGGGCCTCCGGCGCCATCTGCGGGTCGTCCGGGCCCTGTTGCCCGTACGCCACCACCCGCTCCTGGCCGGCGGTGTGCCGGCGGCGCCGGTAACGGGGCGGTACGAAGGAGTCGGCCCAGTCCGGCGTGCGGGGGGTGAAGCGCGGCATCAGCAGCAGGATCAGACCCACCGCACTCGCGCCCATGATCGCGAGCACGATCCACATCGACGCGGAGTGGACCGAGTACCCGACCGCACCGAAGGCGATCAGCGCGGACCAGAAGTACATGATCATGACGGCCCTGCTGTGCGAGTGGCCGATCTCCAGCAGCCGGTGGTGCAGGTGCCCGCGGTCGGCCGCGAACGGCGACTGGCCGTTCCAGGTGCGCCGCACGATCGCCAGCACCAGGTCGGCGGCCGGGATCGCGATGATCGTCAGCGGCAGGAGCAGCGGGATGAAGACCGGCAGCATCGCGTGGGTCGCCTGCCGCTCACTGCCCTCGAACAGCTTCATCGCGTCGGGGTCCACCTGACCGGTGACGGAGATCGCGCCCGCCGCGAGGACCAGGCCGATCAGCATCGATCCGGAGTCGCCCATGAAGATCCGCGCGGGATGCATGTTGTGCGGCAGGAATCCGAGGCACATGCCCATCAGGATCGCCGCGAAGAGGGTCGCGGGGGCGGCTGCCTCGATCCCGTACCCGTACCAGAGCCGGTACGTGTAGAGGAAGAACGCCGCCGAGGCGATGCAGACCATGCCGGCCGCCAGGCCGTCGAGGCCGTCCACGAAGTTGACCGCGTTGATCGTGATGACGACCAGCGCCACCGTGAGGAGCGTGCCCTGCCACTGGGTGAGGGCGACCGTGCCCACGCCGGGGATCGGCAGCCACAGGACCGTGAGGCCCTGGATGACCATGACCGCGGCGGCGATCATCTGCCCGCCGAGCTTGATCAGGGCGTCGAGTTCGAACTTGTCGTCCAGGACGCCGATCAGCCAGATCAGCGCAGCGCCGGAGAGCAGGGCCCGCGGCTCGTTGGAGAGTTCGAAGACGCCCGTGAGGTTGTCCAGGTGGGCAGCGACGATCAGTCCCGCACACAGTCCGCCGAACATGGCGATGCCACCGAGCCGCGGTGTCGGTTCTCGGTGTACGTCACGCGCACGGATCGCGGGCATGGCCCCGATCGCGATGGCGAACTTTCGCACCGGTCCGGTCAGCAGATAAGTAACTGCGGCCGTGACACAGAGCGTCAGCAGGTAATCACGCACGGGCTGCCCCACAGAAATCGCCGGCCATCTCAGCCCCACACCCTAACCTCAAGAATGAGGACTCCAAGGTACGGGTGATGGTTGCACATGCTTCGCCTACCCCGGATAGGGCGGATTCCTGTCCGTGAGTTCCCGCACTTCGGCCAGCAGCCGGTCGGCGTCACCGGTCTCCCGGACCGCCGCCCCGAAGAGCACCGCGATCCGCGCCATGTCGGCTTCGTCCATGCCCTGGGTGGTGACGGCGGCCGTGCCCAGCCTGATGCCACGGGCGTCCCCGTAGGGCAGGGCGCAGGTGTCCAGGACCATGCCCGCCGCCGCGAGACGCGAGCGCGCGGTGCGGCCGTCGACCCCGAGAGGGGCGGGGTCCGCGACGATCAGGTGGGTGTCGGTGCCGTCCGTGGTGACGTCGAAACCCTCGGCCTCCAGACCGGCGGCGAGCACCCGCGCGTGGGCGACCACCTGATGGGCGTACAGCGTGAACGCCGGAGTAGCCGCCTCGCCGAAGGCGACGGCCTTCGCCGCGACCGTGTGCATCTGGGCGCCGCCCTGTGTGAAGGGGAACACCGCCCGGTCGATCCGCTCCGCCAGCTCCGGGCCGCACAGGATCATGCCGCCGCGCGGCCCGCGCAGCACCTTGTGCGTGGTCGCGCAGACCACGTCCGCGTACGGGACGGGGCTGGGCGCCGCTCCCCCGGCGATCAGGCCCATCGGGTGGGCGGCATCGGCGATCAGATAGGCGCCGACCTCGTCGGCGATCTCCCGGAACAGCTCGTAGTCGGGATGGCGCGGGTACGAGATGGAACCGCAGACGATGGCCTTGGGGCGCCGGCCCCGGGCCAGGGCGCGGACCTGTGCGTAGTCGATCAGCCCGCTGTCGGGGTCCACGCCGTAGCCGACGAACTCGAACCAGCGGCCGGAGAAGTTGGCGGGCGAGCCGTGGGTGAGGTGGCCGCCGTACGGGAGCCCCATGGCCAGGACCGTGTCGCCGGGGCGCAGCAGTGCGGCGTAGGCGGCGAGGACGGCCGAGGAGCCGGAGTGCGGCTGGACGTTGGCGTGCTCGGCGCCGAAGAGCGCGGTGGCCCGCTGGATCGCGAGGCGTTCGGCGGCGTCCGCCTGCTCGCAGCCGCCGTGGTGACGTGCACCGGGGTAGCCCTCGGCGTACTTGTTGGCGAGCGGGGAGCCGAGGGCGGCGAGGACGGCGGGCGAGGTGAAGTTCTCGGCGGCGATCAGCTGGAGGGTGCCGGCCTGCCGGCTCACCTCCGCCAGCAGCACGTCGGCGATCTCCGGGTCCTGCCGGAGCAGGGCGCCGAAGTCCTGCGGGAGGGCTGTGTGCGAGCGGGACACGGCTGGGGGTGCGGCTGGAGTGGTGACCGGCATCTGACGGCTCCGGGCCTGGGGAGGGGTGGGCTCTCAGACCAATGTAGGCCCGGGCGTGGACCCCTGCGCGCTGCCGGACGGCCTCGTACGCCGGTCGGCGCACGGCCGCTGCGCCGTACGGATCGGTACCGCCGGCCCAGGACTCCGCCCGGCGGCGTCAGTGCGGGGTCTGTACGCCCGTCAGCGCGGTGACCACGGGGTCGAGGGCCTGGTTGATCTCGTCCCCGATGGAGCGGAAGAACGTGATCGGGGCGCCGTACGGGTCGTAGACCTCGTCCGCCTCGGCGGTGGGGGCCAGCAGCCAGCCGCGCAGCGCCGCCGCCGCACGCACCAGCGCACGGGCACGCTCGACGACGCCCTCGTCGCGTGCGTCGGGCAGGGTGGCGGGGTCTATGGCCCGGACCAGCCGGGTGAACTCCTTGAGCGTGAAGGTCCGCAGGCCGGCCGAGTGCCCCATGGAGATCACCTGGGCCCGGTGGTCGCGGGTGGCGGTGAGGACGAGGTCGGCGCGGATCACGTGCTCGTCGAGCAGCTCGCGTCCGACGAAGCCGGTGGCGTCCGCGCCGAAGTCGGCGAGGACGATCTCGGCGTTGGCCTCCATGGGGGCGCCTTCGTGCCCCCAGGTGCCCGCGCTCTCCACGATCAGGCCGCCGCTGAGCGGATCGCCGAGGCGGTCCACCAGGGCATGCCGGGTCAGCCGCTCGGTGATGGGCGAGCGGCAGACGTTGCCGGTGCTGACGTGGAGGATGCGGAAAGTATCGGTCTGCCCCGCTATGCCACGCCCCTCAGGGGCGGTCAATTGGCCACCTCGAGGTCGGGTACCACCTTGCGCAGCTCTTCTACGGAGAGCGCGCCGGCGCGCAGCAGGACCGGGATCTTGCCGGTGACGTCGACGATGGAGGACGGCACGATGCCGGGCGTCGGACCGCCGTCGAGGTAGACGGAGACGGAGTCGCCGAGCATCTCCTGGGCGGCGTCGCAGTCCTCCGGCGAGGGGTGTCCGGTGAGGTTGGCACTGGAGACGGCCATCGGGCCGACCTCGGTGAGCAGCTCGATGGCCACCGGATGCAGGGGCATGCGGATGGCGACGGTGCCGCGGGTGTCACCGAGGTCCCACTGGAGCGAGGGCTGGTGCTTGGCGACGAGCGTGAGCGCGCCGGGCCAGAACGCGTCGACGAGCTCCCACGCCTGCTCGGAGAAGTCGGTGACCAGGCCGTGCAGGGTGTTCGGGGAGCCGATCAGGACGGGCGTGGGCATGTTGCGGCCCCGGCCCTTGGCGTCGAGCAGATCGCTGACGCCCTCGGAGCTGAAGGCGTCCGCGCCGATCCCGTACACGGTGTCGGTGGGCAGCACGACCAGTTCTCCGCGGCGGACGGCGGACGCGGCCTCACGCAGGCCCGTCGTACGGTCGGTCGCGTCGTTGCAGTCGTATCGCCGTGCCATCAGCCGGCCTCCTCAAGCATGTACGGGTATGGCGGGTACGGGTCGTGCTGGTCCGGATCGCCGGTCACGGCATGGCCTTGCGGGCGGTCGCGAAACGGGGCCGGTTGTTGAGGTCGGGGTGATCGGCCGCGTCGGCCCAGCCCCGCTCCTCGGTGAAGATCCACGGCACCTGGCCACCCTGGGTGTCGGCGTGCTCGATGACGACGACGCCACCGGGGCGCAGGAGACGGTGTGCGGTCCGTTCGATGGACCGGATGGTGTCGAGGCCGTCCTCGCCGGAGAAGAGGGCCATCTCCGGGTCGTGGTCACGGGCCTCGGGCGCCACGTACTCCCACTCGGTGAGCGGGATGTACGGGGGGTTGGAGATGACCAGGTCGACCTGGCCGTCGAGCTCGGGAAGGGCCGTCGCGGCGTCTCCGCGGTGCACGGTGACCCTGGACCCCTCGGCGTTCTTCCTGGTCCACGTGAGAGCGTCCTCGGACAGCTCCACGCCGTGCACGCGCGAGCGCGGCACCTCCTGCGCCATGGCGAGGGCGATGGCGCCCGATCCCGTGCAGAGATCGACGATGAGCGGCTCGACGACGTCCATCGCGCGGACGGCGTCTATGGCCCAGCCGACGACGGACTCGGTCTCCGGGCGGGGCACGAAGACACCGGGGCCCACCTGGAGCTCCAGGTAGCGGAAGAAGGCCCGGCCGGTGATGTGCTGGAGGGGCTCGCGGGCCTCGCGGCGGGCGATGGTCTCCCAGTAGCGGGCGTCGAAGTCCCGGTCCGGCACGTTGTGCAGCTCGCCCCGCTTGACCCCGTGCACGAACGCGGCGAGTTCCTCGGCGTCGAATCGCGGTGAAGGGACACCGGCGTCGGCCAGCCGCTGGGTGGCCTGGGCCACCTCGGCGAGCAGCAGGTTCATCGCGGTTCTCCGTACGGGTTACGAGCGGGGCGGGGCTGGGGTTACGCGTTGGCGAGCTTGGCGGCCGAGTCGGCGTCGACGCATGCCTGGATCACGGCATCGAGGTCACCGTCGAGCACCTGGTCCAAGTTGTACGCCTTGAAGCCGACGCGGTGGTCCGAGATCCGGTTTTCCGGGAAGTTGTACGTGCGGATCTTCTCGGAGCGGTCGACCGTACGGACCTGGCTGCGGCGGACGTCGGAGGCTTCCTGCTCGGCCGCTTCCTGGGCCGCGGCGAGGAGCCGGGAGCGCAGGATGCGCATGGCCTGCTCCTTGTTCTGGAGCTGGCTCTTCTCGTTCTGGCAGGAGGCGACGACGCCGGTCGGCAGGTGCGTGATGCGGACCGCGGAGTCGGTCGTGTTGACGGACTGACCGCCGGGGCCGGAGGACCGGTAGACGTCGATGCGCAGGTCGTTGGCGTGGATCTCGACGTCGACCTCCTCGGCCTCGGGAGTGACGAGCACTCCGGCCGCGGAGGTGTGGATACGGCCCTGGGACTCGGTGGAGGGCACACGCTGCACGCGGTGCACGCCGCCCTCGTACTTCATCCGGGCCCACACGCCCTGGCCGGGCTCGGTGGCTCCGTTGCCGCCCTTGGTCTTCACGGCGACCTGGACGTCCTTGTAACCGCCGAGCTCGGACTCGGTGGAGTCGATGATCTCGGTCTTCCAGCCGACGCGCTCGGCATAGCGCAGGTACATGCGCAGCAGATCGCCGGCGAACAGGGCGGACTCGTCGCCGCCCGCGCCCGCCTTGATCTCCAGGAGCACGTCCTTGTCGTCGCTGGGGTCGCGCGGGACGAGGAGGAGGCGGAGCTTCTCGGTGAGTGCTTCGCGCTGCTTCTCCAGGTCCTTCACCTCGGCGGCGAAGTCCGGGTCGTCGGCGGCGAACTCGCGAGCAGTCTCGATGTCGTCGCCGGTGCGCTTCCAGGACAGGTACGTGGAGACGATCGGGGTCAGCTCCGCGTAGCGCTTGTTGAGCTTGCGCGCGTTGGCCTGGTCCGCGTGGACCGACGGGTCGGCGAGCTTCTTCTCGAGATCGGCGTGTTCACCGATCAGTTCCTCGACCGCCTCGAACATCGGGGGCTCCTGGTTAGTTACGTCAACGGGCCTGCTGGACGGCGTGCTGTCTGGGGTTCCGGAGGCGCCCCCGGACGCCCGGCCGGAAAAAACGCCGGTCCCGACGCCCCCTGGAATGAGGGCGCCGAGGACCGGCGCAGTGGCTCGCTACTTGGCGGCGGAGCCGGCAGCCTTGCCGAAGCGGGCCTCGAAGCGGGCCACGCGGCCACCGGTGTCGAGGATCTTCTGCTTGCCCGTGTAGAACGGGTGGCACTCGGAGCAGACGTCGGCGCGGATCGCACCGTTGTCGATGGTGCTCCGGGTGGTGAACGACGCACCGCAGGTACAGCTGACCTGGGTCTCGACGTACTGGGGGTGAATGTCGCGCTTCAAGGTGTCTCCTAGTTTCGGGAGGGCTCCGGGTCGTCCGCGCGGATTGCGCGTCCGTGAACCGGGGCCGACGTACCAGTCTGCCAGGACTGGCCGTATCTCCCAAAACCGGGGTCCGGCCCCACGTATTCCCGGACCCGTGGAAACGGGGTCACTGGACGATCTGCCCGGCCGAACCCTTGTCGCCCGCCGATTTCTCGGTCGCCGACGCGGGGATCGCCCGGTCGTGCTTCAGGGCGGACCAGACCAGCCCGGCCGACTTCTCCATCGGTATGACCCGGTTCGGGTCGGCCGGGTCGTACTGCACGGGCATCGTGACCATATGGACGTTCTTCGAGGCGAGGCCCTTGAGCCCGTTCGCGAATGACGTGAGTTCCTTTACCGAGCCGAGGCCGGAGTCCGTGGTGACGGTCTTCGTGGCCGCGTCGGCGAGGCCCAGGAGTTTCTCCGGGCTGGAAAAGACCCCGACGCTCTTCGTCTGTTCCATCAGTGCCTTCACGAACGCCTGCTGCAACTGGATACGGCCCAGATCGCTGCCGTCGCCGACGCTCTTGCGGGTGCGCACGAGTCCGAGCGATTCCTCGCCGTCCAGCCGGTGCGTGCCGGGGTCCAGATGCAGATGGCTCTTGGAGTCGTCGATCGCCTGCTCGGTGGTGATCTCGACGCCGCCGAGTTCGTCTATGAGCTTCTTGAAGCCGGTGAAGTCGACCTCGACGTAGTGATCCATGCGGATGCCGGACATCGACTCGACGGTCTTCACCGCGCAGGCCGGTCCGCCGACCTCGTACGCCGTGTTGAACATGGCCCGGTCGTCCGCGGCCACCGGTTCACCGCTCACGTCGCCCGTGCAGGCGGGCCGCTCGATGATCGTGTCCCGCGGGATCGAGACGACGGAGGCCGAGGTGTGGCCCTCGTCGACGTGCACCACCATCGCGGTGTCCGAGCGGGCCGCGCCCTCGTCGGCGCCGTACGCCTCGTTGGCGCCGGAACGGGAGTCGGAGCCGAGCACCAGGATGTCCTGGGAACCGTTGTCGACGTCGTCGGGGCGGTCGGCGCCCAGCTTGGCGTCGATGTCCACGCTGGTGAGGTTGCCGTCCAGCTTGAAGTAGACGTAGCCGGCGCCCGCGCCGCCCGCCACCACCACGGCGGCCAGGACCCACGCGGAGACGCGCAGGGCCGTGCGCCGGGGGCTGCGCTCGGGGAGCTTGCGGCGGCGGCCCGTGGCGCCCGCGCGCCGCGGCCCGGTCGGCCTTGTCTCGCTCGTGTGGTCCGGCATCTGCTCACATTCCGTGACGGGGTTTGCGGCTGGAAAGACTTACACACGGTTGTTCCAATATGCAAAGAGCCCCCCGCGTCCGAGGACGCGGGGGGCTCTTCAGGAGAACTGCTGCGGGCCGGTGATCAGCCGAACAGGTTGTAGCCCGCCCCTCCGGTGCCCAGCAGCTTGCGGGCGCCGAAGATGTTGGTGTTCGCCTGCCCGGTGCCCGGGTAGAGGTACAGCTCGCCGGTCTTCACACGGACGATGATGTCCGCGATGCCGTCGCCGCTGAAGTCACCGGTGGTGACGAGCGCGTTGGCGACGTCCCAGGTCCGGACGAGGATCTTGGAGGCGAACGGGGAGCTCGCCTTGCCGGTGCCCGGGAAGAGGTACATCTTGCCGCCGCTGCCGCGGGCGATGATGTCGGCCTTGCCGTCGTTGGTGAAGTCCCCGCTGCCGCGGACCATGTTGTAGTTGAGCCCGCCACCGCCGATCTTGCTCCGGGTGGAGAAGGTGCCGTTGCCCTTGCCGGGGTACAGCCAGAAGTCGCCGGCGGAGTCGGTCGACAGGATGTCGGGGTGACCGTCACCGGTCAGGTCGCCGGGCGACAGGATCTGCTTGCGGGATCCCCAGCCGGAGGCGATCTGCTTGACTTCCCACTCGCCCAGGTCGCCGGCCGCGGTGTTGTACCACTGCCAGTACAGGTTGCCGTCGTTCGCCCGGATCAGCATGTCCTGGTAGTCGTCGCGGTTGAGGTCGGTCTGGAGCAGGAGGTTGATGCCGCTCCAGTCGCCGCTCCAGCTGCCCTTGGTCATGCCGGAGCCCGTGGAGTTGAACTGGTACAGCTTGTTCGACGTGTTGCGGGCCATCAGGTCGGCCCGGTGGTCCCAGTTCATGTTGGTGTCGTACGCCCGCGCGTTGATCGCGGGAACGTAGGTGCTCACCTTGGCGAAGACGCTGTACGCGCCCACCCCCACACAGTCCGTGATGCCCCACGACACGATGCCGACCAGCTTGCCGCCGGCCACCAGCGGGCCGCCGGAGTCACCGTTGCACGCACCGGTCGTCTCGGCGTCGGTCGCGCCGGTCTTGCCCGCGCAGACCATGTGGCCGGCCTTGAACCAGCTGCCGTACGAGTTGGCGCACGTCGAGTCCGAGACCAACGGCAGAGTCGCCGAACGCAGGGTCGTGGAGATCCCGTTGTCGGTCGAGCTCGTGCGGCCCCAGCCGTAGACCTTGGCCTGCGTGCCGGCCGCGTAGAGAGCCGTGTCCGACTTCGACATCACGGGCAGCGGCTTGACGGTGACCGCGTCGAAGAGGGTGAGCACGGCGACGTCGTTGTCCGCAGCGCCGTCGTTGTCGAGGTACAGCGGGTTCGACCACTGGCGGTAGGGCCAGGTGACGGTCCCGGTGCCGACCGTCTCGGTGGAGCTCGCGCCGGTGACGACCGCACCGTTCGCGGCCCAGTCGAAGCCCTTGACGCAGTGCGCGGCCGTGGCGATCTTCGTGGGCGCGATGACCACGCCACCGCAGAAGAAGCCGAGGTCGTCGGTGGCGTCGTCAGGGGTGCCGTTGTCGTCGTTGTACCAGAGCTGCGCCATCCACGGAGCGGTGGAGATCGAGGTCTCCGTGCCGCCGATGACCATCGGGGCGGGGCCCGGGTCGTCCGTGGCGTTGAGCTTGGACGGTGCGAGAGCCTTGCGGTCCGCCTGGGCCGAGTCGGCCACGCGCTCGAGCAGCGTGGCGTCCGACGGGGCGGCGGGCCGCGCCGCGGCTGCGGCCGGCGCGATCGGGAGCGGCTCGCCCGCCTGGGAGCTGGACATCGTGAGCCCCGTGCCCACGAGGGCGAGGACGGTGACAGCTACGGCCGGAACGGCGAGCTTGAGCCGGCGCGAGTGCCGGCCCCCCCTGGTGCGTATGTGCACGCGGCGATCCTTCGTATCGGAACCGGCGGCACGGATACGCCCACCGGATCGTGGAATGGCGGGGGCTCGGCAGAACGACTGCACGCAGCAGGGCAGCACAATGCAGGGCTTATGCCCTCTGCGGTGCTGCCGGGATGGCCCCCCACCTCAACTGACGCAGATAGTACGCCAGTATCAACAAAAGGGGACTGCGGGGGAACAAAAAGAATCCGCCCCGTTACCGAAGTAACGGGGCGGATTTCAGGGACGGTTGAACTGTCCCGATTCAGCTTCTTGTTCAGTCGTTCCCATTGCCGCTGCCGGGAGTCGTCTTCTGAATCTGCAGAAGGAACTCGGCGTTGGACTGGGTCTTCTTCATGCGGTCGAGCAGCAGCTCGATCGCCTGCTGCTGGTCGAGTGCGTGCAGCACCCGGCGCAGCTTCCAGACGACGGCCAATTCATCGGTGCCCAGGAGGATTTCTTCCTTACGGGTGCTGGACGCGTCGACGTCCACCGCCGGGAAGATGCGCTTGTCCGAGAGCTTCCGGTCGAGCTTGAGCTCCATGTTGCCGGTGCCCTTGAACTCCTCGAAGATCACCTCGTCCATGCGCGAGCCGGTCTCGACGAGCGCGGTGGCCAGGATGGTCAGCGAGCCGCCGTCCTCGATATTGCGCGCGGCACCGAAGAAGCGCTTCGGCGGGTAGAGCGCGGTCGAGTCGACACCACCGGACAGGATGCGTCCGGAGGCAGGCGCCGCGAGGTTGTACGCGCGGCCCAGTCGGGTGATCGAGTCGAGCAGGACGACCACGTCGTGACCCAGCTCGACGAGACGCTTGGCGCGCTCGATGGCCAGCTCGGCGACCGTGGTGTGGTCCTCGGCCGGGCGGTCGAAGGTCGAGGAGATGACCTCGCCCTTCACCGACCGCTGCATGTCGGTGACCTCTTCCGGACGCTCGTCGACCAGGACGACCATCAGGTGGCACTCGGGGCTGTTGACCGTGATCGCGTTGGCGATGGCCTGGAGGATCATCGTCTTGCCGGTCTTCGGCGGGGCGACGATCAGCCCTCGCTGGCCCTTGCCGATCGGCGCGACCAGGTCGATGATCCGCGTCGTCAGGACGTTGGAGTCGGTCTCCAGACGGAGCCGGTCCTGCGGGTAGAGCGGCGTCAGCTTCTGGAACTCCGGGCGCCCGCGGCCGGTTTCGGGCGCCATGCCGTTCACCGAGTCGAGGCGGACCAGCGCGTTGAACTTCTCGCGGCGCTCGCCGTCCTTGGGCTGGCGGACCGCGCCCGTGACGTGGTCACCCTTGCGCAGGCCGTTCTTGCGGACCTGTGCGAGCGAGACGTAGACGTCGTTCGGACCGGGCAGGTAGCCGGAGGTCCGGATGAACGCGTAGTTGTCGAGGATGTCCAGGATGCCCGCGACGGGGATCAGGACGTCGTCGTCGGCAACCTGCACGTCGGGCGTGAAGGAGTCCTCACGGCCACGACGGCCACGGCGGTCCCGGTAACGGCCACGGCGGCCACGACGGCCACCCTCGTCGTCGAAACCGTCGTCCTGCGGGCCGCCACCCTGCTGGCCCTGGCCGCCCTGGCCCTGGCCCTGGGTCTGACCCTGGCCCTGGCGCTGCGGACGCTGGCCGCCGCCCTGCTGGCCCTGGTCGTCGCCCTTGCCTCGGCGGTCGCGCTGGCGCTCGCGGCGGTCGCCGCGGTCACCGCGGTCGCCCCGCTCACCGCGCTGGCCGCGGTCCTGACGGTCGCCGCGGCGGCCCTCGGCGTTGTCGGCGGCGGACTCGGCCTTGGCCTCGCCCTTCGCCTCGCCGCGGTCCTCGCTCTTGGCCTCGGCCTGCGGCTCCGACTTGGTGTCGGGGCTGCCCGCCTGCGCGGTCGCTCGGCGCCTGCGACGCTCGCCCGTGGGCTGGTCGTCATTGGCCGGCTGACCGGGGATGTCGATCTGCTGCTGAGCCGTGGCCTTGGCCTCGGGCGAGGCGGTGGCCGCCTCGTCGCCGGTGCGCGCCTTGGACGTGGCACGGCGCTTCGGCTTGCTCTCGGTCTCCGTACCGGCGGAGGCCGCAGCGGCCTTGGCGGCAGTCTTGGGTGCGGAGGAGCCCCCGGCCTGCGCCTCCTTGATGACCTCGATCAGCTGGCTCTTGCGCATACGCGCAGTGCCCCTGATTCCGAGGCCGGACGCGACCTGCTGCAGCTCGGCCAGGACCATGCCATCGAGGCCGGTGCCGGAGCGGCGGCGCCGTGCGGTGGTGCCAGTGGCAGCACCTTCGGCGGGCGCGGCGCTGTCGACGCTCTTGTCGGCAGTCACGCCCATCAGATCGGTGGTGTCGCTCACGAAGGGTCCTTCCCTGGAGCGGACGTCGGCCTTCTGGCTCGGCGACCGGTTGTGCTGTCCGACTGCGGTCTGTGATCTTCTCGATCGCGGACCTTGCCGGGGCGGTGGTCCGCCGGGTACGGCGGAGAGATGAATGTGCGGGGTCCGGCGCGAGATCCCCCTGCTCGGCCCACTCCTGGACGAGCGAGGGGTGTCGTGCCGGTTCCGGAGCGTGCTCGAAACTGCTCAGGCAGGCTGCTCAGGCAGTTGGGGAGGCTCCCGGAAGAATGGTGGTCCCGGAGGGGGACACGAAGCAACGCGCCACAAAGACGTCGATTGCAGACTTGAGGTTAACACTACCGGCTCCAACAAACATTCCCCCTCTCACTCACCGGCAATCACATGTGACTACGAGGCGAGCGGCAGCACGCTCGCGCCCGCGGCGTCGAGAGCGAGCCGGTTGGCCGCCCATCCCTCGCCCGCCAGTCGGGCGACCTTGTCGGCCGAACCCTCATCCGTCAGCGCGAGGACCGTGGGTCCCGCACCGGAGATGACAGCAGGGACGCCGTCCGCCCGCAGACGGTTGACCAGCTCCACGCTCTCCGGCATCGCGGGAGCCCGGTATTCCTGGTGGATCCGGTCCTCGGTGGCGGCGAGCAGCAGCTCGGGCCGCCTGGTCAGGGCCTCGACGAGGAGACCGGCACGACCGGCGTTGGCCGCGGCGTCCACATGCGGGACGGTGCGCGGGAGCAGACCGCGGGCGGTCTCGGTGAGCACGGGCCTGCCCGGCACGAAAACCACCGGAACGACGGAATCCGCGGGATCCATCCTGATCGCCCGGGCGGATCCGCCGTCCATCCAGGCGAGCGTGAAGCCGCCGAGCAGACACGCGGCGACGTTGTCGGGGTGCCCCTCGATCTCGGTGGCCAGCTCCAGCAGGGCCGCGTCGTCGAGGCGGGCGTCGCCGCCCGTCGTCACGGCGCGGGCGGCGACGATGCCGGCGCAGATGGCGGCGGAGGAGGAACCGAGGCCCCGGCCGTGCGGGATCCGGTTGGCGCAGACGATCTCGAGGCCGCGGGGCTGTCCGCCGAGCAGGTCGAAGGCGGTGCGCAGGGAGCGTACGAGGAGGTGGCTCTCGTCGCGGGGCAGCGTTTCGGCGCCCTCACCGGCGATGTCGATGTGCAGTCCCGAGTCGGCGACCCGGACCACGACATCGTCGTACAGCCCCAGTGAGAGGCCCAGGGCGTCGAAGCCCGGGCCCAGGTTGGCACTGGTCGCGGGGGTGCGCACCCGGACGGCGGCAGCTCGGAACGCGGGACCGGCCATCGGCTGGACGACTCTCCTTGTAAGGCGGCGGGGATGTGGTGCTGGGTGGATCGGCGTGCGGGGGTGAGGGAGCGGTGCGGCTGTGGGGGCTGTGGCTGCGGGTGCGGCGGAAATCCACTGGCGGACCCGACGGCCACGACGGCAACTGCACCGCGTCGACTACGGCGGAGCGTGTGGGTACAGCTTATCGAAGGAAGGTTCTGTCGCGACATAGGGCGCACAGGAGGCGCACGATGCGTGTCGCACGCCTCCTATGCGCTCTCCGCCCCGAAAAGGGGCGGTTGAGCTGGTTTTTTGCCGCTGTTGACCGCCTCGGCGTACGGGCTAGACGAGGCCGAGCTTCTCGGCCGCGGTGACCGCGTCGACCGGAACCGTGACCGGCTGCGGGGCGCCCGCGACGGCCCAGTCGGGGTCCTTGAGGCCGTTGCCCGTGACGGTGCAGACGATCTTCTGACCGGGGTCGACCTTGCCCGCTTCGGCGGCCTTGAGCAGACCGGCGACCGAAGCGGCCGATGCGGGCTCGACGAAGACGCCCTCCTGGGAGGCCAACAGACGGTAGGCGGACAGGATCTGCCGGTCCGTCACCTCGTCGATGAAGCCGCCCGACTCGTCCCGTGCGGCCAGCGCGTACTGCCAGGACGCCGGGTTGCCGATCCGGATCGCGGTGGCGATCGTCGAGGGGTCCTTGACGATTTCGCCGCGCACGATGGGCGCGGAACCGGAAGCCTGGAAGCCCCACATGCGCGGGGTGCGCGCGGCCATCCCGTCCGCCGCGTATTCGGTGTAACCCTTCCAGTACGCGGTGATGTTGCCCGCGTTGCCGACCGGCAGGACATGGATGTCCGGGGCGTCGCCGAGCGCGTCGACGATCTCGAACGCGGCGGTCTTCTGGCCCTCGATACGGACCGGATTGACCGAATTGACCAGCGCCACCGGGTAGTTGTCCGAGAGCGAGCGGGCCAGGGTGAGGCAGTCGTCGAAGTTTCCGTCGACCTGGAGGATCTTGGCGCCGTGGACGAGTGCCTGGCCCATCTTGCCGAGTGCGATCTTGCCCTGCGGTACGAGGACGGCGCAGACCATGCCGGCCCGCACCGCGTAAGCGGCGGCGGAGGCCGAGGTGTTGCCGGTGGAGGCGCAGATGACGGCCTGCGCGCCCTCCTCCTTGGCGCGGGTGATCGCCATGGTCATGCCGCGGTCCTTGAACGACCCGGTGGGGTTGGCGCCCTCGACCTTGAGGTGCACCTCGCAGCCCGTGCGCTCGGAGAGGACCTGGGCGGGGACGAGCGGCGTGCCGCCCTCACGAAGCGTGACGACCGGCGTCGTGCTCGTGACCGGAAGGCGGTCCCGGTACTCCTCGATGATGCCGCGCCACTGGTGGGTGCCCTTGCTGGTCATGGGTCCTTACTCCCCTTCAACACGCATGATGCTGGCGACACCGCGCACGGTGTCCAGCTTGCGCAGCGCCTCGACGGTCGCCGAAAGGGCGGCGTCGGGCGCGCGGTGGGTGACGACGACGAGAGAAGCCTCGCCGTCTCCGTCCTGTCGGCTCTGCTGGCGGACCGTATCGATGGATACGCCCTGTTCGGCGAAGACCGTCGCGACCTGGGCGAGAACGCCAGGCTTGTCGGCCACGTCGAGACTGATGTGGTACCGCGTGACGACCTCGCCCATGGGGCTGACCGGCAGACGCGTGTACGCGGACTCACCGGGGCCGGTGGCCTCGCTGAGCTTGTTGCGGCAGACCGCGACCAGGTCGCCGAGGACCGCGGACGCGGTCGGCGAACCACCGGCGCCGGGGCCGTAGAACATCAGCTGGCCGGCCGCGTCCGCCTCGACGAAGACGGCGTTGTACGCCTCGCGCACGGAGGCCAGCGGGTGGCTGAGCGGGATCATCGCGGGGTGCACGCGGGCGGTGACGGACCTGCCGTCGGCGGCGCGCTCGCAGATGGCGAGGAGCTTGACGGTGCAGCCCATGCGGCGGGCGGACGCGATGTCCGCTGCGGTCACCTCGGTGATGCCCTCGCGGTGCACCTCACCGATCTTCACCCGGGTGTGGAAGGCGATGCCGGCGAGGATCGCGGCCTTCGCCGCGGCGTCGAAGCCCTCGACGTCGGCGGTCGGGTCGGCCTCGGCGTACCCGAGGGCGGTGGCCTCGTCGAGCGCCTCGGAGTAACCGGCTCCGCTCGTGTCCATCTTGTCGAGGATGAAGTTGGTGGTGCCGTTGACGATGCCCAGGACCCGGTTGACCTTGTCGCCGGCGAGGGACTCGCGCAGCGGCCGTACGAGCGGGATGGCGCCGGCCACGGCCGCCTCGTAGTAGAGGTCCCGGCCCTGGCTCTCCGCGGCGGCGTGGAGTGCGGCGCCGTCCTCGGCGAGCAGCGCCTTGTTCGCGGAGACGACGCTCGCGCCGTGCTCGAAGGCGGTGGTGATCAGGGTCCGGGCGGGCTCGATGCCCCCGATGACCTCGATGACCACGTCGATGTCACCCCGTTTGACCAGGGCCGTCGCGTCCGTGGTGATCAGTGCGGGGTCGATCCCCTCCCGCACCTTGGAGGGTCGGCGGACGGCGACACCGGCGAGCTCCACCGGCGCGCCGATGCGCGCGGCGAGGTCGTCGGCGTGCGTCGTCATGATGCGCGCCACCTCTGAGCCGACCACTCCACAGCCCAGCAGCGCCACCTTCAGCGGACGCGTACGCATCATCCGACCTCGTTTCTCATACATCTAATGTGTGGACCAGTCTCACTCACCGGACGGGAGTTTCTGCCACCCGTCCGGATCCTGAGATGACTATTTCATCAGCCGACATCGAGTGACAGAAGATCTTCCTCTGTCTCCCGCCGGACGATCACTCGCGCCTGTCCGTCCCGCACGGCGACGACCGGCGGACGCAGGGCGTGGTTGTAGTTGCTCGCCATGGAGCGGCAGTACGCGCCGGTGGCGGGCACCGCGATCAGGTCGCCCGGGGCGAGGTCCGCCGGCAGGAACGCGTCCTTGACCACGATGTCGCCGCTCTCGCAGTGCTTGCCGACGACACGCACGAGCATCGGCTCGGCGTCGGAGGTGCGGGAGACGAGCGCGACGCTGTACTCGGCGTCGTACAGCGCGGTGCGGATGTTGTCCGACATGCCGCCGTCGACGCTCACGTACGTACGGAGTCCGTCGAGGGGCTTGATGGTGCCGACCTCGTACAGCGTGAAGGCGGTGGGTCCGACGATGGCGCGGCCCGGTTCGACGGAGATCCGCGGGGTGGTGAGGCCGGCCGCCTCGCACTCGCGGGTCACGATGTCGCTGAGCGCCTTGGCGATCTCGTGCGGCTCGCTCGGGTCGTCCTCGGAGGTGTAGGCGATGCCGAGCCCGCCGCCCAGGTCGATCTCGGGGAGCTCCACACCGTGTTCGTCGCGCACCTCGGCCAGCAGCTGCACCACGCGTCGCGCGGAGACCTCGAAGCCGGCCATGTCGAAGATCTGCGAGCCGATGTGCGAGTGGATGCCGATGAGTTCGAGCCCGTCGAGGGTGAGCGCCCTGCGGACGGCCTCGGCGGCCTGTCCCCCGGCCAGCGCGATGCCGAACTTCTGGTCCTCGTGGGCGGTGGCGATGAACTCGTGCGTGTGGGCCTCGACGCCGACGGTGACGCGGATCTGGACGCGCTGACGCCTGCCGAGGCGCTGGGCGACGTCGGCGACCCGGACGATCTCCTGGAAGGAGTCGAGCACGATCCGCCCGACGCCGATGCCGACGGCGCGCTCGATCTCGGCCATGCTCTTGTTGTTGCCGTGGAAGGCGATGCGCTCGGGGGGCATCCCGGCATCCAGCGCGGTGGTCAGCTCGCCGCCGGAGCAGACGTCGAGGTTGAGCCCCTCCTCCTGGAGCCAGCGCACGACGGCACGCGACAGGAACGCCTTCCCGGCGTAGAACACATCGGCGTCGCGTCCGAAGGCGTCGGCCCAGGCGCGGCACCTGGCCCGGAAGTCGCTCTCGTCGAGGAAGTAGGCCGGGGTGCCGAACTCCTCGGCGAGCCGGGCGACTTCGATCCCGCCGACGGTGAGCGCGCCGTCGGCGTCGCGGGTGACGGTACGGGCCCAGACCTTCTCGTCCAGAACGTTCAGGTCGGCGGGCGGCGCCGCGTAGTGCCCTTCGTGGAGGACATCGGCGTGACGGGGTCCGGCGGGGTGGGCGGATCGGCTCATCGTGGGTGCTCTCTCGGGTCTCAGAGGTGTTCGGGCGCGCTGATGCCGAGCAGGTACAGGCCGCCTGCCAGCACCGTCCCGGCGGCTTCGGCAAGGGCCAGCCGGGAGCGGTGGGCGGCCGAGGGTTTCTCGTCGCCGACGGGGAGCGGCGGACACGTGTCGTGGAAGTCGAAGAAGGCGTCCGCCACGGTTTCGAGGTGCCGGGCGATCCGGTCGGGGGCGTGGAGGCGGGCCGCGGCGGCGAGGACGCCGGGGTGGTCGGCGAGTGCGGCGTGGAGCGCGGGCGCCTCGACGTCCTCCTCGTACGCGCCGGTGAACCCGAGCGCGGCGGCGCCGCGGACGAGCGCGCGGGCGCGGGAGTGGGCGTACCGGACCAGGAAGAGCTGATTGGCCTCCCCCTGTACGAGGAGGTCGTCACCGAGCGGGGCACGGTCGTGGCCGGCGGGCCGGAGCAGTCCCCACAGGGCGGCGTCGCGGCCGAGCCTGCCGAGCAGTTCACCGGCGGTGGCTCCGGCGGGTACGGGACGGAGCTCGGTGCTGCCGGCGGCCCCGTCGTACGGCCCGACACCGACCCGCAGCTGCTCCCAGTCGGGGTCGGGCGCGCCGGTGCAGCCGGTGCGCACCTGGCCGCCCTGCGTGCGCAGGACGCGCGCCACGGTCTGCGAGACGACCGCGGCCCTGACCTCGCTCCGGTGGTGCAGCCGGTGGAGCTGTCCGGTGTGTGCGGTGACCCGGCCGTACCGGAGCCCCTGCTCCCGCACCTCGTGCACGAGGGCGGCGCGCGCGGCGGCGTCGGCATAGGCGTCGAGCGTGAAGTTCAGAAAACCGGGCCCGGTGATCTCGACCCGCCCGATGCCGGGCGTACCGGCGACCCGGTCCCGGAGGATCCGCGCCACTTCCCGCGGCGGCAGTGCCGCCGGACCGGCCAGCTGGAGAGCCACGGCGCAGGCGTAGTCACCGCTGCCGCCGGGCCTGGTCCTCTCCACTCGCACGCGCGCGGGTACGGGCGCGCGCAAGGCATCCTCGTCGACCGCGCGCCGCACGGCGTGCAGCACGGTCATGGAGAGATCTGCCGGGGTCACGGGACAAGCGTAGGGGAGGAGGGGGGTCACTTCGCGACCCGGTTTCGCCATGCGGTCAGCCCGCCGGGCTCCCCGCCCGTCCGGCACCGTGTCTGCCGTCGACCGACGGCGGGTCCTCCCGGTGCATCAGACGCCGGACCATCCGCACCAGCTCGCTGGGCTCGAACGGCTTGGCCAGAAAGGCGTCGACCCCTGCGGCCACTCCCGCGTCCACCTCGTACGGCGTGCACGCACTGATGATCGCGACGGGCAGGTGACTGGTCCGCGGATCGGCACGCAGCCGTGCGGCGGTCTGGACTCCGTCGAGCCGGGGCATCACCACATCGAGTGTGATCACATCCGGGCAGACCCGGTGCACCAGTTCCAGACACTCGGCACCATCGGCCGCGGTCACGACCTCGAAGCCCTCCAGCTCGAGATTGACCCTGATCAGCTGCCGGATGACCTTGCTGTCGTCGACAACAAGCACGCGGCCGGACGCGCCAGACACTCTTCGAGAGTAGGTCGGCCGCAGCGGCCGCGTCCGGCTTTTGCCCACTTCCAGCCTGCGGCGTGCACCACGGGGCACCCTCCGGTCCGGGTGTCCCGGGGCCCCGATCCGCCTCCGGTACGACATGCGCGGACCGGTGAATACCTGTTCACGGACAGCCCGTGGAAGCTGGTAGGGTTTCACTCGTCGCCGCACAAACAGCGACACGCCCCCGTAGCTCAGGGGATAGAGCATCGGCCTCCGGAGCCGGGTGCGCAGGTTCGAATCCTGCCGGGGGCACTCCAGCCGGGACAACGCGACCACGTCGCCGACCAGCTGAAGTGCCAAGCATGAAGGCCCGAACTCAGTCCAACTGAGTCCGGGCCTTTGTCGTTGTGGGCTCAGGCGGGGATCGCACCCCGGACTTCGGCCCGTAGTCAGGACAGCGTGCCCGCGACCACCGATGCGGCCTGGGCGATCAGCCGGTCGTCGTAGCCGGTGTCCGGGGTGGTGCTGTTCGACATGATCGCCACGACGATGGGGGCGGTGTCGGGGGGCCAGACCACGGCGATGTCGTTGCGGACTCCGTAGGTGCTGCCGGCTCCCGCCCGGTTGCCGACCACCCAGTCCTTGGGCATTCCGGCCTTGATGAGGGCGGCGCCCGTCGTGCTGGAGCGGAGCCACTTCGCGAGCTGGGCGCGTTCGCCCTTGCCCAGGGTGTCTTCGAGGGCGTAGGAGCGCAGGTCCTCGGCGAGGGCGCGTGGTGTGCTGGTGTCCTGGGTGGCGCCCGGGGACCACTCGTTGAGCTGGGTCTCGCGGCGGTCCATGCGGGTGACGTCGTCGCCGATCTCCTCCAGGGCGGCGTCCAGGCCGGCGGGGCCGCCCAGTTGGTCGAAGAGCAGGTTGGCCGCGGTGTTGTCGCCGTGCCGTATGGCCGCGTCGCAGAGCGCGCCCAGGCTCATCCCGGTGCCGACGTGCTTCGCCGTCACCTCGGAGCGGGGGACGAGGTCGTCGCGGGAGTAGGTGACGACCCGGTCCATGCCGCTCAGGGAGTACTTGCGCAGGACGGCTCCGGCGGCCAGGGCCTTGAAGGTGGAGGCGTAGGCGAACCGCTCGCCGTCGTTGTAGGCCACCTCGCGGCCGGTGCCGGTGTCGACGGCGTAGACGCCGAGCCGGGCGCCGAACTTCCGCTCGAGGGCGGTGAACCGGCTCCTCAGTGCGCGGGTCTCACCGGCCAGGGGTTTCGCGGCCTCGCCGGGGCCGGCCGCTTCGCCAGGTTGGCTCTTCGTTGCGGAGGGGGCGCGGGCCGGGGCCTGCGCGGGCGTGTCGCCCTGGCCGCAGGCCGCCGGCGACGTGAGGGCGAGGGCGGTGAGCGCACCGAGAACGGCGCGCCGGGCACGTAACTGCTGCATGGTTCGAACCTCCGGGCCCCCGCACACAGGGCGACACGATGGAGTCATGATCAGGACCATCCTCGCCCGGGGTACCGATCCGGTCAAACACCCTCATGTTCGGCCCTGTCCCGGACGGCGCGACGGCCCGCCGGTGAGCCGGCGGGCCGTCGCGGGAGGTCGCGGGGTGTCACCCTCAGGTCTGGCCGTTCTTGACGATCAGGGACTGCAGGCCCTGCTGGAGGTACTCGCCGTACGAGATCGCGGGGTTGGTCTCCTTGTCCTGCGCGCCCTCGGGCCAGAAGGGTTCGATCACACTGTCGTGCCCCGCGTTGAGGAAGAAGGGCAGGGACAGCCGTTCCGCGTTGACGAACTTCACGCGGTGGTTCGGGGCCGGGAAGTAGTCGTTGGTGATGTGCCCCATGTACGTACCGCAGTTCACCAGGAAGTTGTCCTGGGAGGTCGGCAGGTCCTGCCAGCCGTCGACCGTCTCGACCTGGAGGTTCTGCACCTGGGTCTGGTACAGCACGGTGATCATCGAGACGTCGAGGTGGTCCTCGAAGCTGAGCTTCATGCCGTCCGGGCCGGTCTTCACCGGCGGGTAGTCCTCCAGGTAGGGGTAGCGGATCATCGACACGGAGGACAGGGTGTCCTCCTTCGCGAGGCCCGCGTCGAAGAAGTTCTCGGGCTTCCCGAGAGCGAGCGCGAGCCCTCGCATGATCACCGTGGAGAGCCGGAGCATCTCGGCGAAGTACTTCTCGCCGAAGGGCCGGAACCTCGGGTGCCGGTCCTCGTCCGGCCAGAGGTTCACCTCGTGCATCGGCGTCCCCGACCTGATCTTCGGATGGTCCTCGCCGAACAGCGGGTTCAGGAAGCAGAAGGACTCGACGGCCTTCTTGCCCTTGATCGCCTTGTAGTAGCCGTTGCGTACGTGCGGGTTGTCCTTGTTGTACGCGTGGATCGCCAGGTCGTGCTTCTCCTGGTCGGTCATGGTCCGGTGGAACTCGTTGACCACGTCCTGGAGCAGTTGTACGTCCACTCCGTGATGGGACGCGTAGAAGAACCCGGACCCACGGCACGCCTTGTTGATCTGTTGGGCGACGTGCTTCTTGGCGTCCGCGTCGTCACCGAACAGCGGCGATATGTCGATGGTCGGCACGTCGGACGACGGCATCAGGACTGGCATGAAACCCTCCGTGGACTCGGTGGACTCTAGAGAAGGCATTGCGAGATGCGTTCACACATGCCGGCGACCAGGCGGTCGTTGCGCACCCACGAGTGGTGGGTCTCTCCGCGCAGCGGCCGGACCTCGATCGACCCGGCGGGCAGCAGGGCGTCCAGGCCGTTGAACGGCGACCGCTGGTAGTACGCGAACAGCCGGCGCTGTTCGTCGTCGCGGACGATCTCGTTGAGCTCGTCCGCCTTGAACATCAGCAGTTTTCCGGTGCGTTCGCCCAGCCGGGCCAGGTCCTCCCGGCTCGGTGCGTAGTGGTAGTTGATCGGGTCGAGGATGTCCTCGACCTCGGGAAGGCCGATGTCGGCCGATGCCTGCCGCACGTTGAAGTACGGGTCGATGAGGAGCAGGTTGTCGATCTTCTCGCCGGCGCGTGTCAGTTGCAGCGACACCTCCAGCGAGAGGACTCCCCCGAAGCTCCAGCCGAGGAGGCTGTACGGGCCGGAGGGCTGGAGTGCCCGGATGTGCTCCTGGTAGTAGTGGGCCAGGTCCTCGAACGAGGCCATGGGCGAGTGCAGATGCACGTTGTTGAACAGCACGAGCCGGTAGCCGGGCAGCCGTTGGGCGATGTTGCTCAGGTAGCTCTCGGCCCCGCCCTCGCCGGGCGGGAAGACGAACAGGGTGCGCTCCGCGTTCTCCTCGTTGACGAGGATGTACGGGTCGAAGGCGTCCTCGGGGGCCGCCTGCCGGTCCGTCCGCGTGCGGCCCGTGCCGGTGCGTGCCACGGTCGCCGTGTGGGCGGCCAGCTCTTCGAGCGCCGACTTGAGCGCGCTCGCGAACTGCCGGGTGGTGGCCTCGTCCAGCCTGCTGTCGACCACCGTCACGAGACGGCCGCCGGTGCACCTCATCGTCACGTCGACACCGAACTGGTCCGCGCCCCGGTTCCGCTCGGAGATGTGGCTGCCGCACATCGCCGAGTCGAGCTGCCAGCCCGCGGTTCCGTCCGGTGCCTGCTCCCCCTCGTCGGAGAGCCGGCCCAGATAGTTGAAGCTGACCGGGGGCAGGGGCGCCCGCTCACCGCCGTACCGGCCGAAGAGCGCTCCGTACCCGATGCCGTGGTGCGGAACCCGCCGGAAGGCGTCCTTCGTGGCGAGGACGGAGCGGCCGAGGTCCTGCGGGTCCGCCTCGACGGCCAGCGGGTACATCGTCGTGAACCATCCGACGGTGTCCCGGACGTCGGGCGCTCCCTCGAAGTGCTCGCGGCCGTGGCCCTCGACGGTGACGTGGTTCACCGACCGCCCGGTGACCGTGCGCAGGGCGAGACCGGTGGCGGTCAGCAGGAGGTCGTTCATGGTGGTGTCGTACGCCCAGTGGCTCTCGGTGAGCAGGGTCCGGGTGTCCGGAGCGCCGAGTGCGAACTCCTCGCGGTGCGTCTCCGCGTCGCGCGAGGCCGCGGTCAGCTCCCCGGCGGGCGCCGAGGCCATGCCCCGGGTGATCTCCGCCCAGAGCGCCCGCTCGTCCTCGCCGGGGACGTAGCCGCGCAGCGCCTCGGCCCACTGCCGGTAGCTGCTCGTCTTCTCCTCCAGCTCCCCGCCGTGGTAGAGGATCTCCAGGTCCTGGGCGAGGATGTGCCAGCTGACGGTGTCGACGATCAGGTGGTGCAGGGCGAACCAGACCCGCGCGGTGCCGTCCTCGAAGCCGTGGAGGTACGCCGCACAGTGGGTCGGGCCCTCCGCCAGGTCGAACCCACTCTGCCAGTCGGCGAGTTGCCTGCTGATCTCCTCCTCGCTCAGGTTCCTCACGTCGAGTTCGTGCAGGACGGTGTCCGGGCTGCCGCCGTACGTCTGGGTGACGTCCGCGTCGCCGGTCGCGGTGTAGCGGAGGCTGAAGGCGTCGTGGTGGGCGACGAGCCCGGTCAATGCCCCGCGGAGCCTCGCCACGTCGAGCTGCGGGGTGGTGACGGCGAAGTTGTGGTTCCACCAGTCGCGCTCGGCCAGCGGCTTCGCGAAGAACCACTCCTGGATGGGCAGCAGCGGGCAGTCGCCGCTCAGCCGGCCCTGCTCGGGCGCCTCCCCCGCGTGCGCGTCCGTGCCCCGTACGGCTTCGGGCCCGGAGAGTACGTGGTCGACGAGCCGGCGCACGGTCGGGAAGTCGAAGATGTCCTTGACCCCGACCTTGCGTCCCGCTTCCCGCTGGACCTGGCTCGCCAGGTGCAGGGCGCTGATGCTGTCACCGCCCGACCGGAAGAAGTCGTCGTCGATGCCGACCGAGCCGACGGGCAGCTGCGCGGACCAGAGCTGGCACAGCCGCGCCTCCGTGCGGTTGCGCGGCGGTGCGTAGGCCGCGCGCTTCACGGCGAGGCCCGGCCGCGGCAGGGCCTTGGTGTCGAGCTTCCCGTTGATGGTCATGGGCAGCGGCCGGTCGAGTCGCACCAGCAGCGCCGGCACCATGCCCGGCATGAGCCGGCCCCGCAGGGTGGCGAAGATCCCGTCCTCGTCGACGCTCGCTTCGCCGTCCGCCACGTAGTAGCCGACCAGCCGCTTGCTGCCGGGGGTGCGCTCGTCGGCCGTGACGACGACGGCGCACTCGCGGACGTCCGGACAGGTGGCCAGGACCGCTTCCACCTCGCCGAGTTCGATGCGCAGGCCGTTGATCTTGACCTGGTCGTCGTTGCGTCCGACGTACTGGATCTCGCCGTCCCTGGTGCGCCGGACGAGGTCGCCGGTGCGGTAGATGACCGGACACCGGCCGTCCTGGTGCTCGGCCTCGCTGCGGAACGGGTTCGGCAGGAAGCGCTCCCGCGTCAGCTCCGGCCTGTTCAGGTACCCGTGCGTGACGCACTCGCCCGCGACGTACAGCTCGCCGACGGCGCCGGCGGGAAGCAGTTCCATCGCCTCGCCGAGCACGTACAGCCGGGTGTTCCCGAGCGGCCCGCCGAAGGTGTTGCGGTAGCTCTCGCCCGGTTCGAAGCGCCGGTTGGTGTTGTAGACCGCCGTCTCCGTGGTCCCGTAGGCGTTGACGAGCGGCCCGGAGTACTCGCGCCGGATCTTGTCGAAGTGGCTCTCGTGGAACGCCTCCCCCGCGACCAGGACGCAGCTCAGCCGGGTCAGGCGCGCGAGGTCGAACTGCTGGATCTGGGTCGGCGTACCGCTCAGATACGTCAGTCCGGCACGGTTCGCGTACGTGTAGAAGCCGTCGTCGTGGGCGGGGGCGGCCGGCGGGACGATGAGCTTGTGCCCGGCCAGGACCGAGAGCGCGAGCTGCTCGACGGAGAAGTCGAAGACGTAGTTCGCGAGGAACAGGACGCCGTGGCGCGGCGCGCCGGGTGAGGCTTCGGCGGTCCCGAAGTAGCGCCCGTCCAGCTGCTCCCGGAAGCTGTCCACCGCGCGGTGCGGGACGAGGACGGCCTTGGGCCTGCCGGTGGTGCCCGAGGTGTAGATCGCGTACGCGACGTCCTCGGCGGTCACCTGCGTGACGGGGTTCTCGGCGGACCGGTAGCCCATGGGCAGCCGGTCGATGTCGACCACCTGCGTGCCCGCCGCCGCGGGCAGGCCGCGCAGCCGGTCGCCGTGGGCCTCGTTGGTCACGACCAGCCGGGCGCCGGTGTCCTCCAGCATGAACGCGATCCGGTCGTCGGGGTAGCCCGGGTCGATCGGCACGTACGCCGCCCCGGCCTTCCACACCGCCAGGATCGCCGTGATCGTCAGCTCGCTCTTGTCGAGGACCAGGCCGACCAGGTCGTTCGGCCTGAGCTCGACGACCGAACGCAGGTAGTGGGCCAGCCGGTTCGCCCGCTCGTTGAGCCGGCGGTAGGTCAGCACCGTGTCGCCGCACACGACCGCGTCCTCGTCGGGCCGGGCCGCCGCCATCTCCTCGAACACCGCGTGGAGCGTCCGGGCGGGGGGCGTCGCGGTGAGTTCCCGCGCGGTGGTGTCGTCGGCCAGGAGGGCCGCCCGGTCCGTCTCGTCGAGGCGTTCGACGTCGGCCAGCATCGCGCGGGCTCCGAGCGGGGACAGCCGGGCGAACTCCGCCAGGATCTGCCGGAAGGTGGCGATGAAGCCCGCGGCACTCGCGTCGTCGAAGAGCGAGGCGGCGTACGTCAGGTTCCCTGCCAGGCCGCCGCCGCTCTCGGTGAGCGTGGCCGACAGGTCGAACTTGGTGGCTGTCCAGCCGCCGCCGTCCGGTGTGTACGCGACCGGTTCCGCGAGCCCCTGCGCCGCAGGGGCGCCGTCGGCGCGGTCCGTGACGTTCTGGAGGGTGAAGTTGATCTGGAGGACGGGGTGGCGGCTCGGGTCCTTCTCGGGGTCGAGCTCCTTGACCAGCTGCTCGAACGGCAGCTCACCGTGCACCTGCGCCGCGACGACGTTCCCGCCGACCGCGTGGACGTACTCCGTGAGCGACGCCTCCGGGTCGATGCGGACGCGCAGGGCGAGGAGGTTGGCGAAGAAGCCGATGGTGCGGTCGAACTCCGGGCGTCCGCGGTTGGCGGAGGGGGTTCCCACGACGAAGTCGTGCTGTCCGGTGTAGGTCTGGAGCATCAGGCCCCAGGCGCCGAGCAGCACGCTGTAGAGGCTCACCCTCGCCGACTGGGCCAGGGCCTTCAGCGCCTCGGTGGTCGGCTCGTCGAGGGCGAACTCGATCTCCCGGCCGCGGTAGTCGAAGCGGGGCGGGCGCGGCCTGTCCAGCGGCAGTCTGGTCGTCTCGAAGCCGGCCAGCGCGTCCGTCCAGAAGGCGGTCAGCTCCGAGAGCCGCCGGCCGCTGAGGTACTGGCGCTGCCAGACGGCGAAGTCCGCGTAGGTACCGCGGATCGTGCCGAGGTCCGTGCCGGGCACGCCCCGGAGGAGGGCCGACAGCTCCCGGCGGAAGGTGTTCCAGGACCAGCCGTCGAAGCAGCTGTGGTGCAGGACGAGGCTCAGGTAGACGCCGCCGGGGTCCGTGCTCAGCTCGAACAGGTCGGCCCGGAGCGGTAGTTCCTCGTCCAGCCGGAACACGTACCCCTGGGCCCCGACCAGTCGCTCGTCGAGCTCCGTGGTGCCGCCGACCGTGTGCACGGCCGGCCGGAAGAGGGCCGCCGCCTCGGCCTCCGGCAGCGTGTACTGCCGCCTGACACCGTCGCCGTCCGTCCTGAGCAGGGTGCGCAGGGCGGGGTGGCGGCGCAGCAGGGTGCGCAGGGCCTCGCCGATGGTGTCCGGTGAGACGCCGTCGCCCGTCGCGATCCGCAGGACGAACGGGATGTTGTACGCGGCGGTGCCGCCCTCGAACTCGTCGATGAACAGCAGTCGTTCCTGTGCGAGTGACACCAGGGGCTCGCCCGATCCCTCGGCGGCACGCCCGGCGGCCGGCTCGAAGGGCTCGTCGTCGGCCTGCGCGGCCATCTCCTGGATGTGGGCCGCCTGCGCGCCCAGCGTCGTGTGCTGGAGCACGGTGGCGACGCCGAGGCCGCGGCCGAAGCTGGTGGTGATGGCCTGGGCGAGCGCCATGGCGCGGATGCTGTCGCCGCCGAGGGCGAAGAAGTCCTCGTGCACCCCGATGCGGTCGGGGGCGACGCCGAGCACCGTGGACCAGATACCGCAGAGCTTGGTCTCGATGTCGTTGGAGGGGGCGACGTACTCGGTGCTGTCACCCGTCCCGAAGTCCGTCTCCGGGAGCCTCTTGGTGTCCAGCTTTCCGCTGGGGGTCACGGGGATGTCCGTGATCCGCAGGACCCGGGCGGGGACGATGGCCTCGGGCAGCTTGGCCCGCATCCACTGCTTCACGTCCTGCTCGTCGAGCTCGCGGTCGCAGACGTAGAAGCCGACGAGGTACTTCTGCGCGGCGGCGGACGCCGACGCCCCGTGCTCGCGGGCGATCACCAGGGACCGGGTCACCCCCTCGTACGAGGACAGGGCGGCCTCGACCTCGCCGAGTTCGACCCGCTGTCCGCGGATCTTGACCTGGAGATCGGTGCGGCCCAGGCACTCCAGCTCTCCGTTGGGCAGCCACCGGGCGAGGTCGCCGGTCTTGTAGACGCGTGCGTTGGTGCCCGCGGCCTTCTCCTCCGGGGTCTGGAAGGGGTTGTCCACGAAGCGGTCGGCCGTCAGCTCGTCTCGGTTGAGGTAGCCGCGGGTGACACCGATGCCGCCGATGTAGAGCTCGCCCATGCCGCCGACCGGCACCCGCTGCATCGACTTGTTGAGCACGTAGCAGACGGTGTTCGCCACCGGGTGCCCGATGCTCTTGGTGGCGCGCCGCTCGCCCACCGAGTACAGCCGTTTGTGGCTGGTGATGGAGATCTCGGTCGGGCCGTAGCCGTTGATGATGGTCTTCCCGAACGTCCCGCGGATCTTGTCGAACACCGGCTCGGTGAAGTCCTCACCGATCGCGTCGATGCGGGTCAGGGAGGTCGTGGTCGCGTAGTCGTACAGCGAGAGCACCGACGGTGTGCCGGAGAGGTAGGTGACCTGCTCGTCGTTGATGTAGGCGTACAGCCGCTCGGTGTCCGTGCGCATGCTGTCGTCGAGGACGACCAGTTTCTGCCCGTTGAGCAGCGCGTCGGTCATCTGCTCGACGAAGTGGTCGAAGACGTAGTTGGAGAACGACAGGAGTGCCTCGTCGCCCTTCTCCTTGGCCAGGCCGAACAGCTTGGCCACGGAGACCTGGAGGTTGACGACACCCCGGTGCTCCACGAGGACGGCCTTCGGCTTGCCGGTGGTGCCCGAGGTGTAGATCGCGTACGCCAGGTCGGTGCTGGTCACCGCGGTGACCGGCCGGTCGGCCGGCTCGTCGTCCAGCGGCAGCCGCTCGATGTCCAGGACGCGCAGCCCGGTTCCGGCGGTCACGGTGCGCAGCCGCTCGCCGTGGATCTCGTTGGTCACCACGGCGCGGGCCGTGGTGTCCTCCAGCATGAACGCGATCCGGTCGTCGGGGTAGCCCGGGTCGATCGGCACGTACGCCGCCCCGGTCTTCCACACCGCGAGGATCGCCGTGATCATCAGTTCGCTCTTGTCGACCACCAGGCCGACCAGGTCGTTCGGCTTGAGCTCGACGACCGAACGCAGGTGGTGGGCCAGCCGGTTCGCCCGCTCGTCCAGCTCGCGGTAGGTCAGACGGCGGTCGCGGTAGACGACCGCGTCCTCGTCGGGCCAGGCCGCCGCCATCTCCTCGAAGACCCCGTGCAGGGTCTGGCCGTCGGGGAAGGCGGTCTCGGTGCGGTTCCACTCTCCGAAGCGCTCGATCATCGCCGGGGAGACGAGTTCCAGGCCGGCGACCGGCTGCGCGATGTCGTCCGCGACCTGCTGGAACAGGGTGTCCGTGGCGTCGAGCAGGGTGTCGATGGTGGAGTCGTCGAACAGCTCGCCCGCGTACCAGAGGGTGACCGTCAGCTCGTCGTCCTCCTCGCGGGCCACGACGGCCAGCGGGTAGTCGACCTTGTCCGCGTCGTACCCCTTCTCGAAGCGGAGGAGTTCGTCGTGCTCCTCCGCCTCCTCCAGGAGCCGCGGGTAGTTCTCCAGGACGAGCAGGGTGTCGAAGAGCCGGCGCTTCATCCCGCCGGTCTGGAGGCGGCCGAGCTCCACCGTGCTCTTGCTGTTCATGGTGTTCACGGCGGCCTGGATGTCGCCGATCGCGGCGCCGACGGTCTTGTCCGCCTGGTCGTCGTGGTCGACGATCAGCGGCAGCGTGTTGATGAACAGGCCGACGGAGTCCTCGATGGCGTCGACGTGCAGGTTGCGCCCGGAGACGATCGTCCCGACCACCGTGGTGTTCCCGCCGCCGATGGCGTACAGCACCTTGTGCCAGACGAACTGCAGCACCGAGTGCAGGGTGACGGAGTTCGCCGCGCACCGCGCCTTGAGTTCGGCGGTCAGGTCGGCGCCGAGCCGCAGCTTCTTCGTCCGGTGCTCGCGGATGTGGTCGTAGTCGCTGAGCGCGACCTGGTAGCGGATCTCCTCCTTGAGCAGTCCGCCGAAGTCGCCGCGCTCGTCGATGCGCTCGATCTGCTGGACCCAGTGGTCGACGTGGTCGTCGCGGTGCGCTTCCCAGTGCCGCTGCGCCGCCACGTACGCGTGGTCCACGGCCGGTTCGGTCCCGGCGCCGCGGATCAGGCGGAGGTAGGTGCGGTGGACGTCGTCGTGGAGTACGGGCAGGCTCCAGCCGTCCATGATCAGGTGGTGGCAGCTGAAGATCAGCGAGAACAGGTCCTCGCGCTGCTTGACCAGATAGACGCGGAACAGGCGGCCGGCGGCCGGTTCGTACGGCTCGGTCCGGTCCCGTTCCTGCAGTTCCCTGATGCGGGCGTCCTGCTCACCGGAGTCCGCGATCTCGCTCAGGTCGACGAAGCGCCAGTCGAAGGGCTTGTCGTCGTGCTCGATGATCTGGAGCGGTTCCTCGGCCCACTCGAAGCGCAGTCGCAGCGCGGGGTACTTCCGCTGGGCGTCCTGCCACGCTTCCTTCATCTGCTCGGGCCGGATGCGGCACCGGTAGCGGTGCACCGACTGCATGACGTAGGCGTCGTCGCCATTGCGGCTCTTCAGTGCGTGGTACAGCAGGCCCTGCTGGAGGCCGTTGGCGCGGAGCCGCAGGGACTCGCCCTCGCTCAGGGACTCCTCGACGGGTCCCCGGCTGTCCGGCCGCGGTCCCTGGCCCAGCTGCAGGTCGAGGTGCTGGGCCAGTTCGCCGAGCGTCCTGAGCGTGAAGACGTCCTCGACACCGACGAAGACGCCCAGCTGCCGGCGTACGCGTGCGATGAGCAGGATGCAGGAGATGCTCTGGCCGCCGAGCCGGAAGAAGTCGTCGCCGTCACCGATGCGGGCCGCCGGCACGCCGAGGACGGTGCTCCAGATCTCGCGGAGCTCGTCGATGACGCCGCCCGCCGGGTCCGCCGCGCGGCCGGCCGGTGCGGGGGCCGTGCCGGGCCGGGCGGCGTCCACCTCGGGCAGGGCGCGCCAGTCCACCTTGCCGTTGATGTTGACCGGAATGCTGTCGAGGCGGACCATCCGGGCCGGGACCATGATCCGGATCAGCCGCTGTTCGAGGAAGGCCAGCAGCTCGTCCTCGGTCACCTCCGCCGAGGGTTCGGTGAGGTAGTACCCGGCGAGGTAGCGGTCGCTGGGCCCGCCGGCCCCTTCGCGGGCCACGACGACGCACTTGCGTACGCCGGGGAACTCGGTCGCCTGCGCCTCGATCTCGCCGGGCTCGACACGGACGCCGTTCAGCTTCAGCTGGAAGTCGCTGCGCCCCATGAACTCGACCTCGCCCGAGGGCAGGAGCCGCGCCAGGTCGCCGGTCTTGTAGATGCGGGCGTTCTGGCCGCTCGCCACGTCCTGCTCGGACCGGAAGGGGTTCGGTGTGAAGCGCTCGGCGGTGAGGTCGTCCCGGTTGAGGTAGCCGGGGGCCACCCCGCGTCCGCCGATGTACAGCTCGCCGATCGCGCCGATCGGCAGCTGCTTCAGGTTCTGGCTCAGCACGTACCACTTGACGTTGCGGACCGGGCGGCCGATGCTGCGGTCCTTGCGCTCCGTGACGCCGGGGGCGAACTCCTTGACGGCGGTGACGAAGGCGGCCTCGGTGAAGGCGTACTCGTTGATGATGTGGCCGGAGAAGTTCTCGCGGAGCCGACGGAGCCCGGCCGCGGTCAGTTCCTCGCCGACCAGCAGGATCTTCTTGAGACTCGGACATCGGCGCAGGTCGAAGTACTGGATCACCGACCCCGTGGCGTTGAGATAGGTGATCCCGTTGTCCTCCAGGAACACCGGGAAGCGGTCCGGGTCCAGCCTGACCTGCTCCGGGACGATCACCAGCGTCTGCGAGTTGATGAGCGCGATCAGGGTCTGGCGCAGATGCGGTTCGAAGACGTACGAGGCGAAGAGCGCGACCCGTTCCTCGCCGGGCCGGCGCATGTCGTAGCGCTCCGAGAGGTCCGTGATGCTGTTCACGACACTGTCGTGGTACTTGGGCACACCCTTCGGCACACCCGTCGTGCCGGAGGTGTACGTCAGATAGGCGAGGTCCCCGCTGCCGAGGGGAAGCCGCGGGTCGGCGAGCACCGCGCTCCCCGCCCCGGCCTGCTCGGCCAGTACGGTCTCGACCTCGATGATGCGCACCTCGGCGTGCTCGGAGCCGAGCATCTCCCGGAGCCGTGCGGCGTGCCGCTGGTTGGTGACGATGCCGGAGAGCCCGGTGTCGCGTACGGCGAACCGGACGCGCTCCGCCGGATATCCGGGGTCGATCGGAACGTAGGCGGCGCCGGCCTTCCAGATGCCGAGGGTGGCGACGACGCCCAGGTCGCTCTTGTCGAGGTAGAGCCCGACCAGTTCCTCCGGGCGGACCCCGGCCCCGGGGCCCAGCAGCCAGTGCGCGAACTGGTTGGCCCGTTCGTTGACCTCGCGATACGTCAGCCTGGTGTCCCCGAAGACGACGGCCTCGCTGTCCGGGGACCGCAGGACCGCGTCCTCGAAGAGGTGGTTGAGCCGCTTGCCCTGCGGGAAGTCGCCGTCGGTGGCGTTCCACTCGCGGAGCTGCGCCCGCTGCTCCCGCGACACCAGCTCGATGTCGGCGACGAGCAGGGCGGGGCGGCCGAGGAACTGGCCGAGCACCTCGCGTACGACGTCGAGCACACCGGCGATCGTCCGGTCCTCGAAGAGCTCTCCCGCGTACGCGATCGTCCAGCTCAGGGCCCCACCGGTGTCCCGGACGACCATGGCGAGCGGGGACGACGGCAGTTCGGCCGCGGGCACCTCGCCGTCCGCGAGCACGAGCAGCGCGTCGAAGAGTCCGCGCTGGAGCAATGCCTCCGGACTCGCGTACGCGTCGTCCTGGCGGAGTGCTTCGTCGATTTCCCGCACCGCAGCGAGGCAGGTGAGCTCCGACTGCGCAATGTGGTCGACTATGACGGGAACAATGCGGGAGTGTTGCAGCTTCCCCGTCGCGGTGGCGTCGACGAATCCCGCGACGGTACGGTTTCCGTGTCCGTACGCGCGCATCACGCTGTGCAGGGTGACGAGTGCGAACGCACCGACCGACACTCCGTCGTGGTCGGCCAGTGCGTTCTTCAGATTGGTGTAGTCCTGTCCGCCGATGGACAGTTCCCGGAATTCCGTCGCGCGAATACCGGGGTCGTCGTCCCGTACCGCGATCTTGTTACGCCACTCGTCCTTGAGCAGCATCTCCAGATCGCAGCGCTCGCCCGATACTTCGTCGATGCGAGCGGACCACTCCGCGGCGGTCGCCGGGAACCGTGCTGACGTCATGGGTGGGATCTCCGTCTTTTGTCGTTGCGGCAGCAGGTCGGACTTCGGACTACACGTGGTGCGTCAGGCGAGGGGCTCTGCGACGCTGAGCGCCAGCGCCTCCAGTGCCTGGTCGATCTCGCTCTCGGTGATCGTCAGCGGCGGGCGGAACCGCAGACTGCGGTCGCCGCACGGCAGGGCGATCACCTGGTGGTCCTGGTACATCCGGCGCAGGACCTCGTCTCGGGCCCGGGTGTCGGGCAGGTCGACCGCGCGCATGAGACCGCGGCCACGGGCGTTGGTCACGACGTCGGAGTGCTTGACGGCGATGGCTTCCAGGCCGTCGCCGAGGTAGGCGCCGAGGCGGCCCACGGACTCGAAGAGCCGTGTCCGCTCGATCGTTTCGAGGATCCGGGTGGCACGGACCATGTCGGCGAGGTTGCCGCCCCAGGTCGAGCTGATCCGGGACGAGACGGCGAAGACGTTGTCCGTGACCTCGTCGATCCGGCCGCCGCCCATCACGCCGCAGACCTGGGTCTTCTTGCCGAAGGCCACCAGGTCGGGGGTCAGGCCGAGTTGCTGGTAGGCCCAGGCGGTGCCCGTGATTCCGCAGCCGCTCTGGACCTCGTCGAGGACGAAGAGTGCGTCGTACCGGCGACAGAGGCGCTCCATCGCCTGGAGGAAGCCGGCGCTGAGATGGTTGTCGCCGCCCTCGCCCTGGATCGGTTCGGCGATGAAGCAGGCGATCATGCCGTCGGCGGCGACGAACGCCTCCTCGGCGGCGCGCAGTGCCTCCTGCTCGGCCTCCTCGTTGGACCGGGCGTGCTCGGCGAGCGGGTGGCGGAGCGCGGGCGACGGGATGCGCGGCCAGGAGAACTTGGGGTACCGGGTGGTCTTCGACACCTCGGTGTTCGTCAGCGACATGGTGTAACCACTACGGCCGTGGAAGGACCGCTCCAGGTGCAGCACCTGGAGCCCGTTGACGGCGTCGTCGTCGAGGCCCAGCTTCTGCGCCTTCCAGTCGAAGGCCGCCTTGAGCGCGTTCTCGACGGCCAGCGCGCCGCCGTCCACGAAGAAGAGATGCGGCAGGGCCGGGTCTCCGAGCACCCGGGCGAAGGTCCTGACGAACTCGGCGTACGGAATCGTGTACAGGTCCGGGTTCGAGGGCTTGTTCACCGCCGCGGCGGCGAGCTGCCGCATGAACGCCTCGTCGTCGGTGACGCAGGAGGGATTCATGCCGAGCGGCGAGGACGCAAAGAAGGAGAAGAGATCGAGGTAACGATTTCCGGTGACGCCGTCGACGAGCCAGCTACCCGAACTCTCCGACAAATCGAGAACGAATCCGTAGCCATCCACGAGAACGTGCGGCTCAAGTGCGCGATGGACGTCCCCGGCTTTCAAGGACGCTTTATCAGGAATTCCCGAACCGGAAATTCCTTCTTGTTCACCCGTTGTTGACGTTGCCACAGACATTGCGTCTCCCAGTGTCGTCCTCGGTGAAACCGGAGAGGCGTATCCGCGGCGCACTCCCAGGTCAGCGCACCATTTCTAGGACCAGAAACTCTTGACGTTCTCTCCCGAAGCTCTTGCGGCACTCTTTTCGGACGAGTGTCGTCCGGTAAGGAACGGTGGCCAGGAAGAGGTATGGACAGAACCAGGATGATGCCTACACTGACGTGGCCCGCCTGCAGCGTGTAACGCGTGAAAGCATTTCGGACCGGCTCGGGAAATGTCGGCAGGCCCCTGTTCTGTCTTATGTGTCCGTCTTATGTGTCCGTTGTCTATGGACGGGAGAACACCAGATGGCCGATACCGACTGGGCCGGTGCCCGTGAGCAGATGCTGCTCGACCCCACCGTCGTCAACCTGAACACCGGCTCGGGCGGGCCCCTGCCCCGCCGCGTCTTCGAGCGCGTCACCGCTCTGCGCAGCCGGCTCGCCCACGAGCCGATGGACTTCCTGCTGCGCGACGTCCCGCCGCTGCTGTGGCGGGCGCGCGAGTCCATGGCCGCCTTCGTCGGGAGCGAGCCGCACCGCCTGGCCCTCACCACCAATGTGACCGTGGCCGTCAATCTGGTGGCGTCCTCGCTGCGGCTCGACGCTCCGGGCGAGATCCTGATGAGCGACCACGAGTACGCGCCGATGCGGTGGTGCTGGGAGCGGGTGGCCCGCGAACAGGGTCTGACCGTACGGACGTTCCGGCTGCCGGAGATGCCCGGTGACCCCCAGGAGATCGTCGACGCCGCGGTCGCCGCGATGGACTCCCGGACCCGGCTGCTCTTCTTCAGCCATGTCGTCTCCCCCACCGGGCTGGTGATGCCGGCCGCGGAACTGTGCGAACAGGCCCGCCGACGCTCCGTCCCGACCATGATCGACGGCGCCCACGCACCGGCGTTCACCGCGCTGGACCTGGCCGCGCTGCCCTGCGACTTCTACGCGGGCAGTGGCCACAAATGGCTGCTGGCGCCCACCGGCGTCGGATTCCTGCACATCGGCGCGGGACAGGAGGAGACCCTGCGGCCCTCGCAGGTGAGCTGGGCCCACCATCCCCCGGCCGGGAGCCCGTTGGACGAGCGCGACCGGTTCGGCAGCACCCCCCGCCTGCGCAGACTCGAGTGCGAGGGAACGCGGGACATCTGCCCGTGGCTCACGCTGCCGGAGGCCATCGGCTTCCAGGCGGAGCTCGGACACGACAGAATCCGCTCACGTATGCGCGAGACGACGGACTACGCACGCCACCGCCTCACCGGCTGGTACGGACTGGAACCGGCCACGCCGGCTTCGCCCGACCTGTCCGGCGGGATGGTCGCGTTCCGTCTGCCCGGAGATACGGACGCGGACGCACTGCGCCGCGGTCTCTGGGAGCGGTTCCGGATCGAGTCGGCCGTGGCCGAGCATCCGGACGGGCCCCTGATCCGGGTCTCGTCGCACTTCTACACCACCGAGGCCGAGATCGACTGCTTGGCGGAGGCGCTGAAGGAGTTGCAGGACCGAGGATCAACACCTCGGAAGTAGTGGAAGCTCCGGGTGCCGTCCGCGAACCGGCCGGCACCCGGCACGATCGACCAGGAGTCGGCAATGGTTACCGCAGTCAGCAGCACCGAAGAGATACGCGTCCGGGCGGAGAACGCCCTGGCCAGGTGCGGAGTCGAACTCTCCGCGATCAAGGGCGACGCCCTGACCGCCCGCACCCCGGTCACCGGCCAGGACCTGTTCGGTCTGCGCGCCGACACCCCGGCGGACATCGACCGGGCCGTCGAGGCGGCGCACGCCGCGTTCCTCGACTGGCGGACCACCCCGGCGCCGGTGCGCGGCGCGCTGGTCAAGCGGCTCGGCGAACTGCTCACCGAGCACAAGGAGTACGTGGCCGACCTGGTCACCGTGGAAGCCGGCAAGATCCGCTCCGAAGCGCTCGGCGAGGTGCAGGAGATGATCGACATCTGCGACTTCGCGGTGGGGCTGTCGCGGCAGCTCTACGGCCGCACCATGCCCTCCGAGCGCCCCGGCCACCGGCTGATGGAGACCTGGCACCCGCTGGGCGTGGTCGGCGTGATCAGCGCCTTCAACTTCCCCGTCGCCGTGTGGGCGTGGAACGCCGCGGTGGCCCTGGTCTGCGGTGACACCGTGATCTGGAAGCCGTCCGAGCTGACCCCGCTGACCGCGCTGGCCTGCACCGCGCTGCTCGACCGCGCCATCGCCGAGACCGGCGCCCCGGCCCACCTCAACCAGGTCGTGCTCGGCGGAGCCGAGGCCGGTACGCAGCTCGTGGACTCCCCGCTGGTGCCGCTGGTCAGCGCGACCGGCTCGACCCGGATGGGCCGCGAGGTCGGCCCCCGGGTGGCGGCCAGGTTCGGACGCACCATCCTCGAACTCGGCGGGAACAACGCGGCCGTGGTGACCGCGTCGGCCGACCTCGATCTCACCCTGAACGCCGCCGTGTTCGCGGCGGCCGGCACGGCAGGCCAGCGGTGCACCACGCTCCGCAGGCTGATCGTGCACGCCGATGTCGTGGACACCGTGGTCGAGCGGCTCGCCGCCGCGTACCGCCGGCTTCCGGTCGGCGACCCGTTCCACGAGTCCACCCTCGTCGGGCCGCTGGTGAACGAGGCGGCGCACGCCCGGATGCGCGAGTCCCTCGACCGGGCGGTCCAGGAGGGTGGCACCGTGGTCGTCGGCGGTGAGCGGCAGCTCACCGACGCGGCTCCGGACGCCGGATACGTACGGCCCGCCCTCGTACGGATGCCCGCGCAGACCGCCGTCGTCCGCGAGGAGACCTTCGCGCCCATCCTGTACGTCCTCACCTACCGGGACCTCGACGAGGCGATCCGGCTGCACAACGACGTACCGCAGGGGCTGTCCTCCGGGATCTTCACCGCGGACCAGAGCGAGGCCGAGCGGTTCCTCGCGGCGGACGGCGCGGACTGCGGCATCGTCAACGTCAACATCGGCACCTCGGGGGCCGAGATCGGCGGCGCGTTCGGCGGCGAGAAGGAGACCGGCGGCGGCCGGGAGTCCGGCTCCGACGCCTGGCGTGCCTACATGCGCCGCGCGACCAACACGGTGAACTACTCGGGCAGGGTGGCGCTCGCGCAGGGCGTGGACTTCTCGCAGTAGAGCGGCAGAGACGTACGGCACGGTCCTGGCTGAACGGCTCCTGGGGAGGGACATGCGTGGCGGATCCACCGCCACGTCGACGCTCGCGTTGGCGTGTGCGGCACAGTTCATCGTTCTGTTCGACGTCTCGGTGATCACCGTCGCGCTACCTTCGATGCAGAAGGAGCTCGACTTCGACCCGGCGAACCTGCAGTGGGTCGTCAGCAGTTACGCCCTGGCGTTCGCCGGACTGCTGCTCCTGGGCGGTCGGCTGGGCGATCTGTACGGGCACCGGCGCGTCTTCCTCGTCGGCCTCTCGGTGTTCGTCGTCGCCGGGACGGTCGGCGGGCTGGCCTCGTCGCCCGCGATGCTGATCGCGGCGCGGGCGGCGAAGGGCGTCGGGGCGGCCGTGCTCGCCCCGCTCGCCCTGACCATGGTCACCACCACGTTCGCCGAGGGGCCGCGGCGGACCAGGGCGCTCGCGATCTGGACCGCGGTCAGCCTGGCCGGCGGGGCGTCGGGCAATCTCTTCGGCGGCCTCCTGACCGAGTACCTGTCCTGGCGCTGGGTGCTGCTGATCAACGTGCCGATCGGGATTCCCCTGCTCCTGCTGGCCGCCCGGCTGCTCAAGGGGCGCACCGCTCCCCCGCGGCAGGTCAGGCTCGACCTGCCCGGAGCGGTGCTGGCCACGGTGGGGGCGGCCCTGCTCACCCTCGGCATCGCCCAGGCCCGTGTCCACCCCTGGACCGACCCCGCCACCGCCCTGCCCCTCACCGGCGGTGTCGTCGCCCTCGCCGCCTTCGTGGCGGTCGAGAAGTGGCATGCCGCCCAACCCCTTGTCCCACGCGGCCTGTTGAGGCTGCCGGGGGTGGGCTGGGGCAACGTGGGGATGATGCTGGCCGGAGCGGGCTTCCACATCCCGATCTGGTACTTCCTGACCCTCACCATGCAGGGGGTGCTGCACTACAGCGCCGCGCAGACGGGTCTGGGCTTCCTGCCGCACACGGTGGTGATGCTGCTGGTCGGGCTGTTCCTGACCCCGTGGCTGATGCGGTACGTACAGGCCCGCGTCCTGATCGCCTCCGGCGCGCTCGTCGCGGCGGCGGGCTTCGTGTGGCAGAGCGGTATCGGTCCGGACAGCGGTTACGTCGGCGGCATACTCGGGCCGGCCGTGGTGATCTCGTTCGGCGGCGGCCTCGTGAGCACCCCACTGACGCTCACGGTCACCTCCGGTGTCGGGCCCACCGAGGCCGGAGCCGCGTCCGGACTGGTCAACACCTCACGGCAGTTCGGCGGCGCGTTCGGCCTCGCCGTCCTGCTCACCCTCACCACCGGCGGCACCGCGGGCTCCCCCGAAACGCTCATGGAGAGCTACGGGAACGCCTTCCGGGCCATGGCCGTGATCCTGGTGGCGCTCGCCGCGATCGCTCCCCTGCTGCCCGCCCAGCGGCACCTGACCCGCAAGGGACAGGAGGCATCCGCGCAGGGCGTGGACATGCGGAAGGGAGGAGAGCGTCAGAAGAGCACGCGGTGACACGATGGCTCGAACGAGCCGTATCAACAGCGGTCGAGGTCTGACGATCTCCCGCCTCACATCAAGGTCTCCGCCCCCAGGGAGCCTGTCCTCGTGTGCCTGCGGGTGCCGGTTCCCGGGTGCGGTCACGCGCCCTGTTCCGGGCGCGAACACCAGGTAAAGGACGGGAACTTGAGACGCAGCGTTTTAAGACATGCGCGTGTTTCGGTGGCCGCTGTCGTCGCTGTCGCGGTGGCCTGCGGAGTCGGGACGACGCAGGCGTACGCGGACGCGGTGCCACCGGGAGCGGCGAACGGCTGGTCGTCACCTGCCGCGCCCTCGGCCAAGGGGACGGACCCGGGGGTCAGACCCGGCTCGGTCCCCGCGAAGCAGCGCGCGGAGGTGCTGGGCAAGGACTACCGGTCGTCTTCGGACCGGGCGTTCACCACGTCGGGTGACGGCTCGGGCTTCCATGTGATGGTGGCCGACGAGAAGGACGGCTACGGGTGGAAGACCGCCGCCTCGCTGTCCGAGCCGGGCTTCGACACGGACACGTGGATCGGCAACGCCTGCCTGACGGAGTCGGGCCGGTACGCGGCCGTGGCGTACGCCCCCCGTACGTTCACGAACAAGCCCGACCTGATGAGCCGCGGCGCGTTCACCGCCATCGTGGACCTGAGCAACGGCAAGGTCCGCAAGCTGCCCTTCCAGGCCACGCTGGCCTACTTCTCCCCGGGCTGCGGCACGGGCGAGGACGTGGTGTTCTCCCAGTTCACCGACGAGAACACCTCGAAGAAGAACCAGACCCGGCTGGTCCGGGTCGCGGCCCGCACGGGCACGGCCGCCCGGACGACCGTGTCCGGTCAGGCCACCTCGGCGGTTCCGGTCGGCAGCGAGATCGTCGCCGCGCGCGGCCGGCAGGTCGTGAAGATCGACGGGTCGACGGTGCGGACGGTCGCACTCACCCACGCCCCGCCGTTCCAGTTCAAGCCGGACGCCGACGGGGGTGTCACCTTCATCGACCGCCTTCCCGGCGGCAAGAAGGCGTCCTCGGCCGACGACCAGGCAGCCGTCTCCCGGGTCACGGCGGCGACGCTGCGGACCGCGAACGGAAAGGGCCGGGCCACCCAGCTCGCCCAGGGCGCCCTGAGCCGGTTCGACCTCGCGCGTACGCCCTCGGGCGCGGTGTTCGTCACCGGTGAGGCGCGCAGCAAGGGGGCGCTCCCCGGCGCCGTGCGCAACCCGGGCGGCATCGACAAGGACGCCCGGATCTCCAGCCGCGGCGCCGCCGCGGTGACCACCGCGTGGGCGGACGGCAAGGACTCGCGGGTCTCGGTGAAGGACGCCGCAGCACCCCGCGCCGCCCGGATCACCCTGAAGGCACTCGACACGGGCGAGACGGCCGTTCTGGACGCCGCGCCCGGCAACCGGATCGGCGACGCGAGCGCCCAGCGCTCCGCGACCGCGACGAGCCCGGCCCTGCCCACGGCGCCGAAGTCCGGCGGGGTCTCGACGATGGCCACGCCGATCGACGCGGACCGCACGTGCTCGGTGCCCAGGAACGACGTGAAGAAGCAGGCGTTCCAGCCGACCCCGCGGCAGATCGAGTGGGCCGTGGACCAGGCCGTCGTCGGCCAGCTCAACAAACATGTGACCCGGCCGGCGAACTGGAAGAACACCGGCATGGCGGCGTACGCGCCGCAGTCGCTGTTCCCCCTGACGCCCCTGGCGGGCGGCAGCGGCGCCGACTGGCACGTACCGGCGCAGGTGATGCTCGGCGTGACCGCGCAGGAGTCGAACATGTGGCAGGCCACCCGGTACGCGGTACCGGGCGTCTCGGCCAACCCGCTGATCGGCAACTTCTACGGCATCGCGTACTCCTCCGACGGTGAGCAGGCCGACCCCTGGCTCATCAACTGGAGCAAGTCCGACTGCGGTTACGGCGTCACGCAGGTCACCGACGGCATGCGGCTCCCGGGCAAGGGCCAGCCGACGAAGACGGTGGCGCAGCAGGAGGCCATCGCACTCGACTACGCCGCGAACATCGCGGCGGGCGTGAACATCCTGATCGAGAAGTGGAACCAGACCCGGGCCGACGGGCTGACGATCAACGGCGGCGACCCGAAGTACATCGAGAACTGGTTCTTCGCCCTCTGGGCGTACAACAGCGGTTACTACACGCAGGCTTCGTCCGGCACCACCTCCGGCAAGTGGGGCGTGGGCTGGACGAACAACCCGGCGAACCCGCTGTGGAAGGAGAACCGCACCCCCTTCCTGGAGGACTACGCCGGCTACGACGACTACAGCCACGCCGCGCACCCGCAGGACTGGCCGTACTCGGAGAAGGTGATCGGCTGGGCGGCACGCCCGATCTCGGCGATGTTCAAGCCCGGCGACTTCCAGCCCGGCTACCGGGCCGCCTGGTGGACGTCCACGGCCAACCGCACGACGGCCAAGCCGCCGATCAGCCTGTTCTGCGACAGCAGCAACGACTGCAACCCGTCGAAGATCGGCACCGGCGCGACGAACGACACCGGCGGCGGCCCCTGCCTGCTGCCGGGAGACCCGAGCAGCTCGGACCCGCTGTACCTGAAGTGCTGGTTCCACAAGTCCGTCACCTGGAAGAACTGCACCTCCAGCGCCATGTGCGGGCACCCGCTCCACCGGTTCGACGACACCTATCCGGAACAGCCGGACGAGAACTCCTACCCGCCGCGGTGTTCGGCGGGGCTGCCCACCGGAACGAAGATCGTCGACGATGTGGCCAACGGCGTCACCCCTGTGGGCTCCCCGACACGCACCTGCGGCGCGATCGCCTCGTCGGGGTCGTTCAACTTCGACTTCGGCACGGCCTCGTCCCGGATCGATCTCCATCAGATCGGTGCGGGGAACGGAAACCACTTCTGGTTCACCCACACCAACAAGAACGGGACGACGGACGCCACCCGGCTGAAGACCACCGGTACCTGGACGCTGGGGACGGCGGACCGGGGCTGGATGCGGGTCTGGGCGCACATCCCCGACCACGGGGCACACACCCGTCAGGCGGCCTACACCGTGGGCGGCACCAACTCCACCAGCCCGAAGCGGGTGAAGCCCCAGCGCCTGCTGGAGAACAAGTGGGTGTCGCTCGGCGCCTTCAACTTCACCGGGACCCCGACGGTGGCGCTGTCGAACGTGACGGAGGACGGCAAGGGCACGGAGGACGTGGCGTGGGACTCGGTCGGCTTCGAGCCGCTGGGTGCCAAGCCGACCAACCAGGTCGTCGCCATGGGCGACTCCTACTCCTCCGGTGAAGGCGCCTCCGAGAACGGCGGCGACGACTACTACACCGAGTCCGACTACTACGACGCGCAGAACCCGGACACCGAGAACAACTGCCACCGGTCCAAGTACGCCTGGTCCCGGCAGGCCACCCTGCCCGGCTACGCCAAGTCCATCGGGCAGATGGCCGACGACCGCGACAAGATCATGGACTACCAGTTCATCGCGTGCTCCGGTGCCCGTCACTACAACATCCTGAACAAGGGGCAGAACAGCGAACTGCCCCAGATCCAGCAGGGGTACCTCGACCAGAACACCACCCTGGTCACCTTGTCCATCGGCGGCAACGACGCCCGGTTCGCCGACATCATCAAGGAGTGCGTCACGGCCGGGACCGTGTGCAACAACAACTCCATCGGAGCCGTCAACCCGGACAACGGGAGCGACACCGGCGGCTCGACCGGGCCGCTGGACCAGTGGGCACCGAAGTGGCTCAACGAGCAGATCCGGCCGCGTCTGACCGGCATGCTCAACGAGCTCCACAAGAAGGCGCCGAACGCCAAGATCGTGCTCATGGGCTACCCGAAGCTCCTTGAGGGCGTCGGGGGCTGTGTCCTCGGTATCGGTACCGAGGAGGCGCCGTGGCTGAACAGCATGGCGGACACGCTGGCCAACGAGATGCAGGGCGCCGTCGACGACGCCAACCGGCTCTACGCGGCGAAGGCGGTGTTCTCCGACCCGCGCGACGAGTTCGCCGGCAAGGCGATCTGCGGTGATCCGGAGACGGTGCACGGCATCGTGCTCTCCGGTCACGCCAAGGCCGACGCACGTGACCCGGACTGGCTTCCGGGCAACATCGCACCGTCCATGAAGTCGTTCCACCCGAAGATCGCGGGTGCGCGACTGTACGCCGACAGCCTGCAACACACGCTGTAGGAACCTGGGAAGGGGCGGGGACCTGAGTACACGTACTCAGGTCCCCTGCCTGTGTCATGAAAGGCTGAAGGTATGACGATGACGGCGGGAATCCGTACCGCTCGTGGGGTAAAGGGCGCCGGCGTATCGGCGGTGGCCGCCACCGTCTGCTACCTGATCTGGTCGGGGGGCAGGGACTGGGCGTCCGCAGCGCGGGACGCCGATCCGGACGCGATCCTCGCGGGTTCCGTCGAATCCGTGCTGGCGCTGATCGCCGGGGTGGTGTGCATGCCGCTGCTGCTCTGGGCCGGGATGCGTCTACTGCGGGAGCGCGGCAATCACCTGCTCGTGGTCGCCGCCACCGTGGTGTGGTTCTTCCTCGGTGGCCATGTGGTCGAGGACGCCGTCGACGGGCTCGTCACGGCCGTGTTCCTCGCCCTGTTCGCGGTGCTCGGCGGCCTGCTGTCGCTGGTACGGACCCCGGCCACGTAGCAGGACCCGGACAAGGAGCAGGACCCCGGCGCTCCCGCTCCTGACCGGTCAGCCGTACAGCTCCCGGTACGAGGGGAAGTCGCCGCCGGGGCCGTCGACGCCCTCCGCGGCCAGGGCCGCGTGCACGACGGCCCTGGTGAGGACGTCGGCCCCCGCCGCGAGCACCGCGTTGAGTTCCATGGCTTCCAGGTGCGCACCCCAGCCGGAGCGGTCGCTGCCGCCGCCGGACGCCTCCGGGCTCTCGGGCACCAGCGGCAGGCGACCGGTGGAGAGCGCGAACACGGTGTCGCCGTCGGTGAGCAGATGCACCGGCCGTACCGCGCGGGCCAGTCCGTCGTGGGCGGTGCCTGCCAGCTTCTGTGCCTGCGAACGGGTCAGCGTCGCGTCGGTGGCGACCACGGCCAGCGTGGTGTTGAGCGGCTGCACCGCGCCCGCCTGCCGCCGCCGGGTCTCCTCGCGGGCCGCCGCCACCCGCTCGCCGGCCCGGGTGTGCCGCTCCTCGTCCGGAGGACCGGCGGGCAGCCCGCGTGCCAGGAACTCGTCGCCGAGTCCCGTCCGGGCGCCGTAGAGCACGCCGGTACCGGGGTCGAGCAGCGAGCCGGCCGCGTTCACCACCGCCAGCGCCGCCACGGTGGCCCCGGACGGCAGCACCACGCTGGCCGTCCCGACACCGCCCTTCACCCCGCCGGCCACCGCGCCGGTGCCCGCACCGACACAGCCCTGCGGCACCGCGGCGCCCTCCGCCGTACCGTCGGCCGCTTCGACGGCCGCGCGGCCGAGCTCCGCACCCGGGCGGGCCCGCCACTGCCCGCCGCGCCCGAGGTCGAAGAGGGCGGCGGCGGGAACCACCGGGACCACCTGGTCCGCTCCGGGCCCGACGCGGAAGCCGCGCCCCCGCTCCTCCAGCCACTGCGCCACGCCGCCCGCCGCGTCGAGCCCGAAGGCACTGCCGCCGGTGAGCACCACGGCGTCGATGCGCTGCACCAGGTTGCGGGGGTCCAGGGCGTCGGTCTCCCGGGTCCCCGGTCCTCCGCCGCGCACGTCGACGGCCGCCACCGCACCGCCCTCGGGCGCGAGGACCACGGTGACGCCGGTCAGCCAGCCGTCCCCGGTCCGCTCCGCGTGGCCCACCCGCAGCCCCGCGACGTCCGTCAGCGCGTTCATCGGCCCGGTGACCGGCGGTCCGGCCCCGTCCGTCCCCTGACGCACACTCATCCGCTGTCCTCCCCGAGACGCCCCTGCGGCGCGATCACTTCACGGTACCCGGGAGGCAACGCCCCGCGGCGTCCCCAACTGGCGTGCCGCCGCGGTGGATCGGGAGTGATGCCCCGAGTGCATCGCGGTGCGTCGTAAAGGGCATGACCGATTCCCCGCCAATGCCGGTGGAGACCGCCGCCGGGGGCCCGCGGCTCGCCTACGCTGGCGGCCGTGGCTCTCGATACGGGACATCCGCCCGGACCCCAAGTGCCCTCCTGGCTGGCCGAGGTGGCCTCGCTGGCCGCCCGTGACAGCGCTCCGGAACTGGAGCGCTATACCGCGCGGGGCCCGGCCTCGGGCCGTTCCTCAGCCGTCCTCGTCCTGTTCGGCACCGGGGAGAACGGGCCCGATCTGCTCTTCCTCCGCCGCTCCGGCGCCCTGCGCGACCACCCGGGACAGGTGTGCTTCCCCGGCGGCTCCGTGTGCCCCGACGACCGCGACGCGGTGCACACCGCCCTCCGCGAGACCGCGGAGGAGGCCGGTCTCGACCATGCGGCCATCCGCGTCGTCACACCGTTGCGACCGCTGTACCTGGCCTGGAGCGGATTCTCGGTCACCCCCGTGCTCGGCTGGTGGGAGGGCGGCACCGCACCGGCGAGCGACGGCAGCGAGATCGTGTCCGTGCACCGGATTCCCGTACGGGAGCTCGCCGATCCGGCGGGCCGGCTGCGGGTGCGCATGACCGCGGGCTACACCGGGCCGGGCTTCCTGGCCGGGGACCTGTTCCTCTGGGGCTTCACCGGCAGCCTGGTCGCCTGGCTGCTGCGGCTCGCGGGGTGGGAACAGCCCTGGGACACCACCCGGGTCGAGGACCTGGCCGACGCCAAGCGCCGCTACGGGGGCGTGAGTTGAACCGCCCCCGCACCGGCGCTCGGCGTCGGTGCGGGGGCGCCGTGAAGCGAGAGCGGTCAGCCGGCCTCGCCGCGTCGGGCCGCGCGTTCGCGCTGTCCCTCGCGGAATCCGTCCACGGGCCCGGTGGAGCCCCGCATCAGGGCCAGGTACTCACGCGTCTCCACCGCGACGGCCTCCTCGACGGAGACGCCGAGACCGCCCATGACGGCGGCCTTCAGATGACGCAGGCAGTCGCCCGGCATCGCGGCCAGCGTGGTGGCGAGCGCGGTGGTCTCCTCGCGCAGCCGGTCCTTCGGTACGGCCCGCAGGGCCAGACCCGTCTGCACGGCCTCGGCGGCCGACAGCCAACGGCCGGTCAGGAGCATCTCCATCGCGGGCTGGAGTCCCATCTTGCGGACCGCCCGGTGGGAGGCCCCGGCGCCCGGCATATGGCCGTACGGGGTGTGGACGTCGCCGATCCGCGCCTCCTCCGAGATCAGCACCAGGTCGCAGGCCATGGCCAGCTCGAAGCCGCCCGCCCGCGCCTTGGCCTGCACCATCGCGATGGTCGGCATGGGCAGCCGCTCCAGGGCGAAGGCCACCCGGTTCATCCGCGCGAGGTAGACCTCGAACACCTCGGTGTCGCCCTTGTCGCCCGCCAGCACCTCGCCCAGGAACCCCAGGTCGCTGCCGATGCAGAAGGCCCGGTCCCCGGCGCCGGTGAACACGAGCACCTTGGTGACCCCGTCGTCAGCCACCCGGCCGAAGGCGTCGATGAGTTCGTGGTGCATGCGCTCGTTGGTGGCGTTGAGCCGCTCGGGCCGGTTGAGGGTGACCCAGGCGATGCCGTCGGCGCGTTCCAGCAGGATCGTCTCGTACGTGTCCGGGTGGAGACCGGCGGGGCCCGCGGGCGGGGTGCCGGTGTCCGTTCCGGTATCGGTGGTCATCGGACCGCTCACCGGATGAGGTCTGCGGCGAGCGGGTAGTCGGTCATCGGCCGGCCGCGCACCGTCGTGTCCGCCCGCACGAAGACCAGCGAATAGGCCCGCCGGGGCAGGTCGGTGAGGTTGGGTCCCGAGCCGTGCAGGGTGTTGATGTGGTGGACCAGGGCGCTGCCGGCGGGGATCGGATACGGCACCGTCTCCTGGTCGGTCACCGCCTCGACGAGGACCGCGCCCTCCTCCGGGCGGATGTGCTCGACCCGGCCCAGGCGGTGGGTGCCCTTCACGTAGTGCACGCAGCCGTTCTCCAGCGTGGCGTCGTCCAGGGCCATCCAGATGGTCACGGCGTCCGGCGGGTCGAGGTGCCAGTAGCGGTTGTCCTGGTGCAGCACCAGGCGGCTGCGCTCGCCCTTGCCCGCGGGCTTGTAGAAGGAGTGGTCGCGGAAGAGCCGTACCGGCCCGCCGAGCAGCGCCTCCACGCGGGGCACCAGGTCGGGGCGGCGGATCTGCTCCTCGCAGACGGGGTCGTTCTGCCAGATGCCGATCTTCTGGAGCAGGGCCCGGTCGCTCGGCCTCTCCTGCGTCTCGGACAGGTCGAGGACCCCGTCGGCGGGCTTGTCGCCCTCGTCGAAGAACGCCCGCTCCATGGACGCCCGCAGGGCGATCACCTGAGCGGGCGTCAGGACGTTGTCCCAGCGGATCACTCCGTCCCGCCAGAACGTCTCGCGGTCGGCCTCCGGGTCCGACGTCACGGTCGTCACGTCCGCTGCATCGGCCGGTCGCTGGAAAGCGGTCATCGGTACCTCTCAGAGCGCGTGCAGGGTCACATCGGTCTGCTGAACTCCGCAGCGATGCTGCCACAGAGCCGGCCCCCGGCACAGAAGCCGTTGGCGCATCACCGCGATGCGCCGAAGGCATGGCCGGAGGCGGTGAACACGCCCATGCCACGGCTGTGCGGGGGCGACCCGTTAAAGGCATTGGACGGCGCCGGAGGCCCGTGGTGGGCTGGAGCACACGTGCCGGTCCAGCTCTTCCAGCACCGCTGCAGATCGACCGGACTCGCGTCCGGGCACGCCGTCACGCCGGGCCAGACGCCCGGCGGTCACCCCCCATCCTTGATCACCCGCTGACGACCGGAGCAGGCCCACCGTGTGAGCACACGGGCCGCACGCACAGCACGATCTCCAGCCACAGGCCCCGTGTGCACGCAGGCTGCGGGCGGTCAGCCGGGCCGCGCCTGAGGACTGTCCACTCGCAGGAGGCAGACAAGCATGCAAGTTCTTCTCGTGAACGCTCGCCGGTCGGCGTACTCAGGGGAGTCGATCTCCGCACCGCAGTTGGGGCTGCTGTCCCTGGCCGCCGTACTGCGCGAGGGCACCTTCCACGACACCGCGGGCACCGACGTCCACTTCATCGACGACCAGCTCTTCGTCCTGCAGAGGCCGCTCGCCACGCCGAACGAGCCCCTGCGCGGTTACACCCCGGACATCGTCGGCATCCAGGTGCTGACCTCCAGTCTCAAGAACGGCGTCAAGCTCGCCTCCGAGGTGAAGCACCACCACCCGAAGGCCCTGACGGTGCTGGGCGGTGTCGGCGCGACCCCGCTGGCCCGTCAGCTGGTCGAGGACGGCTCCGCCGACGTCGTCGTCAAGGGCGAGGGCGAGGTCACCTTCTCGCACCTGGTCCACGAGTTCGGCAACAACGGCCGCAAGAACCTCCACAAGGTGCGCGGGATCGTCTTCCGCGACGACGACGGCAAGGTCGTCGAGACGCCTGCCGCCCCGCAGGTGATGCGCCTGGACAAGCTGCCCATGCCGGCCCGCGACCTGGCCGACATGGAGCGGTACCGGACGATCTCCCGCGGCCGGGCCGGCAACGTCGTCACCGCCCGCGGCTGCTCGTACGCCTGCGCCTACTGCTACTCCAAGCACCAGTGGGGTGTCGGTCAGCGCCGGCACAGCGCCGGGCGCGTACTGGCGGAGATCCGCGAACTCGTCGAGGTGCACGGTTTCGACCGCATCCGGATCGAGGACGACGACTTCGTCGAGGACGTCCCGCGCATGCAGGAGCTGTGCCAGGCCATCGAGGACTCCGGCCTCCAGGGCAAGTTCGAGTGGGAGGCCAAGGCCCGGCCCGACCTGATCGACGACGACATGGCGAAGATGCTGCGCAAATCCGGCTGCTTCCGGCTGCTGGTGGGCGTGGAGACGCTGGACTGGTCGCTGCTCAAGCGTCTGGGCCGGCCGGTCAAGGTCGCGGTCACCGAACGGGCCCTGGACTCCCTGGGCAAGGCCGGGATCGGCACGCAGGCCACGATGATCCTGGGCATCCCCGGCGAGACCGACGAGGCGATGCGCTCGACCATCACCTGGCTGCAGGCCCGGCTCGGCGACAACCCCCACGACATCGTCTCGCCGTGCTTCTTCGTGCCGTTCCACGCCGACCTCGAAAAGGACATGGCGAAGCGGGTCGAGTTCACGGTCGAGACCAGTGACACCGACTGCTACACCGGGCACGTCCCGGTGACCTCCAGCCCGGGGGCCTCCATCGACGAGCTGTGGAAGCTCTACGACGACATGACCCCGACCCGTAAGGACGGCCAGTACAAGCGCATCGCCTTCCTCGCCAACCTGAAGACCGTGCAGACGCGCCTCGGTCTGATGGACGGTGGCGCACCGATGGCCAAGGAGCCCGCGGCCCTGGTCCCGGAGGTCCAGTGACGATGCTCACGACAGCGGCCGGGACGGCCTCCCCGGCTGTCCCGGGCACTGCGGGCACCCTGGACGTCCCGGCGTACTCCGGCTCCCGGCCGGTGATGTCGAACCGGCCGGGACGGCTGGACGACGGTGCCGGGCGGCAGGTGGCCCGGCTGGGCAACGCCGGGCGGCTGGTCCAGTTCGGGATGGCGCAGGAGGCGGAGAAGACGGCCCGGGTACTGCGCGGGATCGCCGACGACGCCTGGTTCGGTCTGCTGCGCGACGCCGCCGCCCGGGTCAGCGCCCGGCTGGACGGCGGCGAGCTCGACCCGTGGCTGCGGGCGCTGTCCGCGGCGACGGGTCTCCCGTCGCGGCGGGCGGCGCGCGGGGTCCGTACGGTCGCCGAGGACCTGGGGCGCATGGAGGAGATCCTCGCCGCGCAGTCCCCGGACGGCACCGTCGCCGCGTACCGGACGGGCGGCGACGACCCGCGGTGGAGCTGGCGGCCCGCCGGGCGGTCCGTGCACGTGCGGGTGCCCGACAACTTCCCGACCATCGGCGTCGAGTGGCTCCAGGCCCTGGCCGCACGCCGTCCGGTGCTGCTGAGCACCTCGGCCCGGGACCCGTTCACCGCGACGCTGTTCACCGAGGCGCTGTACGCGGCCGGGCTGCCGGACAACGCGGTCTCGCTGGTGCACGGCGACGCGCCGGCCCTGCGCCGGCTGGCCGACCAGGTGCTGTGGCCCGGCGAGGAGGTCCCCGGCGACCTCGCTCCGGGGAAGGTCAAGACGTATCACTACGGCCGCAGCCGGGCGCTCGTCGGTGCCGACGGGCCGAAGGACGCCTGGGAGCGGCTGGCCCGGGAGGCGTTCGCCGGCTGCGGGCGGCTGTGCACCAACATCAGCTCCCTCGTCGTGCTCGGCGACGCCGAGGAGGCGGCCGGGCAGCTCGCGCGGGAGTTCGCGACGCGTCCGGTGCTGCCGCTCGACGACCCGTCGGCCGCCGTGCCCGCCTTCCCGGACCGCGCCGCGCGGGACGCGCTGGCGACCCGGATCGAGCGGGAGATCGCGGCCGGCGCGGTCGACGTCACCGAGGCCGCCACCGGGGTGCCGCTCCGGGTGGATCTCGACGGGGTGGCGTATCTGCGTCCCACGGTGCTGCTGCTGGACGCGGGTTCGCCGCTGTTCGGGACGGAACTGCCGTTCCCGTTCACGGCGGTGGCGCACGTCCCCCGCTCGAAGGCGGTCGCGGCCTGCGCGGGTTCGCTGATCGTGTCCGTGGTCGGCGAGGCGGGCGGGCTGGTACGGGCGCTCGCCGAGGAGCCGGGCGTCGACAAGGTCTTCGGCGGCGAGCAGTTCGACCGCGGCTACGACCCCCACGATCCGCACGAGGGGTATCTGGCCGACTTCCTGTTCAAGAAGAAGGCAGTTCTGCCGGGCACCTCCGCGTGACCGGCGGCAGGAACAGCATCAGAGAAGAGGGATCCGCCATGCGAAGTCCGAGCGAGTCGGTGCTCCGTCCGATCACCGATGACGACGTTCGCCGGACCGTCCGCCTCCACTTAGACCCCCGGCATGGCACCCCCTACTGGCTGGAGCGGGACCGGCGCCTGGGCACCAACGCCCTGGAGAAGGTCCGCAGCCTCCAGGACGCCATCACCCTGCTCGGGCTGACGGACGGCGCCGACCAGATGCACTACGAGGAGGCGTCGCGGCGGACCCCGCTGGAGAACTTCGTCCCGCGGTCGGTGCTCGGCGAGGGCGGCCCGCTCTGGGCCGCGCAGACCGGCGGCACCACCGGGCCCGCCAAGCACGGCACCTGGGGCGCCCGTTACTGGGCGGACATCCTGGAGTTCTCCGACGAGTTCCTGGATCTGCACGGAGTGCCGAGGAACACCAACTGGCTGTTCGTCGGACCGATGGGCCCGCACACCACGGGCCGGCTCGTCGTCGCGTTCGCGGAACGCCGCGGCGGCATGTGCTTCTCGATCGACCTCGACCCCCGGATCGTGAAGATCTTCGGCGAGGAGGGCATGACGGCCGCGTACGACCGGTACGTCGAGCACATCTGGGACCAGGTGGCGGAAGTGGTCCGGGCGCAGGACATCGGGGTGGTCTTCTGCACCTCACGGCTGCTGGACATGCTCCCCGAGCGGCTGGGCACCGAGGCGCTGGTCGGAGTGCGGGCCATCGTGCACGCCGGTACGACGATGGAGCCCGACGCCCACCGCCAGCTGCGCGAGGAGGTCTTCCCCGGGGTGCCGGTCGTCGGGATGTACGGCACGTCGACCACCGGCATCAACTGGCAGAAGCCGTTCGAGGCGGAGGACGACCACCGGGTGGTCTACGTCCCCTGCCGGCCGCACGTCGCGCTGGACGTCATCGACGAGCACGGCGCCGAGGTGCCGTACGGCGAGGAAGGCCGGGTGCGGGTCTGGCGGCTGACCGACGACGCGCTGGTGCCGGGCTTCCTGGAGCGCGACCGGGCGCGCCGGGTGCGCCCGTACGGGGTGGCCGCCGAGCGCTACCCCTGGCCCTGGCTGGGGGATCCGTACTCCCCGGAATTCACCGAAGGACGACGCGTCGAAGGGGTGTACTGACATGGCCGGTTTCCTGCTGCGCTGCCACTCGGGCCCGGTGGAGTTCCAAGCCCTGGGCACGGGCCGTGGACTGAGCACGCTGGTGGTGCGCGAGGGCGCGGACGCGCTGATCGTGCACGGCGACCGGCTGACCGAGGAGGCCCCGCCGGTCCACGCCCCGCTCGACGAACTGCTGTCCTGGACCGAGCGGTGCTACGCGCGCTACTGCGCGGTGCTGGTACGCGACGGCCGGGCCACCCTGTGGAGCGATGTGGGCGCCACCTGCCCGCTGCACTACGCGCGCGCCGCCGACGACACCCTGCTGGTCGCCACCTCGGCCGGAGCGGTGCTGCCGCTGCTCGCCGGGGCCCCGGTGCTGGGAGACGCGGCGCAGTCGCTGCTGCCCGGCGGGCGCTTCGCGGGGGTGACGTCGGTCCCCGCGAACACCGCGGTGACGCTGGCCGTCGACACGTACGGCACCGAGCCGGTCTCCACCCGTCAGGTGCGCGCGCTGCCGGAGAAGCCCACGGCGACCGACCCGCAGGAGGCGGTGGCCGCCGTACGCGCCGCGCTGGGCGCTTCGGTGGCCCAACTGGCCGCCGGTGTCGACGAGATCGGCGTCATGCTGAGCGGCGGGGTGGACTCCTCGACGGTCGCGGCGCTGGCGGCCCGGGAGACCTCCGGTGCGGAACTGCACACGTACACCGTGGGCACGCCGTTCGGCGACGAGTTCGAGCAGGCCGCGTGGTTCGCCGAGCGTCTGGGCAGCAAGCACCACGAGCTGATGTTCGGCCCCGACCAGCTCACGGAGCTGCTGCCGGACATGATCCGCGCACTGGAGACCTGGGACCTGCTGACGCTCCAGATCGCCGCGCCCGCCTGCTTCCTGCTGACCACCATGGCCGCCGACCGGCGTCAGGTGCTGCTCTCCGGCTACGGCGCCGACCTGCTGTTCGCCGGCCTCGGCGGCACCGGCGGCGAGGCGGACATCGAGCGGGCGGTGGTCGCGCAGACCGCCGCGACGGCCCGGAGCAACGAGTTCGGCCCCGCCTTCGCCGACACCCGCGACATCGTCGTCCGCTACCCGTACTGGACGCGCGAGGTGATGGCGTCGGCCCTCGGCATCCGGGGACGGCTGAAGGTCCGCGAGGGCACGGCGAAGTGGGTGCTGCGCAGCGCCGCCGCCGAGGTCCTGCCCGCGGAGGTCGCCTGGCGGCCCAAGCGGGGCATCCACGAAGGCACCGCCATGAGCCGGATGTTCGCCGCCGCCCTGGGCAGCGAGGACCTCCGTATCCAGTCCGAGCGGCTGCACGCCATCGCGACCTCCGTCTTCTGCCAGGACGGGCCGCCGGCCCGGGGCGCCGGCACGGGGAACGGGACCAACGAAAGGGAGGGATCCGATGAGGGTCTTGCTGGTGTGGCCTCGTAACGAACGGGCCCTCCTCAGCGACCGGCTGAGCTGCTGCGAGCCGCTGCCGCTGGAGTACCTCGGCGGCGCGCTGCGCGGCGACCACGACGTGACCATCCACGATCTGCGGCTGGACCCGTCGTTGGAGACGTACGCGCAGACGCACGAGCCGCCCGACCTGATCGGTGTGGCCATCCCGTACACGACCAGCGTGCACGTCTCGCGGGAAGTGAGCCGGGAGGCCCGGCGGCTGTGGCCGGACGTCCCGATCGTGCTGGGCGGCCACCATCCGACGGTGTCGGCGGAGTGGCTGAACGGCTTCTCGGCCGACTGGATCGTGGCCGGTGAGGGCGGCGCCGCACTCAGCCATCTGGCCGCCGAGCTGGAGGCCGGCCGTTCTCCCTCGCCCGTGTCGGGGCTCGCCCCGTACGACGCGCGCACCGGTCTGGAGCGCGACCGCCGTCCCAAGCCGGCGGCGCTCAACAACCTGCCGATGCCCGACCGTTCGCTGCTCTCCCACCACCGCGGGGACTACTTCCACTCGGTGTACCGCCCGGTGTCGCTGATCCGCTTCACCGCCGGCTGTCCGTACACCTGCAAGTTCTGTTCGCTGTGGCGGATGACGGACCGGCGTTACCTGGTGAAGGACATCGACCGGGTGCTCGCGGAGATGGCCGACATCGAGGGCCGGAACCTGTACGTCGTGGACGACGAGGCGTTCATCCAGCCCGGACGCATGCTGGAGCTGGCCGACGCCATCGACAAGGCCGGTTTCCGCAAGCGGTTCCACATGTACGTGCGGACCGACACGGCGCTGCGCAGGCCCGATGTGATCGCCCGCTGGGCCGAGGTCGGTCTGGACTCGGTGCTGGTCGGTGCGGAGTCGATGACGGACGACGAACTGTCGGGCTACCGCAAGGGAACCGACCCGGGCCAGACCCGGCGGGCGCTGGACATGTTCCACGCCAACGGGGTCAAGGTGCGGGCCAACTTCATCGTGCAGCCCAACTGGCTCGACGAGGACTTCGCCCGGCTCAGCCACACCGTGGAGGAGCTCCAGGTCGACATGCCGAGCTTCTCGGTGCTGACCCCGCTGCCCGGCACGGATCTGTACGACGAGAGCCGGTCGCAGCTGATCAGCGACGATCCGGAGCTGTTCGACTGCTACCACGCCCTGTTCCCGACCCGCCTGCCGCTGGAGACCTTCTACCACCGGCTCGCCGACCTGCTGGCGGGGGCAAGCTCCCGCGCCACACCCGGAGTGACCTCCGGCGCCGACCCGTCGGTCTTCTACTACTCCGACGACAGCGCCTTCGACGAGATGCTCCGCGCCATCCGGGGCGGCGCGGACTGGTCGCGCCCCTGGGAGCCGGAGCGC